>NZ_JBFUAG010000004.1:0-400885 GCF_056406375.1 Rhodobacter sp. P1_C2
ATTGTTCGGCGCACCAGAGGGCCATCCGCTGGCGCAGGAGGCCGAGAAACCGGTTGACGGTGTTGCGGTTCAGACCCGAAACCTGAGCGATCTGGGAGGCCGTCAAATCAGCCGCGACGAGCCGAATGAAGGCCCGAAATTGGGCCTCAGAAAGTTTCGAACTTTTTGCGTAACGATTCCTCAGCTCTTTCATAGCATTAGGCCACTTTCATGGACCTCTGCTAGTCAAGACCCTTCGCAGAAAATTCGGGCGCCCTGTCAGCTTTCCTCGAAGGGGTCCCATTCGTCCTCCACCTCGGGCAGGGCGGCCTCGGCGGCGGAGGCGGCGAGCGCTTCGGGGGTGCGGATGGCGGTGATCCGGGCGGCGGGGAAGGCGGCGAGCACGGCCTGGACGAGGGGTTGGGTCATCGCCTCGGCCCTGGCCTCGCTCATCTCGCGGTCCTGTTCCTCGGCGATGGTCGGCGCCCCGCCGGAGGAGACGACAGAGACGCCCCAGCGCGCGCCGGTCCAGGTTTGCAGCCTTTGGCCAAGCCGGGCGGCGAAATCGGGGGCGGCGTCGGCGGTCGGCTCGAACTCGATCCGTCCCGGGGCATAGCGGGCGAGGCGGAGGGTGGATTCCACCTCGAACAGCAGCTTCATGTCACGCTTTTCGCGGATCAGGGCCACGACCTGATCGAAGGTCTGGTACTGCGTTTCGGGCGCGGATTGGATCGCCAAAGCCTGGCCGCCCTGCATCACCGGGCCACGCATCGGCAAGGAGGGGGCCAGCCGCATCATCGGCGCATGGACCGCACCGCCACCGCCCGCCGGGGCGCCGCCGGGCATGGCAACGCCCGGTTGCACATTGCGCAGGTGGCGCAGCAGGGTTTCGGGGTCGGGCAGGTCGGCGACATGGGTCAGGCGGATCACCGCCATCTCGGCCGCCATCATCGCATTGGGGGCCTGGGCGACCTCTTCCAGTGCCTTCAGCAGAAGCTGCCACATCCGCGACAGCGAGCGCAGCGGCAGGCGGCTGGCCATCTCCATGCCCCGGCTGCGTTCATCCGGCGCAAGGGTCGGGTCCTCGGCGGCTTCCGGCGTGATCTTGATGACCGAAATCCAATGCGTGATCTCGGCCAGGTCGCGCAGCACGGCGAGGGGATCGGCCCCGTCGGAATATTGCTCGGACAATTCGTGCAGCGCCTCGGCCGCAGCGCCGCGCATGATCATGTCGAAGAGGTCCATCACCCGGCCGCGGTCGGCGAGGCCGAGCATGGCGCGCACCGCCTCCGCCTCCACCGCGCCAGCGCCGTTCGAGATGGCCTGGTCGAGCAACGAGGTCGCATCGCGGGCCGAACCTTCGGCGGCCCTCGTGATCAACCCCAGCGCGGCGTCAGAGATCGTGGCGCCTTCGCCCTTCGCGATCTTCTGCAGCAGGGCGATCATCACCTCGGGCTCGATCCGCTTCAGGTCAAAGCGTTGGCAGCGCGACAGGACGGTGACCGGCACCTTGCGGATCTCGGTCGTCGCGAAGATGAATTTGACATGCTCGGGCGGTTCTTCCAGCGTCTTCAGCAGCGCGTTGAAGGCAGCGGTCGACAGCATGTGCACTTCGTCGATGATATAGACCTTGTAGCGGGCCGAGGCGGCGCGGTAGCGCACGCTTTCGATGATCTCGCGGATGTCGCCGACCCCGGTGCGCGAGGCCGCGTCCATCTCCATCACATCGACATGGCGGCCCTCGGCGATGGCGCGGCAGGGCTCGCAGACCAGGCAAGGCTCGGTCGTGGGGCCGCCCTTGCCATCGGGGCCGACGCAGTTCAGCCCCTTGGCGATGATCCGGGCGGTGGTGGTCTTCCCGGTGCCGCGGATGCCGGTCATGATGAAGGCATGCGCGATCCGGTCCGCCGCGAAGGCGTTCTTCAGCGTGCGCACCATCGCCTCTTGGCCTACGAGGTCGGCAAAGGTCTCGGGGCGGTATTTGCGCGCCAGAACGCGGTAGGCGGGGTCGCCGGAAGGGTTGGGTGCGGACATGGAATTCCCGGATTCGAGGTGGGGCAAGACTAGGCTCTGGCGCGGGCAAGGTAAACCTGTCGCTGGAAAGCCGGGGGGAATTGCCCTACATCCGCAGCATGGAACATCAGCCCTTGCAAGACCCGAGCCCCGAAGCCTTCAAAACCGCGATGCGCGGCTTTGTCGGCGCCTGCAGCCTGATCACCGTGGGGCAGGGGGCGGAGGCCAGCGGCATGGTGATCACCACCGGAATCTCGCTGACCGCCGAGCCGCCGATGGTTCTGGCCTGCATCAACCGGGCCACCTCCAGCTGGCCCTTGATCGCAAGGCACGGCTATTTCGGCTGGTCGGCCCTCGGCTCCGGCCATCAGGCGGTGGCGGATCGATTCTCCGGCAAGGGCGGCTTGCGGGGGCCTGCGCGCTACGAGGGTGCCGATTGGGTCGAGGCGCCCTCGGGCGTGCGGCTGCTGGCCGATGCGCCGCAGGCCTTTGCCTGCAAGGTCGAAGAGATGATCGACCGCGGCACCCATTCGATCCTGATCGGCCGCGTCATGCAGATCCGCACATCGCCCGCGCTCGGGGCGCTTTTGTACTGGAACGGGCAATATCACGCGCTCGACCGCTGAGGCGCCAAAAAGCCGCCCCGCGCTGCAGGGTCGCATGGCGCTGCGCTTGACCTTCGCCTAAGCTCCCCCGAGGCAACCACCGTTGGGAGGCGGAGCGGATGCGGCTGGCGATCCTCAGTGACATCCACGGCAACCGTGAGGCCTTTTCCGCCGTTCTGGCCGATCAGGCGGCGCGCGGCTGCGACGGGGTCGTCATCCTCGGCGATATCGTCGGCTACGGGCCCGATCCGGACTGGTGCTGCGACAAGGCGATGGAATTGGCCGCCTCCGGCGCCATCGTCATCCGCGGCAACCATGACGAGGCCGTCACCGCAGGCTCGGCCGGGATGAGCAGCAATGCGCGGATTGCCATCGACTGGACCCGCAAGCGCCTGTCGCCCGCGCAAGCCGCCTTCCTCGCCGCGCTGCCGATGAGCGCCACCCGCGAGGCAGCGCTTTTCGTCCATGCCAGCGCGCAATCGCCCGAGGACTGGATCTATGTCACCAACGAGGCGACGGCGGCGGGCTCGCTGCGGTCGTGCCAGACGCTGGTGACCTTCTGCGGCCATGTCCATGTGCCGGCGCTGTTTTCCGCCGATCTGCGCGGGCAGGTGGCGGGGATCGGGGTGCGTTTCGGGATGAGCTATCCGCTCTTGCGCTCGCGCCGTTGGCTCGCCGTGGTGGGCAGCGTCGGCCAGCCGCGCGATGGCTGCCCGCAGGCCTCTTACCTCATCTATGACGAGGCGGTGGGCGAGGTCTGTTTCCGCCGCGTCGCCTATGACTGCGGCGCGGTGGCCACGAAAATCCGCGCGGCGGGCCTGCCAGAGGCCCTGGCGCAACGCCTGATCTGTGGGGAGTAGCGATGCAAAGACCGCAGACCGGGCTGGAGATCGACGGGTTCACCCTGGGGGAGAAGCTGCACGAGGGCGGGTTTGCCACGATCTGGGCGGTGACCCATGCGCTTTACCGCACACCGATGGTGATGAAGGTGCCGACGATCATGGACGGCTATGACGGCCCGACCATCGTGGGCTTCGAGGTCGAGCAGATGATCATGCCGCGCCTGAGCGGCCCGCATGTGCCGCGCGTCCTCGGCCAGGGCGATTTCACCCGTCTGCCCTATATCGTGCAGGAAAGGATCCCCGGCACCAGCCTGCAAAGCAAGTTCGACAAGGGGCCCTGGCCGCTGTCGGACCTGCTGGAGACCTCGGCCCGCATCGCCGAGGCGGTCCATGCCGTGCATCTGCAACATGTGACGCATCTGGACCTGAAGCCCGCCAATATCCTGCAGCGGCCAAGCGGCGAGATGGTGCTGATCGACTTCGGCCTAGCCCGCCATGACGAGCTTCCCGACCTGCTGGAGGAGGAATTCGCCATCCCGATGGGCACATGGCCCTATATCGCGCCCGAGCAATACCTGCGCCAGCGCGACGACATGCGCAGCGATCTCTTTGCCATCGGCGCCATGATGTACGAGATGGCGACCGGCCAGCCCCCCTTCGGCATGCCGCAGGCCCTGCGTCAGGTGCGGCGCAGGCTCTGGCGCGATCCCACCCCGCCGCGCGCCTTCCGCCCCGAAATTCCCGAGTGGCTGCAGGAGGTTATCCTGCGCGCGCTGGAGGTGGACCCGGCAAGGCGCTATCAATCCGCGGCGCAGATGCGCTTCGATCTGCAATACCCCGGCCAGGTCACCCTGACGGCGCGGGCGCGCAAGCTTGCGCCCGATGGCTGGGGCCGGGTCTTCGCGCGCTGGCGCAAGATGCGGCATGTGACCGCGCTGTCGCATCCGAACCGGGTGGGGGTGCAACTGGGCCGCGCGCCGATCCTTCTGGTCGCGGTCGACCTCTCGCCCGAGGGCGATGCGCTGGCCGCGCCGCTGCTGGCCTGGGTGCGGCGGATGCTGACGCTGGAGCCGGATTCGCGGGTGGCCTGCGTCAACGTGATACGGGCCGGGCGGCTGGCGATCGATGTGATGGTCGATGCCTCGGGCGAGAACCTGCATGTCTCCCGCCTGGTCCGCCTGAAAGCCTGGGCCGAGGATCTGGAGCTGCCCGAGGCGCAACTGACCTACACGATCCTCGAAGGCACCGACCCGGCGCAGGTTCTGATAGACCATGCCGCACAACTGGGCGCTGATCACATCCTGATGGGGGCGCGCGGCCATTCGACGGCGCGGCGCTATCTGGGATCGGTCTCGTCCAAGGTGGTGGCCGAGGCCTCGACCTCGGTCACGGTGATCCGCCAGCCGGGTGCTGCGGCTGCGCAGTGACGGGAAGGCTTGACGCCCTCGGGTCTTGCGGGCCAAATACCCTGAAAATATAGGTCATTCATGCGTATCGAAACCTGGCCCCTGACAGGCGCATCCGCAGGGACGCGGCGCGAGGTGACCCTGTATCGTTTCGGTGCGGTCGGGGCGCATCCCAAGGTCTACCTGCAGGCCGGCCTTCATGCCGACGAGATGCCGGGCGTCCTCGTGCTGCAGCACCTCATGGACCTGCTGGACGTCTCCGCACGTCAGGGTGGCATTCTGGGCGAGATCTGCATCGTCCCGGTGGCCAATCCGATCGGCCTGTCGCAATGGACGCATCAGCGCCCGCAAGGCCGGCAGGACACCGACACCCTGCAGAACTTCAACCGTGGCTATCCCGATCTGGCCGATCTGGCCGGCGACCGTTTGAAAGGCGCCCTCGGCCGCGATGCCGGGCAGAACCTGCATGTCATCCGCCGCGCCTTTCGCGCAGCCCTGGCCGAGATGGTGCCGCGCAACGATCTGCAGGACCTTCAGGTCGGGCTGATGTCCTGGTCCTGCGACGCCGATTATGTGCTGGATCTGCATTGCGACCATTTCGCGGTGATGCATCTCTATGCCTCGAACGAGCGGCCCGAGGTGACGCGGCTTCTGTGCCGGTCGGTCGGGGCGAAACTGGCGCTGATCGCCGATATCTCGGGCGGCCATGCCTTTGACGAGGCCAACAGCCAACCCTGGCGCCAGCTGCGCCAGCGTTACGGGGCCGCCGTGCCGCAGGGTTGTTTTGCGACCACGCTGGAATATCGCGGCCAGTTCGATGTGGCCGACGACCTCGCCGCGCGCGATGCCGCCAATCTGATGACCTTCATGGCCAGCATCGGTGCGGTGCAGGGCTGGGATCTTTTCCCCTCGCATGGCGATGCGCGCCACCTGCCGCTGGCCGGTGCGGGCGAGGTCTTTGCCCCGCAGGGCGGCGTCGTGACCTGGGCTGCCCGACCGGGAGAGGATGTGGCCTCGGGTCAGGTGCTGGGCCATGTCGTCGATCCGGTCAGCCGGCGCCGGATGGCGGTGACGGCGCCGGTGGCGGGCCTCTTGTTCCGCACCGAGCTCTGGCGCTCCTGCCTGCGCGGCCAGACGCTCGCCCATGTTGCGGGCGAGGCCATCGTGCGCCGCGGCGATCTTCTGTCACTTTAGGCCGAAGTCTTAAACCAAATCTTCAGAATGCGGCGGCAAGACTGTCCCGAAGCACGCGACACAGCCGGGACATTCGGATGGATAACCTCAAGAGCCTCGCCCATGCCTGGGCCAGCCTGCCGCAGATCAGCGGGGTCCATGCCTCTGGCGATGGGCGATGGGCCTTCTGGTGCGGCATGGGGCTGGGAGAGGTGGCCGACATCTACTGCACGCCCTTGACCGAGGGCGGTGTCCCCCTGACCGAACAGCTGACCTTTGCCAGCGAACCCTGCGAGATCCGCGATGTGTCGGGCGATGGCCAGGTGCTGATCCTCGCCCAGTCGCGCCAGGGCGGCGGGCAGGGTCATCTTCTGCTGATGGATCGGCGGGTGGGTAACCGTTTGCGCCTGCTCACCCCCAAGCAGGAGGGGCATCATCTGCAGGGCGGGGCGCTGACGAAGGATGGCAAAGCGCTGATCTTCATGGCGGATTTCGACTATGCAAGCCAGAGTGCGGTGGCCGAAAATCTGGTCTGGCGCCAGGATCTGACCAGCGGCGCCCGCCAATGCCTGGCCCGCTCGCCCGATTTCCTGCCCCAGGCGCCTCTGCAATCCCCCTCGGGCGCGAAGATCCTGCTGCATGTCCGGGCGCGGGGCTGCGGCGGGCAGCTTTGGCTGATGAATGAAGATGGCAGCGGGTTGCGCGAGGTCTTTGCGCTCGGCGTCCATGACGCCTGTCGCGGTGTCTGGCTGGATGAGGACCGGATCGTGGTGATCGCCGAGCGCGGCGGGCGCGACGAGCTGGGGATTTTCACCCTGTCGACCGGCACGACCCAATGGCTGGGCGGCGAGCCGGAGATTTGCCCGCACAGCGTGGTGATCGGCGGCAAGGGCGGCTTTGTTTGCCTGGCGCATCGCAACGGGGTGTTGCGCCCGGTGCTGTTCGATGCGGCGGGGCAGCGGGTCTTTGGCAACGACTCCGGGCGCGGCCACCTTGCGCCGCAAGTTGGCTTGCCCGATGGCGGCTGGCTGGCGCTGGCCTATGACGCCGATGCGCCGGATGATCTGGTCCGCGTTGCGCCAAGCGGCCTCTGCCGCCGCCTGTCGGCGCCGCGCCAGATGATGGCGCGCGCGGCATCACAGCCTGCGGCCCGCCACCACGGCGCCCCGCGCGACCTGTGGTGGGACGGGGCCGATGGCCGCAAGGTCCAGGGCTGGCTTTACCTGCCGGCGGGGCGCCCGCATGGCCTCATCGTCTGGTTGCACGACGGGCCCGAGCAGCATTCCGAAGACCGCGCCCATCCGCAGATCGGCTTCTGGCGCGAACAGGGCTATGCCGTGCTCGCCCCGAATTTCCGCGGCTCGACCGGGTTTGGCCAGGGCTGGCGCGGGGCGGCCGGGTCGCGGTTGGCGCGCAGCCAGGGGCGCGACATCAGCGACATCACCCTGGGCATCGAAGCGGTGCTGGAACGCGGCCATGCGCCGCGCGCCGTGGCGGTTCTGGGGGCGGGACAGGGCGCGCGCACGGCCCTCACCTGCCTTGCGCGGCACAGCGATCTGATCCGCGCCTCGGTCCTGATCGGCCCGGGCGGGTTTCAGGAGAATATCGGCACGGCCCTGCACCGGATCCGCGGCGAGGTGCTGATCTTCGAAGGCCGGGAACCCGACAGCGCCGAAGCGGCGGGATTCTCGCTGGCCGAGGCTTTGACCGAGGCGGGTGTGCGGCATGAGGCGGTGATTTTCGATGCCGAACATGACACGGTCCTGCGGCGCAGTGCGGTGGAGACCTGCATGCTTCTGAGCGCGGCCTTCGTCAAATCCGCGCTGGCGCGGACGGCGCAGCATGCCTGAAGCCCTTGGATGATGGGCAGATTGCCCATCCTACCGGCCGATGGGGTGATTTTTGCCTGCGGTTTTGCGGGCTTACGCCGCCTTCCGCCTTTCCCGCATCGAGATGTAGATCGCGCAGGAGATCAGGATGCCGACGCCGACGAAGGTCCAGCGATCGGGGAAGTCGCCGAAGAAGATCAGGCCGAGGATGGTGGAGGTCACCATCTCGGTATAGGCCAGCGGCGCCAGAAGCGAGGCCTCGGCATGGTCATAGGCCCGCACGATCAGGTTGTGGCCGAGGTTGGCGATGGTGGCGAGGGCGAGGAAGAGGACCCATTCGGTTGGCGTGGGCATCTTCCAGACCCAGAGCACCAAGATCGAGGCGAGGATCCCGCCGATCGCATTGGTGTAAAAGGTGGTGACAATCGCCTTGTTGCGCCCGGAAATCCGCCGGGTCAGCAGGAAATACATGGCAAGGCAGGTGCCGGCCGCAAGGGCAAGGAGGCTGCCGGTGTTCATCCCACCCAGCCCCGGGCGAATGATGATCAGCGTGCCGATGAAGCCTACGCCCACGGCGGCCCAGCGGCGCGGCCCGACCTTCTCTTTCAGGACCAGGGGCGAAAGGGCTGTCACCACAAGGGGTTGCACGAAGAAGATCGCCAGCGCATCGGCGATGGGCAGGAATTTGAGCGAGAAGAAGAAGAAGAAGGTTGCGGCCATCAGGAAGCTGGCCCGCATCAGGTGGATCACCGGCCGGTCCGGCAAAAGCCCGCGCAGGCCGGTATGGCGGGCGGCAAAGGGCAGCGCCAGCAGCGCGCCGAAGGTCAGCCGGGCCCAGACGATCTCCAGCACCGGCATGCCGATGTTGCCCAGGTGCTTGGCTATGACATCGATGCCGGGCAGGATCGCCATGGCCAGCAGCATCAGGCCGATGCCGATGAGGGAGGAGGGTTTGGTCACGGGGCAGACTTTCTGAAATAATCCAAGAGGTTGGCCCGTGATTGCCACACCTGCGGCCCCTTTGCGCATCAGCCGGAAGGCTCAGGCGAAGGCCTGCAGGACGGCGGCGAGGTTCAGGCCCAGTTCGGGGCAGAGATAGCCGCCTTCTTGCACGATCAGCGTCGGAAGGCCAAGGGCCGCAATCTCGGCCCCGATCGCGTGAAAGCCCGGGGTGGTCACGGCGAGGCCGGCAAAGGGGTCGCCGACGAAGGCATCCAGACCCAGCGCCAGCACCAGCGTATCGGCGCCCCAGAGGGTGATCGCCGCCAGCGCCTGGCCGAGGGCCGCCAGAAACTCCGCATCGCCGCTGCCGCGCGGCAGGCAGAGGTTGAGGTTTGCCCCTTCGCCCGGACCTGCGCCGCGCTCCTGCGGATAGCCCCAGAAGAAGGGGTAGAACCGCTCCGGATGGGCGTGGAGCGAGACGGTCAGCACATCGGGACGGTCGTAGAAGATGCCTTGCGTGCCGTTTCCATGGTGCAGATCGACGTCGAGGATGGCGACCTTGCGCCCGGCCAGGGTCAGCTGCTGCGCTGCGATGGCCGTGTTGTTGAGGTAGCAGAATCCGCCGGCGATCTCGGCGAAAGCATGGTGGCCCGGCGGGCGGCAGAGGGCATAGGCGGCGCGATGGCCCTGCAGAATCAAGGAGCTGCCGGCGATGGCGGTCTGGGCGCTGGCATAGGCAGCAGCCCAGGTTTCGGCATTGATCGGGCAGGAGGTGTCGGTCATGTGAAACCCCGCCTGACCCACGGCGGAGAGGGGATAGCCGTCCTTCCGGCTGGCGGGATGCACGTTGGGGATGACCTCGGCGCTGGCGCCCTCGATCTGGCGCCAGCGGGTGTAGATGTTCTGCAGGAAGGTCAGGTAGCGCGCCGGGTGGATGGCGGCGATGGCATCCATGCCGTGATCCTTCGGCCTTTCGACCTGCAGGCCAAGCCGCGCCACACCCGACATCAGCGCATCGATCCGCGAGGGCTGCTCGGGGCAGGGCTTCGGCGCGCCGGAGGACAGGAAGGTCTTCGGTTCATGGGTGCGCTGGCCGGGGTGGTAGAGGGTGATCATCGGGCGTTCAGGGCGGCAAGGCCCTCTCCTGCAAGGATAAGTTGGTCGGACCGGTCGCGCAGGGTGAAGCCGAGGTTGGCATAGAAGCCCTTGGCTCCGGCGTTCTTGTGCTGCACCATCAGGGTCATGAACCGCGGCTCCCAATCGGCGGCAGCGGCCCAGGCGGCGGCCAGAAGGCCGCGGCCGAGGCCTTTGCCCCGCGCCGCAGGCCGCAGGTAGAGGTCCTGGATGTACAGGCCCATCTCGCCGCGCCAGCTGGAATATTCCGGGAAAAAGATCGCCATGCCAAGGGCTTGGCCCTCATGGGCGAGGATGGCGCGAAAGCGGGGCTCTGGCCCGAAGCCGTAGCGCAGCAAGCTTTCCGGCGTGCCCAGGGTCTCGCCTCCCTCGCCTGCGGCCATGTCCTGCAAGAGGCTGTGGAGGAGGGCGGCATCGGCGGCCTCGGCCCGGCGGTAGGTGATCAAAACGCCACCTTGTCGCGGCCCTTGAGGTGGAGGAGGGCGCGCGCCTCCTCTGGTGTGGCGATGCTGCGGCCAAGCCGGGTGACGATCTCGGCGATCAGGGCGACCTGTTCGGCGTTGGAACGGGCCAGAACCCCCTTGGAAAGGTAGAGGTTATCCTCCAGCCCAACGCGGACATGGCCGCCCATCGCGGCGGCCATGGTGGCCATCGGCATCTGGGCCCGGCCGGCGGCGAGGACGGAAAATTCATAGCTGTCGCCAAAGAGCCGGTCGGCCTGGCGCTTCATCAGGGTGAGGATTTCCGGCTCGGGCGGCATGCCGCCGAGGACGCCGAAGACGAATTGCAGGAAGATCGGCGCCTGCACCAGACCGCGGTCGACGAAGTGCCTGAGCATGGTCAAGTGACTGAGATCATAGCATTCGAACTCGAACCTCGCGCCGCGGTCGCGCCCCATTTCGGTGAGAATCCGGGCGATGTCGCGGGGGGTGTTCTTGAACACCACGTCGTCGGAATTTTCGAGGAAAGGCTTCTCCCAGTCGTGCTGGAAGGTCTTGATCCGGGAAAGCATCGGGTAGAGCGCGAAGTTCATCGAGCCCATGTTGAGCGAACACATCTCGGGCGCGTTGGCCTTGGGGGCTGCGAGGCGCTGGTCGAGCGTCATGATGGCAGAGCCGCCGGTGGTCATGTTGATCACCGCATCGGTGCCCGCCTTGATGCCGGGCAGGAAGCCCGCCCAGTGAAGGGGATCGGCCGAGGGGCGCCCGGTCTCGGGATCGCGGGCATGCAGATGCAGGATGGCCGCCCCGGCCTCGGCCGCGCCAAGGGCCGAAGTGGCGATGTCTTGCGGCCGGTAGGGCAGGTAGGGCGACTGGCTCGGCACATGGATGGAGCCGGTGATGGCGCAGGAGATGATGATCTTCGACATGAGGCCCTCCACCGTGGAGAGTGGCATGGGCGGGGAAGCGATGCAACGGCAGAGGGGCAAGGCGAAGGGGTTGAGAACGCTGGGGTAAAGCTGAGGATCGCGGCGTCGTGGCGGTCTTGCCGGCGTCTTTCTTCGGTCTTCCTTGCGTCTCTACGCGCGGGGAGAGGGGAGGGCGTTAACCATCATGGGCGAATCGGCGCCGGGGCATCTGGAAGATGGGCAGATTGCCCATCCTACCTGAGACCGGGTGCGGTTTGCCTGACGCAAGAGGGCATGGCTGAGGTTGCGCCTGTACGGTTTGGGAGCAAGCGGGGCTTACAACTTGTCAGGCCTTTCAGACATCCATGATCCGAAATTCTTTTCAAGGGCGCCAATCCTTTCCCGTTGAAGACTGATGACGTCAAAGCCGCCATCATAGGGAGCAAGGACCGTGCCCTGGCCCGCGTCAAAAAGGATCGCATTTCCTCGTTCTTCGGCAATTTCGGCAAACAGCCAGTCCAGTGCGAGCGGCTTCCAAGGGACTTTTCCGGCAAAGAAAGTGACTTCATTTTGGTTCTCAGGATCGTCACTTCGGTCGACCCATGAAAATGCGCGTTTCAATTCAAGTTTTGTAACCAGATCGTGCGAGTGCAAGTCCGAAGGGCCATAATCGGCAATCGCCAGCCAAAGGTGTTCACACCCAGGAAAGCACGCTTCGACCAAGAGGTTGGCTCGCGATAGGATGATGTTTTCTTCGGCAATGGTTTCGGCATACCGCTTTGACTTCGGAAGGGCGTGAAACCTGGTCCAATTGCGTGGGAAATCAAAGCGCAGCATATAGCCGAGAGGTGGAGTTTGGCCAAAAACTGCGCTCCAGGCCCGCGAAAATGCGTTCTCCCGATCAGGCATTTCATTTGACGTCAACGAAGCACCTAATTCGCAAGGACGGACGGCCGCAAGACCCGCACGGCCGCGGTTTTGACCAAGCGTGCCACCCCGCCACGCCTGCCTCGGGCGCAGCGGGGGTTGGTAGGATGGGCAATCTGCCCATCTTCCCTCAAGCGCCCTGCCTCAGGCCCCCCAGGTGCGGTCGAGGAGGGCGAGCCAGTTGTCGTGGGTCAGTTTCTTCATCAGCGCGTCGTCGTAGCCGTGGGCTTGCATGGCGGCTTGCAGGTTGGGCAGGCCGGCCACGTCACCGATGCCGGCGGGGATCGTGGCGCCGTCGAAGTCGCTGCCGAGGCCGACGTGATCCTCGCCCAGGTGTTCGATCAGGTGGTCGAGATGGGCCAGCACATCCTCCCAGCCCATGTCGGAGGACTGTTTGCCGTCGCGGCGCAGGAAGGAGGTGGCGTAGTTCAGGCCGACCATGCCCTGGCTCTCCTTGATCACCGAAAGCTGGCGGTCGGTCAGGTTGCGGCTGGAGGGGGTAATGGCATGGGCGTTGGAATGGGTGGCGACGAGGGGTGCGGTCGACAGGCGCGCCACGTCGTTGAAACCCTGCTCGGTCATATGGCTGAGGTCGATCATCACCTTGAGCTCATTGCAGGCTTTCACCAGCCGCTTGCCGGCCTCGGTCAGACCGGGGCCGGTGTCGGGGGAGGAGGGGAAGGCGAAGGGGACGCCGTGGCCGAAGATGGTGGGACGGCTCCACACCGGGCCGAGCGAGCGCAGGCCGAGGGCGTGAAAGGCGTAAAGCGCGTCGAGGTCGGCGTCGATCGCCTCGGCGCCCTCCATATGCATGATGCCGGAGATGACTCCGGCCGCCATGTTGGCGCGGATCTCGGCCACCGAGGTGACGATCTTGAAGCGGCCCTCGGAGGCGCGCTCCATCCAGAGCATGTGATTGGCCATGGCCCAGGCCACCGGCTGCGCCTCGGACGCCGGGATCAGCGCGGGCAGCGGCAGTTTGAAGGGCGGGTTCGACATCAGCTGCATGAAGTCCATCCCGTCATCGACATGCGGCGAGGGGATGTAGATGGCAAAGAAGCCGGCCGCAAAGCCGCCCTGCTGCATCCGGGGCAGGTCGAGGTGGCCCTTGCCCTCGCCCGTCAGCCAGATCACCTCGCGGTTCTGCGGGGCGTTGAAGAGGCGGAGCAGCAGGTCGTTGTGGCCGTCGAAAGTGGGAAACATGAAGAGCCTCTGGCTGGCGGCGGAAGCGGGGGTTTCACACCCCCGCACCCCCGTGGGATATTTAAGGACCAATGAAAGCGGCAGCGTGGGATGGGGTCATGGCTCAGCCTTCCAGCATCCGGTCGGCGGAGGCGGCGAAGAGGGCCTTGGCATAGGGCGTGGTCATGGTGGCGGAGGCCAGGGCCTCGCGGGTCAGCTCCTCCACAGCCTTGCCGTGCTGCATGACGAGGATGCGGTCGCACATGTGGTCGATCACCGCGAGGTCGTGCGAGACCATGAGGAAGGTCAGGCCGCGTTCCTCGCGCAGGCGGGAGAGGAGGTTGAGCGTCTCGGCCTGCACGGAAGCGTCGAGCGCGGAGGTGGGTTCGTCGAGCAGCAGGATCTGCGGTTCCAGCATCAGGGCGCGGGCGATGGCGACGCGCTGGCGCTGGCCGCCGGACAGCTGGTGGGGGTAGCGGAAGCGGAAGGCGGGGGGCAGGCCCACGTCGATCAGCGCCTGTTCGATCCGGGCATCGGTGCCCTTCAGCCCGTGGATCGCCAGGGGCTCGGACAGCACGCGGTCGATCGTGTGGCGAGGGTGGAGCGAGGCATAGGGGTCCTGGAACACCATCTGCACCTGGCGGGCGAAGGCGGGGCCGCGCGGGAAGGGCAGGGGCTTGCCGTCGATGCGGATGGTGCCGCCGGTGATGGGCGCCATGCCGCAGATCGCGCGCAGGATAGTGGATTTGCCGGACCCCGACTCGCCCACCAGCCCGTAGCTTTCCTGCGCCTTGACCGACAGCGAGACATTCTGCACCGCGCGGACCGTGCGGCCCGAGGAGTGGAAGGTGACGGAGAGGTTTTCGATCTCGATCAGCATCAGCGGGCCCAATCGGCGTTGCGGTCAAGGGCGGGGAGGGGGCCGCGGTCGCCGCCGATCCGTGGCAGGCAGTTCAGCAGGCCCTGGGTATAGGGATGTCTGGCGTGGAGAAGGTCGCGCGCGGCCAGTTCCTCGACGATCTTGCCCTTGTACATCACCAGCACCCGGTCGCAGAACCGCGCCACAAGCCGCAGGTCGTGGGAGATGAAGATCAGCCCCATGCCGCGGGTCTTGACCAGGTTGTCGAGGATCGACAGAACCTCGGCCTGCACCGTCACATCGAGGGCCGAGGTCGGCTCGTCGGCGATCAGAAGGTCGGGGTCGGGGATCAGCATCATCGCGATCATCACGCGCTGGCCCATGCCGCCGGACAGTTCGTGCGGGTAAGCCTCCATCACGCGTTCGGGGTCGCGGATCTGCACGGCGTTGAGGGCGGCGAGCGCCTTGCTGCGGGCCTCGGCCTTCGACGCATGGTCGCGCTGGCGCAGGCCCTCCATCAGCTGGGCGCCGATCTTCATCACCGGGTTGAGCGAGAATTTCGGGTCCTGCATGACCATCGCGATCCGCCGGCCGCGCAGGGCGCGCATTTCGGTATCGGAGGCTTTCATCAGGTCCTGACCGTCAAAGCGCATCTCGTCCGCCTCGATCCGGCCGGGGGGGCGGATCAGGCGCAGGACGGAGCGGCCGGTCATGGTCTTGCCGGAGCCGCTCTCGCCCACGATGCCGAGGCGTTCGCGGCCGAGGTCGAAGGAGACGCCGCGCACCGCATGGACCGGGCCGGTTTCGGTATCAAACGTGACGCGGAGGTTCTTGACGGAGAGGAGGGTCATTTGCCGGAACTCCGCGGGTCAAGGACATCGCGCAAGCCGTCGCCCAGAAGGTTGAAGCCAAGCGAGACCACGAAGATCGCAAGGCCCGGCATGGTGGCGACCCACCATTGTTCGAAGAGGAACTTGCGCCCGGCAGAGATCATCAGGCCCCATTCCGGCAGGGGCGGCTGGACGCCGAGGCCGAGGAAACCAAGGCCCGCCGCCGTCAGGATCACGCCCGCCATGTCCAGCGTCACCCGGATGATCACCGAGGGCAGGCACATCGGCATCACATGGCCCCAGATCAGCCGCAGCGCGGATGCGCCTTGCAGGCGGGTGGCCGCGATGTAGTCGGAGTTGCGCACCGTCAGCGTCTCGGCCCTCGCCACGCGGGCATAGGGCGGCCAGGAGGTCAGCGCGATGGCAAGGACCGCGTTGTTGAGGCCCGGGCCCAGCACCGCGACCAGCGCCAAAGCGAGGATCAGCTTGGGGAAGGCCAGGAAGATGTCGGTGATCCGCATCAGGACGGAATCGACCCAGCCGCCGAAATAGCCCGCCACGGTGCCGATGATCAGCCCGACCACCGGCGCGGTCAGGATCACCAGCAGCACGATCTTCAGCGTGACGCGGGAGCCGAAGAGGATGCGGCTCCAGATATCGCGGCCGAAATCGTCGGTGCCCATCCAGTGGCCGGGCGACAAGGGCGGTTGCAGGCGTTCGGCCAGCGATTGGGCGATCGGGTCATAGGGCGCCAGAAGCGGCGCGAAGATCGACATGAAGACGAGTGCGAGCGAGATCACCAGCCCGATCATCGCCAGGGGATTGCGGCGGAAGCGCAGCCAGGACAGCCAGGCCTGTGCCGCCCGGCTTTGCAGCCGAGACTTCGGGTTGGGGTCCATCAGCCAGGCGTTGAGAGCGGTCATTTCGCCCTCGGATCTGCAAGGCGGTAGAGGAAGTCAGAGAACATGTTGATGCCGATGTAGACCGCGCCGACCACGATCGTGCCCCCCAGAACGGCGGGCATGTCGTTGATCATCAGGGCGTCGGTGATGTAGCGGCCAAGGCCGGGCCAGGCGAAGATCGTCTCGGTCAGGACCGCGCCCTCCAGAAGCGAGGCATAGGAGAGGGCGATCACGGTGATCAGCGGCACGGCGACATTGCGCATCGCATGGACCCAGATCACCCGACGCTCGGGCATGCCCTTGACGCGGGCGGTGGTGATATATTCCTGGCCGAGCTCGTTCAGCATGAAGGAGCGGGTCATCCGGCTGATATAGGCCATCGAAAGATAGCCGAGGATCGAGGCTGGCAGGATGATATGGGAAAGCGCGTTCCAGAACATGTCCCATTCGCCGGCCAGCGCCGTGTCGATCAGGATCATGTGGGTGACGGCGGGGACCTTGAAATCCAGCATCATCTGATAGGTGGAATCGAGCCTTCCCGGCCCGCCGACCCAGCCCAGCTCTCCGTAGAACAGCAAAAGCCCCATCAGGCCCAGCCAGAAGACCGGCATCGAATAGCCCATCAGGCCGATGAGCCGCACCAGCTGATCGCCGATCGAGCTGGGCTTGGTCGCCGAGAGAACCCCGGCCGGAATGCCGATGAGGATGCCGATGATGATGCCGAGGGTCGAAAGCTCCAGCGTCGCGGGGAAATAGCGGCCGATTTCACTCAGCACCGGCTCGCGCGTGCGGATCGACGTGCCGAGGTCGCCGGTGAAGACATCGCGGATATAGATCAGGAATTGCTGCCACATCGGGTCGTCCAGACCCAGCCGGGCGCGGGCGCCGGCGATCTGTTCGGCGGTGGCGCGTTCGCCCAGGATGGCCATGACCGGATCGGTCGGCACGATACGGGCGATGATGAAGGTGACGGCCAGGAGGCCGAGGAAGGTGATCAGAAGCGAAAACACCGTCTGCGCGGTCTGCTTGGCAAAGCGGCGCGCGGCGGAGGGATGCTGTGGGATGTCTGCGATTTCGGCCATGGGGGTGGCGCGCGCCGGCTGCCCGGCGCGCGCTGGTCCTTACTTGGTCGCCAGCCAGTAGGCGGCGGCGTCGATGGCGCCGCCAGTGTAGAAGTCCTTCACCGTCGAACGGATGCCGGTCTGACGCGCCTGCTGGAACATCAGGATGAAGGGCGAGGTTTCGCGGTGCTTCTTCTCGATCTCTTCATACATGGCCTTGCGCTTGTCGGGGTCGCGCTCCATCACGGCGGCCTGGCTCATCTTGGTCAGCTCGCCCGGGTCATAGGCGTTGCGCCAGGCGAGGTAGCCGGTGTTCTTGTCCTCGTCCTTGTTGCCGGGGTTCTCGGCGAAGGTCGAAGAGTTGGTGTTCGGGTCGGGATAGTCCGGGCCCCAGGTCTGCAGCGTGCCGTCATGCTGGCGGGCGCGGTATTCCTTGAGCTGCTCGGCACCTTCGCCGACCTTCAGCTCCACCGTGATGCCGGCCTGGCCGAAGGTGTTCTGGATCGACTGGGCCACGTCCATCCGGTCGGCCGAGTTGCGCACCGAGAGGGTGACCTTCGGGTCCTTGATGCCGGATTCCTTGACCAGTTCCTTGGCCTTCTCGATGTCGAGCTTGTAGGGCAGGTCATCCAGCGCGCCGAGATAGCCCTGCGGCAGGAAGCTTTGATGCGGGATCACGGCGCCCTTCATGATCGTGTCGGCCATGCCCTGGTAGTCGATCGCCCAGCGCATCGCGTCGAGGAACTTGGCGTTCTTGTAATTCTCGTTCTTCTGGTTGAAGGCGAGGTAATAGACTTGGCCGCCCACGTCGGACTGGATCATCACGTCCTTGTTGCCCGCCATGCCGGCGACATCGGTCGGCGTCAGGGTGCGGGCAATGTCCACGTCACCCTTTTCCAGCTGCAGACGTTCGGTCGCGGCTTCGGGGATGTGCTGGATGAAGACGTTCTTGATCTTGGCATCGCCGCGCCAGTAACCCGGGCGCGCCTCGAGGATCATGCCCTCGTTCGGCTTGAAGGACTTGAGCACATAGGCCCCGGTCCCGGCCGAGTTGCTCTTCAGCCATTCGTTGCCCATGTCGCCGTTCACGTCATGCGCCTTGACGGTGTCCATGTCGACGATCGAGGCCACGCCCGCCGTCAGGCAGTTGTAGAGGAAGGTCGGCGCGAAGGGCTTGTCGACCTTGAGGGTCAGCGTGTCGCCCTTGCCCGAGATCATGCTGTCGACATTCTCCGCCGTCCAGCCGAACTGGTTGAGGATGAAGGCCGGGGTCTTGTTGACCTTGATGGCGCGCTGCAGCGAATAGGCCGCGGCCTCGGCGGTCACCGGGTTGCCCGAGGCGAAGGTGATGCCGGGCTTCATCTTGAACGTATAGGTCACGCCATCATCGGCAACCGACCAGCTTTCGGCCAGGCCCGGCTCCATCTGAAGCGTGGCGGGGTTGATCTCGACGAGGCCGTCATAGGTGTTGTTGACCATGTCGAGGCCGGAGAATTCATAGGCCTCCGCCGGGTCAAGGGAGACGATGTCGTCAATGGCCGAGGCGATGACCAGCGTATCCGCCGGCGTCGCCGCCATCAGCGCCGCGGGGGCCGCACCCAGAAGCAAGGCCGCCAGCGTGGCCGCACCGGCCTTGCGGGCGAAGGGAAGAAAGGACATGTGGAACTCCCTGTTATTGTTAAACTTTATTCAGGTTGCCGGGGCTTCGTGCTGAGTCCCGGTTCAATCCTTGACCGATTGGGCAACTTTCGCGCTTGCTTGTCAACTCTTGCCCGACCCGATCTGTCGGCAGCCCTGCCCAAGGCTTGCGCAACTGCCTCCGGCTTGGGCAGGCGTTGGCCTCAGCTTTCGGCATAGAGGTCGGTGGCATGGACCATCGCCGCGGCAATCCCCGGCTCGACCCCGGTATGGCCGGCATCCGGCACGATGATCAGATCGGCCTCGGGCCAGACGGCGGCGAGGTCGACGGCGTTCTTGACCGGGGTGCACAGATCGTAACGGCCGTGGATGATGGTGCCGGGGATGCCCCGCAGGCGCCTGGCATTGGCGAGGATCCAGCCATCCTCTGCGAAAAACCCCTTGTGGGTGAAATAGTGGTTCTCGATCCGGGCGAAGGCCAGGGCGTAATGGTCGCGGTCCCAGGCCTTTTCACGCTCTGCATCGGGCAAGAGCGACAGGCAGCGCGCCTCCCAGAGGGTCCAGGCCCGGGCGGCCTCGGCGCGCAGGTCATTGGCGGGGCCGGTCAGGATGCGGCGGTAGGCCGCCACCATCGCGCCGCGCTCGGCGGCAGGGATCGGCGCCTGGTAGGCGGCGAAGGCCTCGGGCATCAGGAAACTGGCGCCGCCCGTCTCGTAGAACCAGTCGATTTCCTCCTGCCGGATCATGAAGATACCGCGCAGCACCAGTTCGGCCACCCGCTCGGGATGGGTGATGGCATAGGTCAGCGCCAGGGTGGAGCCCCAGGAGCCGCCCGCCACCTGCCAGCGCTCGATCCCGAGGTAGCGGCGCAGCGCCTCGATATCGGCGACCAGATCCCAGGTCGTGTTCTCCTCCAGGCTGGCGAAGGGGGTGGATTTGCCGCAACCGCGCTGGTCGGCCAGGATGATCCGGTAGCGCGAAGGATCATGGCCCTGGCGCAGAAAGCCCGAAATCCCGCCGCCCGGCCCGCCATGCAGCACCACGACCGGCTTGCCCTGCGGGTTGCCGCATTCCTCGAAATGGATCTCGTGCAGGTCCGAAACCTGCAGCCTGCCGGTGCGGTAAGGCTCGGTCGGCGGGTAAAGCGGCCGGCGCGGGGTCAGGGTCTCGGTCATGGGCGGGCTCCTTTCCTGCCAGCATTTGCCGAGACGGGCACAACCGCAAGCCCCTTCATCCAGATCCAAATATCCATCTTTGCACCCTCCGGCCTTGTTGCCGCGCCGGCAATCTCTATCATGCCGCCCGATGGAGGATGCCATGACCCAACTCGCCCTTGTCACCGCCGGAAACAGCGCCATCGGGCGGCATCTGGTGCTTGGTCTGGCCGCCACCGGCCATGACGTGGCCTTCACCCATCTCGGCGCCGCCGCGGATGCCGCGGCGCTGGTGGCCGAGGTCGAGGCCCGGGGCGGCCGCGCGCTCGGCATCGAAAGCAATGCGGGTGACGAGGCGCAGGTGCTGGATTTCCACGCCCATGCCGCCGACTGGGCCGGGGTGGCGCCGCGGGTTCTGGTCAACAATGCCGGCATCCAGACCTGGTCGAGCCTGCTGGACCTCGAGGTTGCCGCCTGGGACCGGGTGATGGCCACCAACCTGCGCGGCACGTTCCTCAACACCCGCACCGCCGCCCGCGCCATGCAGGCGGCCGGTCACGGCGGGTCGATCGTCACCCTCGGCTCGGGCTGCAACAAGCTCGCCTTCCCGAAACTGGTCGATTACACCGCTTCCAAAGGCGGGATCGAGCAGTTCACCAAGGTCGCAGCCACCGAGCTTGGCCCCCACGGCATCCGCGTCAACTGCATCGCCCCCGGCGCCATCGCCACCGAACGCACCGCGTCCGAGGCGGGGGATTACGCCGCGACCTGGAGCCCGATCACGCCCCTCCGCCGCATCGGCACGCCGCAGGATCTGGTGGGACCGATGCTGTTCCTGATCTCCGACGCCGCCTCTTTCATCACCGGCCAGACCCTCTATGTCGACGGCGGCGTCTTCTCCCAGGCGCCCTGGCCCTATCCGACCTGAGGCCGGAGGCTGCAATGATCCTCGCCCTGCATCACATCCAGATCGTCATGCCCAAGGGCGGCGAGGCCGAGGCGCGGCGGTTTTACGGCGGCGTCCTCGGCCTGCCCGAGGTGGAAAAGCCCGAACCCCTGCGCGCCCGCGGCGGCGTCTGGTTCGAAACCCCGACCACCGGCATCCACATCGGGGTGGAGGAGCCCTTCGTCGCGGCCCGAAAGGCGCATCCGGCCTTTCAGGTCGCCTCCCTGACCGCGGCGATCCAGCGGATGGAGGCGCAGGGCGTCGCCTACCGCCGCGACATCGACCTGCCCGGCATCCAGCGCATCTATATCAGCGACCCTTTCGGCAACCGGATCGAGCTTCTGGAACGGGTCGCGTGAGGCCCGCTTAGGCGCGGCCTAGCCAAGGCTTAGGTACAAACACCTTGCGCTGCCGCCCATCTGTCCTATCGTAACTTAACCCCCGGACCTGCCCGCAGAGGTCCGCACGCCAGCCCCTGTGAGGCCCGCCATGACCCGTCACGATTCCACCCTGACGCCCGCCGAGGAACTGCACGCCAATGTCTCGGTGCCCTTCGAGCGCGCCTTTGCGATGCCGAAATCGGTCTATACCTCGCCCGAGTTTGCCGCGGCCGAGGTGGAGCATATCTTCGCCCGCGACTGGCTTTGCGCCGGTCGTGCCGATGCCCTGAAAGAGCCGGGCGATTACCTGACCATGACCATCGCGGGCGAGCCGGTGATCATCCTGCGCGACCGCGAGGGCGCCTTGCGCGGCATGTCCAATGTCTGCCGCCACCGGATGTCGACCCTGCTGGAGGGGCGCGGCCATGTCCGCTCCATCGTCTGCCCCTATCACGCCTGGACCTACAACCTCGACGGCACCCTGCGCGGCGCGCCCGCGATGGCCGCCAATGAAGAGTTCTGCAAGGAAGCGATCCGGCTGCCCGCGATCCGGGTCGAAAACTGGCTCGGCTGGATCATGGTCACGCTGAACCCCGAGGCGCCCTCGCCCTCCGAGGCGCTGGCCGATGTCGAAAAGCTGGTCGGCTATCTGGACATGGGGTCCTACACCGAGACCTTCCGCGAGACCTTCCGCTGGGCCACCAACTGGAAGGTCCTGGCCGAGAATTTCATGGAAAGCTATCACCTGCCGGTCTGCCATTCCGGCACGATCGGCGGCTCGGTCGACCTGATGAAGATGACCTGCCCTGAGGGGACGCTGGCCTTCAACTACCACTGGATCGTCAAGAACGACACGGTGCCTTTGTCGCTGGCCCATCCCTCCAACACGACGCTTCAGGGCGACGAGCGGCGGATCACCTGGCTTCTGGCGATCTACCCCTCGCTGATGATCACCCTGACGCCGGGCTATTTCTGGTACCTCGCGCTGACGCCGGACGGGCCGGGCCATGTCAACGTGCTCTATGGTGGCGGGATGAGTGCGGACTGGATGGCCGATCCGGCGGCGGCGGCCAATCTCGAGAAGGTCAAGGCCCTGCTGGACGATGTGAACGTCGAGGACAAGGGCTGCGTCGAGAAGGTCTATCGCGGGCTGGTGGCGGGCCTGTCGGCGCCGGGGCCCTTGAGCCATCTGGAACGGCCGAACTTCGAATTCGCGCAATATATCGCCTCGCGGATGCCCAAGGCCTGACCCCGGGGCTTGACGCGGCAAGGCTGAGGCTTAGGTCTGGCGCATGAAAAACGCCCTGATCATCAGCCACGGCCAACCCTCTGACCCCGACCCGGCCGAGGCGGCGCTGGCCGCCCTCGCCGCCGCCGTGCAAAGCCATCTGCCCGGCTGGCGCGTCGGCTCTGCCACGCTTGCCAAGCCGGGTGCCTTGGCGGCGGCGGTGGCGGGGCGCGCTTCCGGCGTGGTCTATCCGATGTTCATTGCCGGCGGCTGGTTCCCCAAGACCGAACTGCCGCGCCGGATGGCCGAGGTCGGGGCCGGCGGCTGGACCCATCTCGCCCCCTTCGGCCTTGATGCGCAGGTGCAGGACCTGGCCCTAACGCTCGCGACCGAGGCCACCGCACGCCTTGGCCTGTCCCCGCAGCAGACCGAAATCCTGCTCGCCGCCCACGGCTCCTTCCGCAGCCCCGCGCCGTCAGAGGTGGCCAATGCGATGGCGGCCCGGCTGAAAGCCGCAGGCTTCGCCCGGGCCGAGGCCTATTTCATCGACCAGGAGCCGCGCATCGCCACGGCCCGGGGCTTTGGTGCGGAGGCGCTCTGCCTGCCGTTCTTTGCCGCCGAAGGCGGCCATGTCACCGATGACCTGCCCGCGGCCCTCACTGAAGCCGGTTTCGCCGGCACGGTCCTGCCACCGCTCGGCCTTGACCCACGGGTTCCCGCCCTGATCGCTGCCGCCTTCCTGACCTGAGGCGGTAGGATGGGCAATCTGCCCATCTTCCGGAACCGGTCAGACGGAATGCAGGTAGAGGTCGAAGTCCACTTCGGACACTTTCCGCGCCACCCGCGCATATTCCGCGCCGATCACGGCGGTGAAGGTGCGGTGCAGATCCTCGCCCAGAGCCTCCTTCAAGAAGGCCGAAGCCTTGGCCGCCTCGAGGGCCGAGCGCCAGTCAGGCGGGATCGCCGGGGCGTCGGCGCCATTGGCATAGCCGTCGCCGGTCGTCTCGGGGCCGGGGTCGATCCGGTGTTTGAGGCCATGGCGGATGCCGGCCAGCACCGTGGCGCCGACGAGGTAGGGATTGGCATCCACCCCCGCCGGGCGATGCTCGATCCGCCGGGCGCGGATATCGCCTGCGGGGATGCGCAGGGCCACGGTGCGGTTGTTCACCCCCCAGGTCGGCGAGACCGGCGCATAGGAGTTGGAGGCAAAGCGCCGCCAGGAATTGGCATGGGGGGCGAAGACCAGCATCGTCTCGCCCATCGTCGCCCGCAGACCGCCGATCGCATGGCGGATCGTGTCGGACCATTGACCCTCCACCGCCTCGACAAAGACGTTGAGGCCGTTCTCATCCTGCAGGGAGACGTGGAAATGCATGCCCGAGCCGGCATAGTCCTCGTTCGGCTTGGCCATGAAACAGGCGGTCACGCCATGCGCCCGCGCGTTCATCCGCACGATCCGCTTCAGCCGCATCAGGTCATCCGCCGCCTGCACCACATTGGCGCGGTAATGCAGCGTCATCTCGTATTGCCCGGGCGCAAATTCCGAGATCAGCGTCTCGGCCTTGATCCCGATCAGCTCCGCCGCCTTGTAGATGTCGTTGAAGAGCGGCAGCATCCCATGCAGCTTGTCGACCGAATAGACGTCGGTCTTGCTCGACGCCCGCCCATCCAGCACATCGCGCGCCGGCACCATCTTGCCATCGGGGCCGCGCTGGTTTTCCAGCAGGAAGAACTCCAGCTCGAAAGCCCCCGCCGGATGCAGCCCCTCGCTGGCCAGCGCATCGACCTGGGCCTGCAGCGCGTGGCGCGGGTCCGAGGTCATCGGCGTGCCGTCAAGCTCGTAAAGGCTCATCAGAACCTCGCCCCGCGGCGGTTCGGTCTTGTAGAGCGGTTTCAGCGTGCCGGGGATCGGCCAGGCGCGGCGGTCGCCGTCGCCGTGGTCCCAGATCAGCCCGGTCTCGTGGACATCCTCGCCGCAGATGTCGAGGCCAAGGATCGAGATCGGCAACAGCCGGCCGTTCTTGTAAAAGGCCAAAAGCTCGTGGCGGCGGATGATCTTTCCGCGGCCGATGCCGTTGGAATCGTGCATGACGATATCGAAGGCCTCGATCTCGGGATGGGCGCGCAGGAAGGCTTCGGCTTCGTCGATCGTGGAACCGGAGGGGCTTGTCAGGGTCATGTCGGTCTCTTCTCAGGCCGTCAGATGGGTCAGGACTTCGTCGAAGGCGGCGATCAGGTTGTCGACCTGGCGCTTCTTCGTTGCGGGGCTGATCAGCATCATGTTGTGGAAGGGCGCGATCAGGCAGCCCCGGTTCAGCAAGGCGACGTGGAGGGCGGATTCGACCTGCGGCTGATGCGCCAGCGCCGCCTCGGCGCCGTTGCGCAGGGGGCCGGGGGCGCAGATGAACTCGACCCGAGCGCCGACGCGGATCGCATGCCAGGGCAGGCCATGCGCCTCGATCACCGAAGACAGGCCGGAGACGAGGCGCTGGGCCAGGTCTTCCATATGGGCATAGGCTTCGGGTGTCATCACCTGAGCCAGGGTGGCGCGCAGGCAGGCGAATTGCATCGGGTTGGCCGACAGCGTGGTGCCCATGCCGGAATGGCCGGGGGCGCGATTGGCATTGGCGGTCAGGTAGCGGTCAGCCACCACCTCCGACAGGCCCCAGACGGCGGTGGGCATGCCGCCCGCCACGCATTTGCCGACGACAAAGATATCCGGCTCCAGCCCATGCACGCGGGTATAGCCGCCGTAACCCGATGAAATCGTGTGGGTTTCGTCGATGATCAGCAAGGCGCCATATTGGCTGGCGAGCCTGCGCAGGCCCGCATGGAAGCCCGGTTCCGGCAGGACCATGCAGGAATTGGTCATCACAGGCTCGGTCAGGATCGCGGCAATATCACCCTGGGCGAGGGCGGCTTCGACGCCCGCGAGGTCGTTGAACTCGCAGCAGGTGGCGAATTGCGGCAGGTCGACCACCTGGCCCAGCAGGCCGGGGCGGGTGACGGTGCGGCCGTTCTCGAGGGTGACGAAGGTCTCGTCCACCGTGCCGTGATAGCAGCCGTTGAAGACCAGAACCTTGGGCCGCCCGGTCACCGCCCGGGCCACGCGCAGGGAAAAGCGGTTGGCGTCGGTGGCGGTGGTGGCGATCTGCCAGCGGAAGGGGCCGAAGACCTCGGTCAGCAGGCGCCCGGCCTCCAGCGCGTCCTCGGTGGGCAGCATATAGGTCAGCCCCTTGCGCGCCTGGCGGCGGATCGCCTTGGCCACGGGCTTCGGCGAATGGCCGAACATCGAGCCGGTGTCGCCGAGGCAGAAATCATCGGTGTGATAACCGTCGATATCGGTCAGGGTGGCGCCCTCGGCCTCGGCCACCACGGGCAGATGCGGCATCGGCCAGTCTTTCATCCAGTGCAGCGGCACGCCGTCGAGATAGCTGGAGGCACCTGCCGCCATCGCCCGGGCCGAGCTGGGCCGCATCGCGGAAAAGCGGCGCGCCTCGCGCTGGGCGAGGTCGGTCAGCCGGTCGAGGCTGATCCCGGCGATGGTTTTCGAATGGGGCATGGCGGGCTCCTGTGGCTGCTGTGTCCTTATGCCCGCAGATTTGATCAAATGGAAGTGTCGTGGCGGGGAAGGCTTTATGGCAAAAGGAAAGGGCGGCTCCTGAAGGTGTCAGAGGAACACCAGAGCCGCCCCGAACCGAACCGTCCCGACCGGGAACCCCCGGGCCGCTTCACGGACGCGGTGCCTTTAGGGTTGCCCCCGAAGGTCTTACCTCAACGTCCCTGCATGGCGCGGCAGGACCATCCCCTGTGTCATGCCTGATCCGCAGGCGCTTGTCAAAAATTGATCGCAATTCCAACAAGGCTGCGACACGATTCCAAAGGGGGCCCGGGCATTGGTGCCGGGGCAAGGTCAATCGCCGTGGCGCGGGTGCGGGCAGGTCCGAATCGCGCGGGACGGGTGCTGAAAAAACCGGCGGGATGAAAAAAGGGGCCGGATGATCCGGCCCCAGGGTCTTGCTACCGCACTTGGGAGAGGTTCGGTTCAGTGGGCCGCCATGGCCGTGGTCCGGCGGACCGATGGCAGGGCGGCGGGTTTTTGCACGGCGGCGGGGCGGCGGCGGGTGCCGCGCTGCCAGGGCAGAAGGGCTTGCGGTGCGAGGCTGGCGGCGAGGACGGATGTCAGCCAGCGGCGTTCGATTTTCATGGCTTGTCTCCTTTGGTTGGTGCCAGCGCGACCGGGTTGAGGACAATGTGCCCCGCCATTGCGGCATGGTTTTGGCAGGACATTCTCGGTGGCATGGCTTTCAGAGGCGCGGCGGGTTGCGGCACCTTGGAAGCCTTCTTCGCCCAAGCCTTTGTAACGGAATGAAAATTGCCGGAAGGCCCCGCAGCCCCCTCCGGGATTGTGGCGCGCTTTGGCCCGATTGCGGGCAAAAGCGCCGCGCTAGAGCCGGATGACCGAGATCAGCCGCCCGTAATCGGCCTCGCGGGCATGGGTGGTGCGGCGGAAGGAATAGAATCGCTCGGGGTCGCGGTAGGTGCAGTGGCGGTTCCACTCGGCATGACCGACGCCCGCCGCGCGCAGGCGGTGGAGGCCATAGCCCGGCAGATCGAAGAGCATCCGGTCGCCCTGACCGTTGATGAAGAAGCGCGCGGTGGCGGGGTCGTCGTCGGTGAAGGCCTCGAAGAACTCGGGCCCGACCTCATAGGCGGCCTGGCTGATCGTCGGGCCGATGACGGCGGTGATATCCTCGCGCTTTGCGCCGAGGGCGACCATCGCGTCCACGGTGGCCTCCAGCACGCCATCGCGGGCGCCGCGCCAGCCGGCATGGGCGGCGCCGATCACCCGCGCCTTGGGGTCGGCGAAGAGCACGGGCTGGCAATCGGCGGTCAAGATGCCAAGGCCGATGCCCGGCGTTGCGGTGACCATGCCGTCGGCCTCGGGCCGGCCGGTGGGCGGCTCGGTCAGGGTGACGACCTTGGTGGAATGGGTCTGCTTGAGGCTGACCAACGCCTCGGGGGCGAGGTCCAGCGCCGCCGCGACGCGGGCCCGGTTGATCGAGACGGCTTCGGAGAGGTCCGTCGACCCCGGCCCGCAGTTCAGCCCGTAGAAGATGCCCGACGAGGCCCCGCCCTTCCGGGTGAAGAAGCCGTGGCGCAGCGGGATCGCATCAGAGGTCAGGATTTCCAGCATCAGGCACTTCCGGGTGGTGGGGGGTAAGCGGCGGGGTGAAGGCCAAGAACCTTGAACAAGCTTCCCATTTCCGTGGCCGCGGTCAAGCGGTGCGTGGCGGCCAAATGCGATTGCAGGCCGGCGCCGGACAGGTTTTGCGCCAGGCGGGCCGATCGCTGGGCGATGCCAAGCGCGGTCAGCAGGGCACCTTGCGTCGTATAGGCGCTGGCGGCGGGGGCCGCGGCGCGGGCCAGCGCCTCGAAATCGACATGGGCGGTCAGGTCGGCGGCACCGGGCGTCGCGAAGGGATCGACGGGGTGATGGGCTTGCAAGGCCTGGAACGTATCGCCGAGCGAGTGCCAATCGCCATAGTCGATGATCAGTGCGGCGCCCTGGTCCGCGATGCGCTGGCCGATCGCCGCCATGATCGCGGGGGCCTCGGGGCAGATCTCGACGATCTGGCCGGGTTCGGTATCGCCCAGGCGATGGCTGAGGGCGGCGACGGGCAGGAGCGGGCCGAGGCCGAGGCCAAGCTCGCCCCCGCGCAGGCCCACCAGCCTTTCGCGCCAGCCCGCGCCGTCACGCTGGAACTGGCGGATCGGCAGGGCGTCGAAGAACTCGTTGGCGACAAGGAACAGGGGCAGGTCGGGCAGATCCTCGACCCGGTCGGCCCAGGTGGGGCTGTAGGCGGCCAGGGTCGCGGCCTGCACGGCGCGCAGGCGGGGCGAGGCTTCGACTAGCGTCAGGCGCATCGCCGCGTGAAAGCCGGGCACCCCGCGCGTCGCGCGCAGAAGATCGGCCATCAGCGTGCCGCGCCCGGGGCCAAGCTCGGCCAGGGTGAAGGGCGAAGGCGCGCCCTGATCCAGCCAGCTTTGCGCCAGCGACAGGCCCAGAAGCTCGCCGAACATCTGCGAGATTTCCGGCGCCGTGGTGAAATCGCCCGAAGCGCCGAAGGGCTCGCGCGTGGTGTAATAGCCGTGTTTCGGATGCAGCAGGCATTCGGTCATGTAATCGGCCAGGGTGATCGGGCCATTGGCGCGGATCCGCCCTGCGATCAGGTCGGCCAGCGTGGTCATGCGGGCCTGGCAGGCTTGGCGGTCAGGAAGAAGTACAGCCCGACCGCGATCATCGGCAGCGACAGGGCCTGGCCCTGGGTCAGGCCCCAGCCGTGGATCTGCCAGGCGAGGCCGAGCGGGTTGCCCTCGGTCACAAATTGCGCATCGGGCTGGCGGACGAATTCGACGAGGAAGCGCGCGAGGCCATAGCCCGCGATGAACATGCCCATGACGCGGCCCGGCCGCGCCAGCCAGCCGCCGCGCCAGACTGCCCAAAGCACCAGCGATCCCAGCAGGACGCCCTCCAGCAAGGCCTCGTAGATCTGGCTCGGGTGGCGGGCGCAGACGGTCAGCACGCCGGGGCAAAGCTGGGCCGCATCGCCCGGGAAAGCCACGCCCCAGGGCAGGTCGGTCGGCCTTCCCCAAAGCTC
This sequence comes from Rhodobacter sp. P1_C2, assembly GCF_056406375.1. Classification (NCBI taxonomy): domain Bacteria; kingdom Pseudomonadati; phylum Pseudomonadota; class Alphaproteobacteria; order Rhodobacterales; genus Rhodobacter; species Rhodobacter sp. P1_C2. The sequence goes on from NZ_JBFUAG010000004.1 coordinate 29,041, forward strand.
GGCATTGACGAAATTGGCCAGCCGGCCAAGGCCAAGCCCGATCGGCGCCACCGAGGCGAAGAGGTCGCCCGTGGTCAGGGCCGAGATCTTCTCGCGCTTGCAGAAGATCAGCCCGGCCACGATCACGCCCAGAAACCCGCCGTGAAAGGACATGCCGCCCTCCCAGACCCGCAGGATCTGCGACGGGTCGTTCATGTAGAAACCCGGCTGATAGAACAGCACATAGCCCAGCCTGCCGCCGAGGATCACGCCGAGGATGACCCAGGTCAGCAGACGCTCCAGCTGATCCTCGCGCATCGGTTGCGTGGTCCAGAGCCGCGGGCTGCGCAGGACCTGGCGGATCAGCCACCAGCCGGCCAGAAGCCCCACGATATAGGCCAGCGCATACCAGCGCAGCGAGAAGCTGTGGCCCGCGAGGCTGATCGTGAAGATCTCGGGCGAGACGGGCGGGAAGGGGATATAGGACATGCGGCCTCGGGCTTTGGGTGCGGGGGTTTTCCGCCCCATGCGGGGTGAAGTCAACCACCGCCGCCCTTGCGGGCCTGTCCCCGCCCGGCCATATAGGATGAAACGACCCGCCCGGCGCGACAGGGCAGAACCAAAGGACGACCGACATGCAGCCTGGCAACAAGTTCTTCGATGACATGGGCAAGCTGATGACCAACGCCATGGGCGTGGCGCAGGGGGCCAAGACCGAGATGGAAACCGCGATGAAGTCGTTCTTCGACCGCTGGATGGCCGACCGCGATTTCGTCACGCGTGAGGAGTTCGACGCCGTCCGCGCGATGGCGCAGAAGGCCCGCGAGGAAAATATCGCGCTTGAGGCGCGTCTTGCGGCGCTCGAGGCCAAATCCAAGGCCTGAATGATCGCAAAAGTGAAAAGAGGGGCCCGCGGATGTGCGGGCCCCTCTTTCATTCGCCCCCTTGGGGGAGGGGGTGAAACGGGCGGCGGGGGGGACTGATCCCGTCAGCCCGGAGGCGGGAAGAAGGCAAAGCCGCGGTTCGGGTCGGGGTTCTGCATCGGATCGGCGCCGACCCTGGTCAGAAGCTCGTCGCGCAGGGCAAAGCCCAGGGGCCAGGGGCCGAAACCCGATTCGATGTTCACATGGCCCGCCAGACCCAGATCAACAAATCGTGCTTGCCAGAGCCCGGCCAGGGCGCGGGAACGGCTGAGGCTCATCCAGGGGTCGTTCTGGCTGGCGGCGACCGTGACCGGGCGGGTCAGGGGCCGTTCGGGCAGGGGGGTGAAGGGCTTGGCGCGCGGATGGCTCGCGTCCTCGGCCGGGGCGACCAGCAGGGCCGCCTTCACATCGAGATGCGGCCATTGGGTCAGGACCCGGGCGATCAGCACCGCGCCGAGGCTGTGGCCGACCAGGGTGGCGCCGGGATGGTCGAGGATGGCCGAGACCAGTTCAACCTCCCAGGCGGCGGGCACCGGGTTGTGCAACTCGGTCAGGTGGACCGGCTGGGCGGTCGGGTCATTGTCGAGCCACCATTGCTGCCAATGCCCCTCGCGGGAGCCGTCGAGGCCGGGGATGATGAGGGTGGTCATGCGCAGGCCTCCTGAACGGGGCGGTGGGGATGGGCGGGGCGAAGCGGATGGGGCAGCAACCTGCCGTGGACCTTCGAGGTTGCGGGCAGGACAGCGCCAGGATGATCAGCGCGATGCCGGGGCGGGATCAGGCGGGTCTGTGGCGGGATTCGGGTCATGCGGGCCTCCATGGTCAAAAGCTAGCGCAGTCTTTTCTTAATGTCTAGCGATAAAGTCGTGTATTGGAATCCGCATCGCAGACCCCTTCGGCGCGGGTCGCGACGATCGTGAAATACCGCGCCGCTTTCTTCCGCTAGCCTTGGGCAATTGGTGATCGGGGGGGAAGGATCGGGCGGGCGCATGGGTCTGGCCGCCACCCCTGCAGGATCAAAACGCCTTGATGACCACAAAACCGGGCGGCCCGAAGCACGGCCCGCCGCAAACATCTGGAGATTTCCGCATGACTGACCAATCGAAAGGCCCGGCCACTGTTGTCCTCGTGCATGGCGCCTGGGGCGATGCCTCGGGGTGGAGCGGGGTGATCCGGCTCTTGCAGGCCAAGGGCATCGCCGTGATCGCGGTGCAGAACCCGACCACGACCCTGGCCGATGACGCCGAGGCGACGCGGCTGATCCTCGACAAGGTGTCCGGTCCGGTCGTGCTGGCCGGCCACAGCTGGGGCGGCACCGTGATCACCGAGGCGGGCAGCCATCCCAAGGTCAAGGCCCTGGTCTATGTCGCGGCCTTCGCCCCGGATGTGGGCCAGTCCACCGGGGATCAGGTCGCGGCCCACCCGGCGCCGCCCGGTCTGGGCGGGGTGTCGCAGGACGCGGCCGGCCGCTACTGGATGAGCGCGGAAAGCTGGGTGGCCAATGTGGCACAGGATCTGCCCGAGGCCGATGCACGGGTCCTCGCCGCGATCCAGACCCCGCTTGGCGCCGCGACCTTCGGCGACAAGGTCACCAAGGCGGCCTGGAAGGAAAAGCCCAACTGGTACATCCTGTCGCGCAACGACCGCGCGGTCAGCGTGGACCTGCAACATGCGCTGGCCAAGCAACTGAAGGCCCGCACGACCGAGCTTGAGGCGAGCCATATGTCGCTGATCTCGCACCCGCAAATGGTGGCCGCGGTGATCGGCGAGGCGCTGGCCCATGTCGCAGCCCACGCTTAGGAGGGGGGTCAGACCAGCGGTTTGGTGAAGAGGATCCACTCCTGCGCCGCGACCTGCCAGTCGCCCTTGACGACGGGGCGGCGGGCGACCTCGCGGAAGCCCTTGGTCTGGTAGAGGCGCAGCGCCTCGGGATGGGTGTCGGCGGCGATCAGGCTGATCGTTCTGTGGCCCATCCGATGCGCCACATCCTCGGCATGGGCGAGCAGGGCGCTGCCCAGACCCTCGCCGCGGAAGGGCGGATAGGTGGCGAGGACGTTGAGGTACCAGGACCCCGGCGCCAGCGCCTCCAGCTCCAGCAGGGGCACGAAGATCGGCGGGGTGTCGGGGTCGATCGGGGCCGGGGTCTCGTCCGCAGGATAGCCGAGCAGGCAGGCCGCCACCGCGCCCTCCACCTCGACGATCCAGGCGTTGCGGTAGGAAAAGCTGCCCGTCGTGCGCGCCGCGCGTTCCTCGCCATAGGCCCAGGGGTCGCCGTCGGGGCCGACCGATTTCTGCCAGAAATGCAGCGGCAGATCATCCGCCGCCATGTTGATGAAACGCGACAGATGCGCCGCGTCAGAGGCCTTTGCGTCACGGATCAGCATGAACATCCCTTCAATACAATTTTCCGCATCCTGCATAATCCTGCGCGCGCCGCAACAACCCAAGCAGGACTGCGCAAAGCTCTGCTCTTGTCAGGCTGGCGCGCAGGTCCTAGGACGAAGCAAAGCCAAGCAAACCCTGGAAGGATTGACATGAGCGATATGGTTTTCCGATTTCCCGCGCCGGGGCCCGAGCCTCTGCTGACCGATCTTGACGGCTGGACCAAGATCGAAGGCACCCCGACGATGAAGACCTGGGTGCAGCACACCTCGATCGACGGCAGCGTGATCAGCGGCACCTGGGAGGCGACCCCCGGCACCTGGCATGCCAAGTACAAGTTCTACGAATTCGTCCATCTGATCGAGGGTCAGATCACCATCACCCAGGACGGCGCCGCCCCCGTCACCCTGCGCCCGGGCGATGCCTTCGTGGTGGAGCCGGGCTTCTCCGGCACCTGGAAGATCGAGGCGCCGGTCCGCAAGCATTTCTGCATCAAGCTGAAGTAAGCGCGCGGGGGCGGCTGCGAACCGCCCCCCATCAGCCCCCCGCCACCTTGCGGATTCGCACCGGGACGGATTTGTACGATGGTGTGCCACTGTCCGGGTCGTGATGGGCAAGCGGCACCAGCCCGTTCGCCTCGGGGTAATAGGCGCCGACCGAGCCTGCGGCGATGTTGTAGGGCACGGCGGTAAAGCCGCTGAGGCTTCGCCGCTGGCCATCGTCCCAGACCGTCTCGACATCCACGGCGTCGCCGCCCTCGATCCCCAGCGCCGCCAGATCGCCCGCGTTCATGAAGATCACGTCGCGGCGGCCAAAGACCCCGCGGTAGCGGTCATCCATCCCGTAGATCGTGGTATTGTACTGGTCATGGCTGCGCAGGGTGGTCAGGCGCAGGATGGCGGCATCCTGTTCGACCGGGTCCTCGTTCAGGCCGGAAAACAGCAGGAACTCGGCCTTGCCAGAGGCGGTGGGCCAGACCCTTTCGGTCGGCGGCAGGGGCAGGCGGAAGCCGCCGGGCACCCGGATGCGGATGTTGTAATCCTGGAACTCGGGGAAGACATCCTCGATCTTGTCGCGGATCCGGTCGTAATCGGCCACCATCCCGGCCCAGTCGATCCCCGAGCCCGGCAGAGTCGCCATGGCCATGCCGGCGACGATGGCGGGTTCCGACCGCAGATGTTCCGACGCCGGCGGCAGTTTCCCGCGCGAGGCATGGACCATCGACATCGAATCCTCGACCGTCACCGCCTGCGGGCCACTTTCCTGAATGTCGGCCTCGGTCCGCCCGAGGCAGGGCAGGATCAGCGCCTCTTTCCCCACCAGAAGATGCGAGCGGTTGAGCTTGGTCGCAATCGAGACGGTGAGGTCCAGCCCTGCCATCGCGCGGTAGGTCTGGTCGCGGTCGGGCATTGCCACGATGAGGTTGCCGCCGAGCGAGATCAGCACCTTGGCGCTGCCCGCGACGATGGCCTTGACCGCGGACACGGCATCATGGCCATGGGCTTTCGGCGGGGTGAAGCCGAAGGCCGCCTCGATCCTTTGCAACATCGCGGCGCCGGGCTTTTCGGTGATGCCCACCGTGCGGTCGCCCTGCACGTTGGAATGGCCGCGCAGCGGGCAGATCCCGGCGCCCTTCTTGCCGATATTGCCCTTCATCAACAAAAGGTTGGCCATCTGCTGCACATTGGCGGTGCCGGTCCGGTGCTGGGTCAGGCCCATGCCATAGGTGATGATCGTGGCCTTCGACCTGGCATAGGCGAGGCCGACCTGGCGCAGGGCCTCGGCACTCAGGCCGCTCGCCGCCTCGATGGAGGACCATTCGGTGGCCTCCAGATCCGTCTTCAGCGCGTCAAACCCGTTGGTATGGCCCGCGATGAAATCGTGGTCGAGGATGCCGCCCTCCGCATCCTCAACCTCCAGCACCGCCTTCATGATGCCCTTCAGCGCCGCCGCATCGCCGCCGACCTTGACCTGATGGTAGGAGGAGGCGATGTGGGTCGCCCCCAGCGTCGCCATCTCGATCGGGTCCTGCGGGTCGGCGAAGCGTTCCAGCGCGCGTTCGCGCAGGGGGTTGAAGACGACGATCGGCACGCCGCGCCGGGCCACCTCGTGCAGGGTGCCCATCATCCGGGGATGGTTGGTGCCGGGGTTGTGACCCATCGACAGGATCATCTCGCAATCGTCGAAATCCTTCAGCGAGACGGTGCCCTTGCCGATGCCGATGGATTTGGGCAGGCCGACACTGGTCGCCTCGTGGCACATGTTGGAACAGTCGGGGAAGTTGTTGGTGCCATAGGCGCGGGCGAAGATCTGGAACAGGAAGGCCGCTTCATTGGAGGCGCGGCCCGAGGTGTAGAATTCCACGGCATTCGGGTCGGACTGGCTTTGCAGCACCCGGCCGATCAGGGCAAAGGCCTCGTCCCAGCCGATGGCGACATAGCGGTCGCTGGCGCGGTCATAGCGCATCGGATGGGTGATGCGGCCCTCGCCCTCCAGCGCGTGGTCGGTCCAGCCGAGAAGCTCGGTCACGGTATGGGCGGCGAAGAAGTCCGGCGGGACGCGGCGGCGCGTCGCCTCCCAGGTCACGGCCTTGGCGCCGTTCTCGCAGAACTGGAAGGTCGAGGTATGTTCCTTGTCGGGCCAGGCGCAACCGGGGCAGTCAAAGCCGGTCGGCTTGTTGGTCCGCAACAGCGTCAGCCCGGCCTCCGAGGTGTCCATCTGGCCGCGCACCGCCTTGGCCGTGGCCAGAAGGGCGCCCCAGCCGCCGGCGGGGTTGGAATAGGTCTCGATGCCGGGGATCGGTTTTTTCATCATTCTCTCCGTGAAGGGCCAGTTCTGCGGGGTCTGTGTCAGGGGGTGGATGGTTTCAGATCGCCGATCAGGGTCGGGATCAGTTCGGATACGGTCGGATGGATCGGCACCGCCCATTGCAGCGTGTCGAAGCTTTGCCCGGCATGGATCATGTCGATGAGGCCGTGGATCGCCTCGTCCCCGCCGGTGCCGAGGATCGAGGCGCCGAGGATGCGGCGGGTTTCGGGGTCGGCCACCAGTTTCATGAAACCCAGCGTCTCGCCCTTTTCGACGGCGCGGCCGACGCGGGTCATCGGCCGGGTGGAGACGAGAAGCGGCCGGCCGGATTTGCGCGCCTCGGTCTCGGTCAGGCCGACGCGGCCGAGGGGCGGGTCGATGAAGAGGGCATAGCCGGGGATGCGGTCGCTGACGCGGCGCGCCGCGCCGTCAAGGAGGTTGGCCGCGACGATCTCGTAATCGTTCCAGGCGGTATGGGTGAAGGCGCCGCGCCCGTTGCAATCGCCCAGCGCCCAGACCCCGGGGGCCGAGGTCGCAAGGCCCTCGTCCACGCTGATATAGCCGCGCGCATCGGTGGCGATCCCGGCAAGGTCCAGCCCGAGGTCATCGGTATTGGGCCGCCGCCCGACCGCCAGAAGGATATGGCTGCCGGTGATCAGCGGTTCGCCTGCGGCGCAATTGACGCCCACCGCCACGCCCTCTGCCTGCGGCACAAGGCGGATGCAATCGGCGCTGGTGCGGATCGTGATGCCCTCGGCGGCGAGGATGTCGTGGATCGCGTCCGAGACATCGGGGTCTTCGCGCGGGATCAGGCGGGCGTTGCGTTCGACCACGGTGACGGCGGCGCCGAAGCGGCGGTACATCTGGGCAAATTCCAGCCCGATATAGCTGCCGCCGATGATGATCAGATGCTCTGGCAGCCGGTCCAGCCCGACGATGCCGCTGTTGGTCATGAAGGGCACCTCGCCCACGCCTGGCATGTCGGGCACCGAAGCGCGCCCGCCGGTGTTGAGGAAGATGCGGGGGGCGGTGAGGATCTCCTCCCCGACCTGCAGCTGGCCCGGGGCGATGAAGCTTGCGTGGCCGCGGATCAGGGTCAGGCCCGCCATCTGGGTGAGCCAGCCCTCCAGCCCCTTGCGGGCATTGAGCGTGACCTGCCCGGCGCGGGCCGCGACCTGTGCCATCTCGACGCTGACATCGCCGCCGATCCGCACCCCGAAATCGCCGGCGCGCCGCGCCAGATGGGCGGCATGGGCGCTGGCGACCAGGGCCTTGGTCGGCATGCAGCCGGTGTTGACGCAGGTGCCGCCGACCAGTTGCCGCTCGATCAGCGCGACCTTCTGGCCCGCCGAAGTCAGCCGCCCGGCCAGCGCCGGCCCGGCCTGCCCGGCGCCGACGATGATCGCGTCGAAGGCGCGGCTCATCGCGCCACCTGCATGGCGGCGCGCGGGAGGGGGAGGGCCGGGTACAGGCGCGCAGGGCGGGGCATGATGCGTCCTCGGGTGGGAAATGACAGGCGCAGATCGTGATCCCAGCATCGGCCCGAACGAGGCCGGGAGCAATCGCGGAGAGGGTTCGGACGCCCCATACATAGGTGTTATTGGCCCGTGGCTCTGCTCCGATCCGCCGGGCAAAGGGTTTGCCGCAGGGCCTTTCCTGCGGCATGATCGCGGGAAGGGGCGGCGGGCCCGCGCCGGGGCGAAGCGGTTGTCGGACCGTTCGGCGCCCCGCACCAAGGTATGGCCGACCCGGACCCGTGCAGGCTGGACCCGCGCGGGCGGCGGGCTAGACTGTCGGGCAGGACGATCACCGCGAGGGATTGGGTCTTGCGGTCGGATGCAAAATATGGACCCGGTGCCTTGACGGGTCGCAAGGGTTTCGAGACCGGGATGCGGGAGACGGAGATGGCGCGGCCAAGGGCGCTTTTCACGGCGGCAAGGACCGGAGCCTTGCCGGGCAGCGGCCACGCGGCCGCGGCCATCCGAGGGCGCGGCGTGGCCCTGACCCAAGGGTGCAGACCGTGAGCGATTATGTCTTTCTGCCCCACGAACGCTCGCCCCTGCCGGGGTCGCCGCATACGCCGTTGTTGTCCGGCCAGCGCCGGGTCTGGCATGGGCTGGTGGGCGTGGTGGCGGGGCTTGGCGCCGGTCTGGGCAATGCGGTGGTGACCACGAACCAGACGGCGGTGGGCGCCGGGCTGGGGCTGACCTCGACCGAGGTCATGTGGCTGCCCGTCACCTATGTGGCCCTGAACGCCAGCGCCAACCTCTTCCTCGTGCGCGGTCGGCTGCATTTCGGGATTCCGGCGATCACCCATGGGCTGCTGCTGCTTTATGCGCTGATGGCTTTTGCCGGGCTGGTCTTCCCTTCACTCGCGGCGGCGCTGGTCACGCGGGCCGTGGCGGGGCTGGCCAGTGCGGCGGTCCTGTCGCTTGGCATCTATCACCTGATCCAGGCGCTGCCCCTGCGGGCCAGGGCCCTGGCGCTGGTCCTGGGGGCGAGCCTGCCGCAGTTCGGCACGCCCCTGGCGCGGATCATCGCCGACGACTGGCTGACCGACCCCGCCAGCCTGCCGCTTCTGGAGACGGTGACGGCCTTGACCATCCTGGCCTGCAGCCTCGCCTTGCCCCTGCCGCCGTCGCAACGCGCCAAGGGCTTTGACCGGCAGGATATTCTGCCCCTTGCCCTGATCTTTCCCGGCATCTGGATGGTGGTGGCGGCCATCGGCAATGCCCGGCTCCTCTGGTGGTGGGATACGCCCTGGGTCATGCCGGTGCTGGTGGCGGGGCTGGCGCTGTTCTGCCTTGGCCTGACGGTGGAACATGTCCGCTCGCGGCCGCTGATCCTGACCCGCTGGCTTGGCCAGCGCGAGATCCTGCGCTTTGTCTTCGTGGCCCTTCTGCTGCGCGTGGTCCTGGCCGAGCAAAGCTATGGCGCGGTGGGCTTTTTGACCAATGCCGGCCTCGGCAATGTCGAGATGCGGCTTTTGTTCACCATCGTCACCGCAGCGATGGCGCTGGGGCTGATCACCGTCTGCCTTGTGGTGACCGAGGCGCGCATTCCTTGGCTGGTCGCCACGGCGATGGTCCTGATCGCGGTGGCGGGCTGGCTGGACAGCGGCACCACGAGCCAGTCGCGCAGCGGGCAGCTGTTCCTCAGCCAGGCGCTGATCGGCTTCAGCCTGACGCTCGCGGTCGGGCCTTCGCTGATGTACGGGTTCATCCGGGTGCTGCGCAGCACGCCCGATGCCTTGTTGAGCATGGTGGTGGTCTTCAGCCTCAGCCAGAACCTCGGCGGACTGGCCGGCGCCTCGCTGATCGGCAGCTACCAGGTCGAGCGGACGCGGTATCACACCGCCGTGCTCTCCGAGGCGCTGGAGCCGGCCGATCCGCAGGTCGTGGCCCGCCTGGCCAGCGAGGAGAAGGCCCTGCGCGGCGTCGTGACCGACCCCGCCCGCCGCAAGGTCGCCGCTGCCGCCGCATTGGGCCGCAGCCTGCGCAACGAGGCGACGGTGCTGGCCTTCAACGACACCTTCCGCCTGATCTCTGGCCTGGCGCTGGCGATGGCGGCCTATCTTGTCTTTCTGGCCCTGAGGCGCAAAGGACGCGCGACATGACCTCTGACCCTTCTGAACCTGCTGCTCCCCCGGCTGCCCCACCGCCTGCTCCCCCTCCGCCCGAGGTGCCGCGCGAGGTTTGGCGGCCCGCCACCCGCCGCGCCATGCTGATCCTGCCGCCCATGGTGCTGGTGGCCTGTATCGCCGCCGTCCTGGCCTGGCAATTGCCGCAGCTTCTGTCGCTGCGCACCAACAACGCCTATGTGCGCGGCTATGTCACCCAGATCGCGGCCGAGGCTTCGGGGCGGGTGACCGAGGTGCCGGTCAAGGATTACCAGAACGTGGAGGCGGGCCAGATCCTCGCCCGGATTGACGACCGGGTGCCCCTCGCGCAGATGGCCGAGGCGGATGCGGCCCTGGAAAACGCCAAGGCGGCCCTGGCCAACAGCGACCAATCGGCGATCTCCGCGCGGGCGGCGCTGGCCGGACGGGTGGCCGATCAGGCCGCTGCCCGGGCGCAGCTGGTGCTGATGCAGTCGGATGCCGCGCGGGCCGAGGATCTGGTGGCGCGCCAATCCCTTCCGGCGCGGGCCGGCGATGCGGCGCGCGCGGCGCTCGGCTCGGCCCAGGCGGCGGTCGACGCGGCCACGGCCCAGATCGAGATCGCCCGCCAGAACATCGCCCAGGTCGAGGTGGTGCGCCACGAGCTTTTCGCCCAGGTTGCGATTGCCCTGGCAAGGCAGGATGCCGCCAAGGCGCATCTGGCCGATACCTATGTCCGCGCCCCGGTGTCGGGCCAGTTGGGCGAGGTCAGCGTCCGCACCGGGCAATATGTGGTGCCCGGCACCAGCCTGATGCCGCTGGTGCCGGAGGCGCGCTGGATCATCGCCAATTTCAAGGAGAGCCAGGTCGCCGGGATCGCGGCAGGCCAGGCGGTCGCCATCCGCATCGACGCCCTGGGCCGCGAGGACCTGCGCGGCCATGTCACCGCGATTTCCCCCGCCGCCGGTTCGGAGTTTTCGGTGCTCAAGCCCGACAATGCCACCGGGACCTTCGTGAAGGTGCCGCAGCGCATCGGCGTCCTGATCGCCTTCGATCCTGATCAGCCCCAGATCGCGCGGCTTGCCCCCGGCATGTCGGCCACGGTGACCGTGCTGGCCCCACCGTGATCGGTTGGCGGGTCTGCAGAGCGCCTTGCCGATGCTTTTTGCGGCAGAGCGCCTGAAAACGCCCCTCGCGCCGGTGCCGCGCCGCTGCGCTACGCGATCCGCCGTTTTCGCGACACGAACATCCTAAACGGCTGTGGTCCGGAGCGTTAAGATCGCATCACAAACCCGTGATTCCATCCCGAGGAGGATCTGCGCATGATGCTTGGCCTTTCCCTTGCTGCCTTTACGCTGCTGCATGTCGTGATCAGCCTGATCGGCATCGTGGCCGGTCTGGTCTGGCTGCTGTCGGCGATCCGTGGCGCATTCCTGACCGGCTGGAACGCCATTTTCCTCGTCACCACGATCCTGACCAGCGTGACCGGCTTCATGTTCCCGTTCCACGGCTTCACCCCGGCGCTGGCCGTGGGGGGCCTGTCGCTGGTCGTGCTGGCGGTGGCCTTGCTGGCGCTTTATGGCTTCGGGGGCAGGGGCGGCTGGATGAAGGTCTATCTGGGAACGGCCACCTTCGCGCTTTACCTCAACATCTTTGTGCTGGTCGTCCAGTCCTTCCTGAAGGTCGGTTTCCTCAACGCCCTGGCGCCGACGGGAAGCGAGCCGCCCTTCGTCGTGGTCCAGGCGGTGGCGCTGCTGGCCTGCATCCTCCTTGGCATCCTGGCCCTGCGCGGGGCGCGACGCCTCGCCCTGTAACCCGCGACTTTCGCACGAAAAACCCCGCCCCTGGGTGTCAGGGGCGGGGTTTTCATTTGCTGGTCGAGGTCTATTCGGCGGCGAGGCGGATCGGTTCCGGCTCGGGCTCGGGTTCCGACTTGTGGTCTTCATGGAAGGTCGGCGCGCCGTGCTGCACCAGCGGGCGGTTGCCCACCATCCGGCGCAAGAGCACATAGAAGACCGGCGTCATGAAGATGCCGAAGAAGGTCACGCCGATCATGCCGGAAAACACCGCCACGCCCATGGCCTTGCGCATTTCCGCCCCGGCGCCGGTGGAGACGACCAGCGGCACCACGCCCATGATGAAGGCCATCGAGGTCATCAGGATCGGGCGCAGACGCAGCCGGCTCGATTCGATCGCGGCCTGGATCGGCGTTCGGCCCTCGAACTCCAGCTCTCGGGCGAATTCGACGATCAGGATCGCGTTCTTCGCCGATAGGCCCACCAGCACCATCAGCCCGATCTGGGTGAAGATGTTGTTGTCGCCCCCGGTCAGCCAGATGCCCGCCAATGCCGCCAGAACCCCCATCGGCACGATCATGATGATCGCAATCGGCAGGGTCAGGCTTTCATACTGTGCCGCCAGCACGAGATAGACCAGCAACAGCGCCAGGGGGAAGACCACGATGCTGGAATTGCCCGCGAGGATCTGCTGATAGGTCAGATCGGTCCATTCGAACTTGATGCCCTGCGGCAGGGTCTGAGCTGCGATCTTTTCCACCGCCGCCTGCGCCTGACCGGAGGAGAAGCCCGGCGCCGGGCCGCCGTTGATGTCGGCGGCAAGAAAGCCGTTGTAGCGCGTCGTCCGCTCCGGCCCCGAGGCCGCATCCACCTTCAGCAGCGCCGACAGCGGGATCATCGCGCCCGAGGCCGAACGCACCTTCAGCTGGCCGATATCCTCGGGCTTGGCGCGGAAGGCGGCATCGGCCTGGACACGCACCGAATAGGTGCGGCCAAAGGCGTTGAAATCGTTGACGTAAAGCGAGCCGAGGTAGATTTGCAGCGTCTCGAACACATCCGTCACCGCCACGCCCAATTGCTGGGCCTTGGCGCGGTCCAGATCGGCGTAAAGCTGCGGCACGTTGATCTGGAAGCTGGAGAAGAGGCCCGCCAGCTCTGGCGTCTGATAGGCCTGGGCGAGGAAGGCCTTGGTCGCCTCGTCCAGCGCCTGATAGCCGAGGCCGGCGCGGTCCTCGATCTGCATCTTGAAACCGCCGGTGGAGCCGAGGCCGTTGACCGGCGGCGGCGGGAACATCGCGATGAAGGCGTCCTGGATGCCGGCGAATTTCTGGTTCAGCTGCATCGCAATCGCGCCACCCGACAGTTCCGGCGTCTTGCGCTTGTCGAAATCATCCAGCACGGCAAAGACGATGCCGGAGTTCGACCCGATGGTGAAGCCGTTGATCGACAGGCCCGGGAAGGCGATGGCATGTTCGACGCCCGGCTGTTCCAGCGCAATCGCGCTCATCCGCTTGATGACATCCTCGGTCCGGTCCAGCGTGGCGCCATCGGGCAGTTGGGCAAAGCCGATCAGGTATTGCTTGTCCTGGGCGGGCACAAAGCCGCCGGGGATCAGGTTGAACATGCCATAGGTGCCGGCGGCCAGCGCCAGATAGACCGCCATGACGACGCTCTTGCGCGAGACGAGACCGCCGACCCCCTTGCCATAGACCCGGCTCGCCCCACCGAAGAGGCGGTTGAAGCCGCGGAAGAACCAGCCAAAGAGAAAGTCCATGCCCCGGGTCAGCCAATCCTTCTTCGCGCCATGGCCCTTCAGCAGCAGGGCCGCCAGCGCCGGCGACAGGGTCAGCGAGTTCACCGCCGAGATCACGGTGGAAATCGCGATGGTCAGGGCGAATTGCCGGTAGAACTGGCCCGACAGGCCGGTGATGAAGGCCAAGGGCACGAAAACCGCCACCAGAACCAGCGCGATGGCGATGATCGGGCCGGACACCTCGCGCATGGCGCGGTAGGTCGCCTCACGCGGGTTGAGGCCGTTTTCGATGTTGCGCTCGACGTTTTCGACCACGACGATGGCGTCATCGACCACGATGCCGATGGCCAGCACCAGGCCGAACAGCGTCAGCGCGTTGATTGAAAAGCCGAAGGCATACATCACCCCGAAGGTCCCGATGATCGAGACCGGCACCGCGATCAAGGGAATGATCGAGGCGCGCCAGGTTTGCAGGAAGATGATGACCACCAGAACCACCAGCGCCACGGCCTCCAGCAGGGTATCGACGACCTTTTCGATCGAGGCGCGCACGAATTTGGTCGTGTCATAGACGATCTCGTAGCGGACGCCTTCCGGCATGGCGAGTTGCAGCTCGCCCATCGCTTCATGGACATTGTCGGCAATCTGGATCGCGTTCGACCCCGGCGCCTGCAGCACGGCCACGGCCACCGCAGGCTTGCCATCGAGAAGCGAGCGCAGGGTGTAGTCGGCAGCGCCAAGCTCGATGCGGGCCACGTCCTTCAGGCGGGTGATCTCGCCCTCGACCCCGGTCTTGACGATGATCTCGCCAAACTCCTCGGGCGTGTGCAGGCGGCCCTGGGCGTTGACGTTCAGCTGCAGGTCGACGCCCTTGGGGTCGGGCGAGGCGCCGATGATGCCGGCGGCGGCCTGCACGTTCTGGGCGCGGATCGCATTGGTGATGTCGCTGGCGGCCAGACCATGCGCCGCGGCCTTCTGCGGGTCGATCCAGACGCGCATCGCGTAATCGCCGGCGCCAAAGACCTGGACCTGACCGACGCCCTCGATCCGGGCCAGGCGGTCCTTGATGTTCAGCGTCGCATAGTTGCGCAGATAGGTGATGTCATAGCGGTCGCTGTCCGAGACGAGGTTCACCACCATGATGAAGTTGGGCGAGCTTTTGACCGTGGTCACCCCCAGGGCGCGCACCTCGGCGGGCAGGCGCGGTTCGGCTTGCGCCACGCGGTTCTGCACCAGCTGCTGGGCCTTGTCGGGGTCGGTGCCAAGCTTGAAGGTCACGGTCAGCGTCAGGACGCCATCCGAGGTCGCCTGGCTGTTCATGTAGAGCATGTTCTCAACGCCGTTGATCTGCTCTTCCAGGGGAGTGGCGACGGTTTCGCTGATCACGACCGGGTTGGCGCCGGGATAGATGGCGCGCACGACGATGGAAGGCGGCACCACCTCGGGATATTCCGAGATCGGCAGGGAGCGCATGCCGATCAGGCCGGCCACCACGATGAGGATCGACAGCACGCCGGCAAAGACCGGGCGGTCGACAAAAAATCTGGACAGATTCATTTCAAAGCCCTCTCCGGCATGAAATTGATAAAATTCGCTCGCTCGGCGGAGGAGGGACCGCCGAAGAGGGTCTTGATCTGCGGAAGACCGGCGCTGCCCGGCACCTCGCGAGGGGGCAGGGCCTGTCAGTTCCCGGCCACGACCTGTTCGGTCTGCGGGGCCACGACGACGCCGGGGCGGATGCGCTGCAGGCCGCTGACGACGACGCGGTCGCCTTCGTTCAAGCCGCTTTCGACGATCCGCGCGCCCTCGACGGCCTGGCCCAGGGTGACCGGGCGGTAGGTGATCTTGTTGTCGGCATCGACGACGAAGACGAATTTCTTGTCCTGATCGGTGCCGATGGCCTTTTCGCTGATCAGAATCCGCGGCTCGGCCTTGGGTTCGCCCATCCGGATTCGCACGAACTGACCGGGGATCAGCCGGCCGCCCGGATTGCCGAAGACGGCGCGCACGTCGATCGTGCCACTGGCGGCATCGACCTCGTTGCCGATCAGCTGCAACTTGCCCTCGATCGGGGTGCCCTCATCGGCCAGCGTGCCGATTTCGACCGGGATCGCCTCGATCGGCGGCACCGCCGCATCCGAGGCGGGCAGTGCGGCCAGCGCCTTGCCCACGACCTCTTCGGCGACGCTGAAGCTGGCATAGATCGGGTCGACCGAAACCAGCGTGGTCAGCTCGGACGAGGCGGAACCCGCGGCGACGAGGTTGCCCACGGTGACCTCGACCCGGCCCACCCGGCCGGAGACCGGGGCGCGGACCTCGGTATAGCTCAGCTCCAGCTCGGCGGCATGCAGGGCGGCTTCGGCGGTCTGCACCCCTGCCTGCGCCTCGCTCACCGCGTTCTGGCGCTGGTCCAGATCGCTTTGCGAGATGGCGGAATTGGGTGCCAGCTTCTTGCCGCGGGCCAGTTCGATCTCGGCCAGATTGGCGCGGGCCTTGGCCGAAGCGAGAAGGCCCTGGGCTTGGGCCACCGCCGCCTGATAGGGCGCGGGGTCGATGGTGAAGAGAAGATCGCCGGTCTTCACCAGCGCGCCTTCGCGGAAATCGACCGATTGCACGGCACCGGCCACGCGAGAGCGGATCTGGACGCGGTCAACCGCCTCCAGCCGGCCGGAAAACTCCTGCCAGGTGTCGATGTTACGGGCCTTGATGACGGTCACCGTCACCGGGGTGGCCGGCGCTTCTGCCGGGGCAGTCGAGGCTACGGCCTTGTTGGAAAGCGGCATGTCGAGGAACAGCGTGGCCCCGGCCACCGAGGCGGCCAATCCGAAGCTTGCGGCCGTCAGGGCCCAACCTGTGCGCGATGAAGTCATTGTTTTTCTCCTTGCAGCCTGGAGGCGCTGCGCGTGGTCACTTTTTCCGGATGCAGCCGGTTCAGGCTGATCTCCCGGACGAATTCTGAAAACTGGGTGCGGACACTGTCTTGCCATTGCGAGGGAACGCCGGTTTGCCCGCCATAGACAGAGGGCCAGCCGCTTCCCGCCGGAAGAACCTGCTGGTGCACCCGTATCCCGGCATTTTTCAGGCGCTCGGCATAGCCCTTTGCCTCGTCAAGCAGCGGATCATCCACCGCTGTCATGACCAGGGCCGGGGCCACGCCCGCCAGACGCGAACAGGTGCAGGGCGCCGCATAGGGGTGGCAGACGCCACCGCTGAGATACTGGCTCCAGCCCTCGGCCCAGCGCTGCCGCATGCCGACGGCATCGGCATTGCGGAACGAGGCCGAGCCCATGAACGGGTCCAGAAGCGGCGAGAGCAGCACCTGGCCATCCAGCTCGTTGGCGAAATGGTCGCGCGCCTTGAAGGCGATGGCGGCGGCGATGTTGCCGCCGGCCTCCTCGCCACCGATCAGCAGAAGCGAGTTGCGATTGCCAAGGCCGGTGCGTTTCTTCGCCAGATAGGAGAAGAGCGCAAAGCCCACGTCCAGCGGCTTGGGGAAGACCCCGCCGAGCGGCGCGTTGTAATCGGGCACCACGACGATGGCCCCGGTTTCGGCCAGCGCCCGCGCCACCGGGCATTCGGTCAGCTCGGACTGAAGGAAGGCGCCGCTGCGGAAGTAGAGCAGCACCGGCGGCCCGATGGTGCAATCGGCGCCGAGATAGACGCGTGTCGCAACCGGCCCGACGGGCAGATTTTCCAACAGCATGTCCTGGACGGCGACGGTCATCGGGCTTTCCTTGCAAACAATCGGCGGACTTCCGCCTCTCGCACTTGCAGCATTTAGCGTTATTCGCCGTCTTGAATAAGCCGGGTAATTTTGACTACACTATCCGAAATCTCGAATAATGATGCCATCAGCAGGGAAGATACGCCTTGGACCAACTCTCTGCCATGCGGGCCTTCATCCGGGTTGTCGAGACCGGGAATTTCACCAAGGCCTCCGAGGCGCTGGGGACGCCCAAGGCCACGGTGACCAACCTGATCCAGAACCTCGAGGCGCATCTGCAGACCAAACTGCTGAACCGCACGACGCGGCGGGTGATCGTGACCACGGATGGCGCGCTTTACTACGAACGCGCGCTGCAGATCGTGGCGGAGATCGACGAACTGGACGGCTCGCTTTCCCATTCGCAGGCCAGCCCCAGCGGCAGGCTGCGGGTCGAGATGGCGGGGGCCTTCGCCGATTGGCTGGTCATCCCCGCGCTGGCCGATTTCAGCCGGAAATATCCCGATATCCACCTCGATCTCGGCGTCGGCGACCGCACCGTCGATTACCTGGCCGAGAATGTCGACTGCGCCCTACGCGGCGGGCCGCCCGGCGACCAGTCGCTGATCGCGCGGCGGGTGGCCGAGGTCGGGATGATGACCTGTGCGACGCCGGGCTATCTGGCCGCGTTCGGCATTCCCTCGCATCCGGCCGAGCTTGAGGCGCGGCATCATTGCGTCAACTACTTCATGGCGCGCAGCTATCGCAGCCTGCCCCTCAGCTTCACCCGGGCCGGCGACGTGGTCGAGGTGAACGCCCCCTATATCGTCGCCGTCAACGATGCGCGCAGCTATGTGACGGCGGCGCTGTCGGGTCTGGGGGTTGCGGGCGTGCCGCGCTTCATGGCGGCCGAACACCTGCGCAGCGGCGCGCTGGTGCCGCTGCTGGAGGATTGGACGCTGGAGCCGATCCCGCTTTACATCGTCTACCCGCCCAACCGGCATCTGAGCAACAAGGTCCGGGTCTTTGTCGACTGGCTGGTCCGGCTTCTGGCCGACACGCCGCTGAACGGGTGACGCCGCCCCTGTCCCGTGCCAAGCCGGGGGTCAGCCGGGGGCCGCGCCGATGTCGCGCAGAAGCCGCCCGGCGGCGGCCTCCTGCTGGCGACCAAGGATCGTCAGCCAGCTGTGCAGCTCTGCCCCGAGCGGCTTGCCCAGGGCGCCAAGATCCCAGGCGAGGAAATAGGGCTCCTTCAGCTTCATCTTCGCATCGACCGGCAGGACCAGCCGCCCGGCAGCAATGTCATCGGCCGCCATCGACAGCTGCGCCAGCACGAAGCCGCGCCCGTTGATCGCGGCGTCGATCGCCGCGCTGGACAGAGAATAGCTCATCTGCCCCCCCAGATTGCGCGGTGCAAGACCCAGACCGGCGGCCCATTCGGCCCAGCCAGGGCTGTCGCCCTGATCGCGGTCCCATTCGATCTCCAAGAGGGGGAGTTGCAAGATATCCGCCGGGCAGGACACCGGATTTTGCTTTAGAAAGGCTGGAGAACAGGCAGGCACGACCCAATCGGTGAAAAGTTGGGCGGCGTGCAGATAATGCCGCGACATCCGCCCGTAAGACAGCCGGAAATCCGCCTGTTCGGCGCCAAGCCGCGGCTCGATATCCTCGCCGATCAGGCGGATCGTGGCGGCGGGATGGTGCATCTGCCAGTCGAATAGCCGCGCCGCCACCCATTTGCTGGCCAGCGAAGGCAGGCAGGACAGGGTCAGCACCGTATCGGAATTGAGCCGCCCAACCCGCGATTGCGCCTCTCGCAGCCGGTCAAACCCGGCATTCAGGTCCTCCAGATAGCGCGTCCCGCGTGGGGTCAGGGTGATGTGGCGGCCCGCCCTTTCGACCAGCCGCACGCCCACCGCCTCTTCGGCCTTGCGCAACTGCTGGCTGATGGCGCCGAGCGAGACGCCCAGCTCCTGCGCTGCGGCGGTGACGCTTCCAAGGCGCCCGAAGGCCTCGAAGGCCTGCATCGCGCGCAGGGGCAGATGGGGCATGGCGGTCTCCTTGCTTTAGCCAGACTATATTAGAACGCATTTAAAATGGATAGGTTTCGCGCAGGGCTGCCGCTACGAATATGTCTGCACATAATCGTCGGAGTGGATCATGTTTCTGCGAAATGCCTGGTATGTCGCCGCCTGGGATCACGAGATCGGCCAGGGGCTGGTGCCGATCAAGGTGCTGGGCGAAGAGGTGGTGCTGTACCGCAAGACCTCGGGCGAGGTGGTGGCGCTCGAAGACGCCTGCCCGCATCGCAAGCTGCCGCTGTCGATGGGCCGCATCAAGGGTGACCAGGTGGAATGCGGCTACCACGGTCTGACCTTCGACGGCAAAGGCATCTGCACCCGGGTGCCCGGCGCCGAAAAGATCCCCCATGTCGCCCAGGTCCGCGCCTATCCGGTGGCAGAGCGCTATGGCCTGCTCTGGATCTGGATGGGCGATGCCGAGAAGGCCGACCCGGGGCTGATCTTTCAGGTCGAACATTGGGGCGATCCGGCCTGGGGCATCAACAAGGGCGAGTCGATGGCCCTGGCCTGCAACTACCTTTACATGACCGACAACCTGCTGGACCCCTCGCACACCGCCTGGGTGCATCCGACCTCCTTCGGCAATGCCGCGACCGAGGAGACCCCGCTCAACACCACGATCAACCCGGATGGGGTGACGGTCTGGCGCTGGATGCTGGATACGCCGCCGGCGCCGTTTTATGCGCCCTTCCTGAAGTTCGCCGGCAACTGCGACCGCAAGCAGCATTACGAGGTGCGCTACCCCTCGAACGCGATCATCAAGGCGATCTTCACGCCGGCGGGCACCGGGGGCGAGGGCAAGCCCGCCGATCCGGATGTCTTCCTGATGGACAGCTACAACTTCATGACCCCGGTCGATGCCGATACGACCAAATACTACTGGTTCCAGATGCGCAATTTCGCGCCCGATGACGCAGAGGTTTCGGCCCGCTTCGCCACCTCGGTCCGCGGCGCCTTCGAAGAGGACCGCGTGGTCCTGACCGCCGTCCACAAGGGCATGGCGCAGAAGCGGACGCCCAATCTGGATCTCAAGATCGATGTCGGCCCGCTGCGCTTCCGCCGAACCCTGGCCAGGCTGATCGAGGACGAGCAAGGCGCGAAGGTCGCCGCCGAATGAGCGGCGCGGCGCTGACCCTGCAGGTGGTGGGCAAGGAGGTCGAAAGCCGGCTGATCACCTCGTTCTGGCTGAAGCCCCTCGGGCCCTGGCAGAGCTACAAGCCCGGTCAGTTCCTGGTCTTTCGCCTGCCCGGCGGGCTGATCCGCAATTACAGCCTGTCGGGTCCGCCGGACGACGGTGGCCGCTACCGGATCACCGTGAAGCGCGAGGCGATGGGGCAGGGCTCGGGCCATCTGCATGACCAAGTGGGCCCCGGCGATCTTCTGCATGCCGAGGCGCCGCGCGGCGACTTCGTGCTGGATGAGGAGAGCCCGCGCCCCGTGTTGCTTCTGGCCGGCGGCGTCGGGCTGACGCCTCTGGTCGCGATGCTGCACCGTCTGGCGCAGACCGGGCGGCGCACGCTGTTTCTTCACGCGGTCGAGAACGGCGCCGACCATGCCCTGCGCGACGAGGTCTTGCGCCTCTGCGCCGCGCCGAACCTGCGGGCCCATTTCTGCTACCGCGCCCCTTCGGAGGCGGACCGCGCCGCGGGCCTTTTCCACTCCGAAGGCTTTGTGACCAAAGAGATTCTGCAAAGCCTGCTGCCGCTGGATGACTATGATGTCTATCTCTGCGGCCCGCCGGGCTTCATGCAGGCCTGTTTTGCGATCCTGCGCGATCTTGGCGTGCCGCGCGCCCGCATCGCGCATGAATTCTTCGGCCCCGCCTCCCAGCTCGAGCCTGCGCCGGCCAAACCCGCCGAGACCGCCGAGACCCCTGTAGCGGGCGATGCGGTGACCTTCCGGACCAGCGCCCGAACAGCGCCGTGGGATGACAGCGCCAGCCTTCTCGACTTTGCCGAGGCGCAGGGCCTGACCCCCGACTTCAGCTGCCGGGCCGGGGTCTGCGGCACCTGCGTGACACGGCTGATCGACGGCGCGGTCGACTGGACGGACGACCCGCTCGACCCGCCGCCCGAGGGCCATATCCTTCTGTGTTGCACCCGCCCCAGGGGCGCCGTGGTGCTGGAGCTTTGACCGCCATGACCCATCCCCTCCTGACCAAGCCAGCCGTAAGCCTGAACCCCAATCTTGCCGCCCTGCCGCCCTATAACGCCGGCATGACCCTCGCCAAGGCGCAAAGCCTGAGCGGGCTCACCGACATCGCCCGGCTTGCCAGCAACGAGAACCCCGAGGGCTGCTCTCCCGCCGTTCTGGCGGCGCTGGCGAGCGCGCAGTTCCAGCCCTGGCGCTATGCGGACCCGTCCTGCACGGAACTGCGCGGCGCCCTTGCGGGGCGGCTCGGCTGCGATCCGGCCGCCATCGTCGCCGGAAACGGCTCGGAAGAGATGATCGCCGCGATCTGCCGCGCGGTGCTGACCCCGCAGGCGCAGGTGCTGACCGTCACGCCCAGCTTTGGCCTGCACGAGATCGAGCCGCTGGCGCTGGGCGCGCAGGTCACCAAGGTGGCGATGACCGATGCCTGCGGTTTCGATCTGGACGCGCTGGAGGCGGCGCTGGCCCAGGCCCCGCGCCTTCTGTTTCTGTCTTCGCCGTGGAACCCGGTCGGACCGGCGCTGGACCGCGAGGCCCTGACCCGGATCATCGCCGCGATCCGGCCCGGCACGCTCTTCGTGCTGGACGAGGCCTATTTCGAATATGCCGAGCCGGGGTCCGTCGACGGGATCGAGGCCCTGCGCGGCAGCGGCGTCGATCACGTCGTGCTGCGCACCTTCTCCAAGGCCTATGGGCTGGCCGGCTTGCGGGTCGGCTATGCGGTCTGTTCCCACCCCGAGATTGCCCGGGTCGTCTCTGCCGCCAAGACGCCCTTCAACGTGAATGGTGCGGCTCAGGTCGCAGCCCTCGCCGCCTTGCAGGACGAAGGCTGGATGCAGGCCTCGGTGGCGCGTCTGCGCCATGAGCGCGACCGGATGGCCGGTGCCCTGCGGGAGATCGGCCTGCATCCGGCGCCGTCGCAGACCAACTTCCTGTTCTTTGACTGCGGCCGCGACAGTGCCGAAATGGCCGCCGCCCTGATCCAGGCGGGGGTGATCGTCAAACCCTGGCGCGAGGCGGGCTATGCGCGCTATCTGCGCGTCACCATCGGCAGCGCCGCCGAAAACGACCGCCTGATCCGCGCCCTGCGCCAGGTGCTGGCATGAGCCTGGCCCAGACCCTGAGGGGCACCCTGGGCCCGGACCGCATCCGCGACCGTGACGGCGTTCTTGTGGCCCTGCCGGGTTCGGTGGCCGAGGTTCAGGCGCTGCTGCGCCTCTGCCGCGCGGAAGGCGCCTCGGTGATTCCCGAGGGCGGCCGCACCGGTCTGGTCGGCGGCACCGAGGCGGGGCGGGGGCAGGTCGTCCTCTCCCTCGCGCGGCTGGCCGAGATCGAGGTGATCGAAGCGTCTGACCGGATCGCCGTGGTGCAGGCCGGCGTGACGCTGGAGGCGCTGCAGACCGCGGCCGCAGCGCTTGGGCTGGAACCGGGCATCGATCTCGCCGCCCGCGGCACGGCCACGATCGGCGGGATGCTGTCGACCAATGCCGGGGGCGTCATGGCCTTTCGCAACGGGGTGATGCGCCACCGCGTCCTCGGGCTGGAGGCGGTTCTGCCCGATGGCTCGCTTTATTCCGACATGACGCGGGTGGTGAAGAATGCCGCGGGCTATGACCTCAAGCACCTGCTGATCGGGGCCGAGGGGACGCTGGGCGTCATCACGCGGGCGGTCGTGAAGCTTGACCCGGTGCCGCAGGCCACCGCAACCGCGCTGATCGGCCTGCCCGATGTTGGCGCGGTGCTGGACCTGATCGCGCGCGCCCTTGCGCCCGAAACCGGCCATCTGCGCGCGGCCGAGGCCCTGTGGAACCCCTATCTGCGGCTGACCGCCGCCGCGCAGGGCTGGAACGAGCCGGCCTTCCCGCTGGATACGCCCCTGGCCCTGATCCTGCAGCTGGGCGGGCGCGACGCGGCGGCGCTGCAGGAGGCGCTGATGCAGCTTTACGCCGACACGCTGGAACAGCACCCCTCGGCGACCGGGCTGATCGCCACCTCCGCCCGGCAGGAGCGCGCGGTCTGGCTGCTGCGCGAGAACACCGGGGCGATCTATCACCTTTATCCCGGCGCGCCCTCCTACGACATCTCGGTCCCGCTGGCGGCGCTGGGGCGATACTTCGACCGCGTCGAGGCCGAACTGGCCGAACTGGGGCTGGCGCCCTTCCTCTTTGGCCATCTGGCCGATGGCAACCTGCATCTGGTGCTGAACCATGAGGGGCCCCTCGCCCCGGAGGTCAATGCCAGGGTCGAGGCCATTCTCTACGCCCCGCTGCGCGACCTTGGCGGGTCCTTCTCGGCCGAACACGGCATCGGCGCCAAACGGACCGAGGCGCTGCGCGACTGCAGCGATCCGGGCAAGCTGGCGCTGATGGCGCAGATCAAGCGCTGCCTTGACCCGTCCAACCTGATGAACCCCGGCAAAGTCTTGCCCGCGCCCCGCGAGGATCTTCCCCAATGACGCAGACCCAAGCCCGCAGCGCCGCCTTTGCGACCTCTTACCCCCAGATGCGCCAGCGCTTCCTTGCCGCGATGGAACGCTGCGGGGCCGAGACCCTGGCCTTTGCCCATCCGCTGCCCGGCCCCGAGGGCGAGGCGTTGACGACCGATGTCGGCTGGATCGGCCCGAGGGATGCCACCCGGCTGATGATCCTGATCTCGGGCACCCACGGCGTCGAAGGCGCCTATGGCTCGGCCTGCCAGAGTGTCTGGGCCGCGCAACTGACCCGCCTGCCGGCCGATACGGCGGTGATGATGATCCACCTGATCAACCCCTGGGGCACGGCCTGGTCGCGGCGGGTCAACGAGGACAATGTCGACCTCAACCGCAACTTCCTCGACTGGGCGGCGCCGCTGCCGGCCAATCCCGATTACGAACCGCTGCATCCGCTGTTGGTGGGCGGGGCCGAGGCGCCGCCGAGCTTGGCCGAACCCGCGCTTGCCGCCGCTGCCAGTGCGCTCGGCGCGCGTTTTGCGCCGATCGTCCAGGCCGGCCAGTACCACCATCCCGACGGGCTCTTTTACGGCGGCGCCGGTCCGGTCTGGTCCAACCGCACCCTGTCCGAGATCCTGGCCCGCTTTGCCCAGGCCGCGCGCGAGGTCACGGTCTTTGACCTGCACACCGGGGCAGGGCCCTATGGCTATCCGGCGCTTCTGTCGGTGGCTGTCGGCCCCCATCCGGGGCTGGACCGCGGGCGCGAGGTCTTCGGCCCTGCCATGGTGCCCGTCCTGACCGGCCACAATGCCACGACAGAGACCGGCATCGCCGCCACTGCGACCGGCTATGTCTCGGACATGGTGCGCCGTTCCCTGCCGCAGGCACGGGTGCTGCCGCTGGTCATCGAATGCGGCACGCTGGACGGGCCTGCCATGATGCAGCGGGTGATCGACGAGAACTGGCTGCATCTGCATGGCAACCTCGCCTCGCCGCAGGGGGCCGCGATCAAGGCCGCCCTGCGCGAAGGTTTCATCCCCGAGGACCGCGACTGGCAGCAGGCCTGCCTCGGCGCCAGCCTGCGCCACTTCGACCGCGCGCTTGGCGCCTTTCCGGTCGCGGCAACCGCAGCCTCCCCCGCCGCGGGTGCCAAGGGCACCCCGGCGGTCGAGGTCATCGACCTGCACAAATACTTCGGCCCGCTGGAGGTCTTGCGCGGCATCAACCTCACTGCGCGGGCGGGGGAGGTCGTCTCGATGATCGGCTCCTCCGGCTCGGGCAAGAGCACGCTGCTGCGCTGCATCAACTTTCTGGAACAGCCCAACGGCGGCCGCGTCATCATCGACGGCGAGGTGGTGCGGATGAAGGACATCGGTCCGGGCCGCTCGTCCCCCGCCGACAAGGCGCAGGTGGAGCGGATCCGGGCGCGGGTCGGCATGGTGTTCCAGAACTTCAACCTCTGGCCGCATCTGACCGTGCTGGAAAACCTGATCGAGGCGCCGATCCATGTGCTGAAGGAAAGGCGCGCCGATGCGATCGCCCATGCCCATGAGCTGCTCAAGAAGGTCGGCCTCTCGCAGAAGCACAGCGCCTATCCGGCGCAATTGTCGGGCGGCCAGCAGCAGCGCGCCGCCATCGCCCGCACCCTGGCCATGCGGCCCAGGGTCATGCTCTTCGACGAGCCGACCTCGGCCCTCGACCCCGAACTGGTGGGCGAGGTGCTGCGGGTGATCCGGGCCCTGGCCGAAGAGGGCAACACGATGATCCTCGTGACCCACGAGATGCAATTCGCGCGCGAGGTCAGCCACAAGGTCCTCTTCCTTCACCAGGGCGTGGTGGAAGAGGAAGGCCCGCCGGCCGATCTGTTCGGCCACCCCAGATCGGATCGTCTGCGCCAGTTCCTGGCCCGAACCTTCTAAGAAGAACCGCGACAGCGGCAAGCTCCCCCAAGTCCAACCCAACCCCAACATGGAGACACGCTTTGAAACTCAAGATCCTGTCTTTTCTCGCCTTTCTGGCGGCCAGTGCGATCGGCGCCCAGGCCGAAGGCACCCTTTCCGTCGGCACCGAAGGCGAATACCCGCCGTGGAGCATCGCGGATGCCAATGGCAACGTCTCCGGCTTTGACGCCGATGTCGCCAACCTGATCTGCGCCAAGCTGGAGATGAAATGCGCCTTCGTCGTGCAGGCCTTCGACGGCCTGATCCCGGCGCTGAAGGCCAAGCGGTTCGATGTCATCGTTTCGGGCATGTCGATCACGGCGGACCGCAAGAAAGAGATCAGCTTTTCGGTCGGCTATGCGGAACTGGCCAACAAGGTCGTGGTGGCCAAGGATTCGCCGCTGGCCGGGATCAAGGACATTCCCGAACTCTTGAAGGCGCTGGCCGGTCATTCGGTCGGCGTGCAGGCCGGCACCACCCATGCCCATTTCATGGAAAAGCTGGTCCCCGATGCGACGTTGAAATCCTATGATTCGCTGGACCAGATGCAGATCGACCTCGCCTCGGGCCGCGTCGAGGCCGGCTTTGCCGATGTCTCTGCCCTGCAGGCCTTTCTGGACAAACCCGAAGGCGCCAATTTCCAGTTCGTCGATGTGAACATCATCTCGACCTATGACCCGACGCTGGGCGAGGGCACCGGCATCGGCATCCGCCAGGAAGACACCGAACTGAAGGCGAAGATCGACAAGGCGATCTGCGAGCTGGGGGCGGATGGCTCGATCAAGGCCGCCAGCCTCAAATGGTTCAAGATGGATATCTCGCGCCCCTGCCAATAAGCCCCCCGGCGCGCCCGGACCCGGGCGCGCCCTTGCGATGAAAGGCTGCACGCTATGGAATTTGGCTGGCAAAGTCTGTGGAACGACGGCTGGGTCCTGGCGATCCTGCGCGGCGCTCTGGTGACCATCGCCATCGGCCTGGCCAGCATGGCCTTCGGCCTGATCCTCGGCACGGTCTGCGGCGTGATCAAATGGCGCCGCGTCGCCGGGCTGGCGCAGGTGGTCGATGTCTATACCTCGGTGGTGCGCGGCGTGCCCGAGCTTCTGATCATCTACCTTCTGTTCTTCGGCTCGGTCGAATTCGTCAGCCGGATCGCGACCGTCTTCGGCTATGACCGTCTGCCCGACACGCTTTATGCCTTCGTGGTGACGGTCTTTGCCATCGGCGCCATCTCGGGCGCCTATTCGACCGAGGTCGTCCGCGCCGCCCTCGCCGCCGTCCCCCGGGGCCATGTCGAGGCGGCGGTGGCGCTTGGCCTGCCCGGAGGCCGGATCTTCCGCCGCATCATTGCGCCGCAGATGCTGCGCATCGCCCTGCCGGGGCTGAACAATGTCTGGCAAACGACGATCAAGGACACGGCCCTCGTCTCGGTCGTGGGCCTGCAGGAGCTGATGCGGACGGCATATGTTGGCGCGGGTTCGACGCGGCATCCCTTCATCTTCTATCTGGTGGCGGCATTGGCCTATCTGTTGATCACCTTCGTCAGCCAGGCGGGCTTTGGCTGGGTCGAGCGGTTTCTGGCCTCGCGCAAGGCAAAGGTGGCATGATGGACCTGATCTTCTCGGTGGTGCCCGTCCTGATGAAGGGCCTGATGATGACCCTGACGCTGACCGCGGTCTCGGTGGCGATCGGGTTCAACCTCGGGCTTGGCCTGGCGATGATGCGGCTGTCGCCGACCCCGGTGATCGCGCAGGTGGCACAAGGCTACAGCGCCGTCTTTCGCGGCACCCCGCTGATCGTGCAGCTGTTCCTGATCTATTACGGCCTCGGCCAGTTCGACTTCGTGCAGCACACGCCCGCGCTCTGGTGGGTCATCTCCGAAGGCTCGCGCTGCGCGGTGCTGGCCCTGGCGCTGAACACGGCGGCCTATACTTCAGAAATCCTGCGCGGCGGCTTGCAATCGGTGCCCGCGGGCCTGATCGAGGCCGCCCAGGCCTGCGGGATGAGCCGCGCCCTGCGCTTCCGCCGGATCGAGCTGCCCCTGGCGATCCGCCAGGCCTTGCCCGCCTATGGCAACGAGCTGGTGCTGATGGTCAAGGGCACCAGCCTCGCCTCCACCATCACGGTGTTGGAGGTGACGGGCTATGCCAAACGGCTGATGAGCAAGACCTTCGCCATCTTCGAGATCTTCGCGATCGCGGGGGCGATGTATCTGGTGATCAACCTGATCCTGATCGGCGCCGTCCGCCTCGCCGAACGCCGCCTGACCCGCCACCAGCGCGGTTGAGGCGGTCCGGGCGCAAAACCCCCGCTGCGGCCCCGGCCAGTTCCAGACTCCGATCCCGCCCCACCCCGAACCCGGCCGCCCGCAAAGGCGGCCGAAGCGATGCGCAGCCGCAGGGCCGGACAGGCGAGGCCAGGCACAATGGTTTGCGCCCTGAAATCAATGTCTTGCTGGGGGAGGATGGTGCTGTGAGAGAGGATTGAACTCTCGACCTCTCCCTTACCAAGGGAGTGCTCTACCACTGAGCTACCACAGCATCGCGTCAGGCTTCGGCGTTTGCCTCGGCTTGCGTGGCGGGTGATTAGACGCAAAGCGGACGGGGTGCAAGAGCAAATTACCATCTCAACTGGACCCTTTCTTACCCTTGCGCTACACAAGCCCCCATGACGCAAGATCCCCGGTCCGACAGGAAGGCCTCCGGCCCGCTCAGCCGCGAACAGCGGTTGAAGGCGGCCTTGAAGGCCAATATGGGGCGCCGCAAGGCGCAGGCTCGGGCGCGCCAGGAGATCGGGGCCGAAGACGGCACGGAAAACAGAGATCAAACGCCCGGCGGTACGACCGCGGCGGATAACGATTTGGAATGAGGCGGGCACATGGATTCGATTCTGGTCAAGGGCAACGGGGCTTTGTCGGGGGCGATTCCGATCGCCGGGGCGAAAAACGCCTGTCTTACGCTGATGCCCGCGACATTGCTGAGCGATGAACCGCTGACGCTGACCAATGCGCCGCGGCTGTCGGACATTGCGACGATGACGCAGCTTCTGCAGTCGCTCGGCGCCGAGGTGGCCAGCCTGCAGGAGGGTCAGGTTCTGGCCATGTCCTCGCACAACATCGCCAATCACACGGCGGATTATGACATCGTGCGCAAGATGCGCGCCTCGATTCTGGTGCTGGGGCCGATGCTGGCGCGCGATGGCCATGCCGTGGTCTCGCTGCCCGGCGGCTGCGCCATCGGTGCGCGCCCGGTCGATCTGCACCTCAAGGCGCTGGAGGCGATGGGGGCCGAACTGGACCTGCGCGACGGCTATGTCCATGCCAAGGCGATCGGCGGCAAGCTGAAGGGCGCGGTGGTCGAGTTTCCCTTCGTCTCGGTCGGGGCGACCGAGAATGCGCTGATGGCCGCCACCCTGGCCAAGGGCACCACGGTGCTGAAAAACGCCGCGCGCGAGCCGGAGATCGTCGATCTGGCGCAATGCCTGCGCAAGATGGGCGCGCAGATCGAAGGCGAGGGCACCTCAACCATCACCATCCAGGGCGTCGACCGCCTGCATGGCGCGACCCATCCCGTGGTCACCGACCGGATCGAGCTTGGCACCTATATGCTGGTGCCGGCGATCTGCGGCGGCGAGATCGAATGCATCGGCGGCAGGCTGGACCTTGTCGGCGCCTTCGCTGAAAAGCTGGATGCGGCCGGGGTTTCGGTGACCGAAACCGCGCGGGGCCTGAAAGTCTCGCGCAAGAACGGGCGGGTCACTGCGGTGGATGTGGTGACCGAACCCTTCCCGGGCTTCCCGACCGACCTGCAGGCCCAGATGATGGCGCTCCTGTGCACCGCCGATGGCACCTCGGTTCTGGAAGAGAAGATCTTCGAGAATCGCTTCATGCACGCGCCCGAGCTGATCCGGATGGGCGCGCGGATCGAAGTGCATGGCGGCCATGCCACCGTGACCGGCGTCGACAAGCTGAAGGGCGCCCGGGTCATGGCGACCGACCTGCGCGCCTCGGTCAGCCTGATCCTCGCGGCGCTCGCCGCCGAGGGCGAGACGGTGGTCAGCCGGGTCTATCACCTCGACCGCGGCTATGAGCGGGTCGAGGAAAAACTGCGGGCCTGTGGCGCGCTGATCGAACGGATCAAGGCATGACCGATGCAAGCTTTGAAGATGGCGACGACGCCCCCCTGCGCCTGATCGCGCAAGCGCCCGAGGATCTGGCGATCATGGCCGCCTTGGTGCAGGACGCGGTCCTTGCGGGCACTGACATGACCTTTGCCCGCAGGCAGCACCGCTTTGCCCTGCTCCTCAACCGCTTCCGCTGGGAGGACAAGCCCCTGGCCGAACGCCTTGGCCGCCCGTTCGAAAGGGTGCGCAGCCTGATGGTCTTCGACACCGTGCTGGCCGTGCGCAGCCAGGGCATCGCGCGGGGCGAGGCGGATACGATCCTCTCGCTGCTGGAGGTGCGATTCGTCCCCGGCGCGGAAGGCGCTGGCGTGGTGGAGCTGATCCTCGCCGGGGATGGCGTCGTGGCGCTGGAGGTCGAGGCGCTGGAAGTGACCCTGACCGATGTCAGCCGCCCCTATCGCGCGATTTCCGGCAAGGCGCCCGATCACGACGCATGAAGCCGCCCGGGAGGCTGTCTTGGGGCCAATTCCCTGTTTCCTAAACTGACATGTCAGTTTAGGAAGGCAGGCAGAAGTGGTTCGCGAGGGATGGAATGGGCAGGCTTGCAGGGAAAAAGGCGCTGGTGACGGCAGCCGGGCAGGGCATCGGGCGGGCGACGGTCCTCGCGATGCACAGCGAGGGGGCAGAGGTGATCGCCGCCGATATCAACGCCGCGGCGCTGGAAAGCCTCGCCGCCGAGGGGATCGCGACGCGGCTGTTGAACGTGCTGGACAAAGAGGCGATCGAGGCCGCCGCCGCCGAGATCGGCGCGCTGGATGTGCTCTTCAACTGCGCGGGCTTCGTCGCCGCCGGCACGATCCTCGACTGTGACGAGGAGCAATGGGCCTTCTCGATGAACCTCAACATGACGGCGATGTACCGGATGTGCAAAGCCTTCCTGCCGGCGATGATCGCGGGCGGTGGCGGGTCGATCATCAACATGGCCTCGGTTGCAGGCTCGGTCCTGGCCGCGCCCAACCGCTTTGTCTATGGCGCGACCAAGGCCGGGGTGATCGGCCTGACCAAGAGCATCGCCGCCGATTTCATCACCAAGGGCATCCGCGCCAATGCGATCTGCCCGGGCACGGTCGAAAGCCCGAGCCTGGACCAGCGCCTGCGCGATACCGGCGATTACGAGGCCGCGAAGAAGGCCTTCATCGCCCGCCAGCCGATCGGCCGCATCGGCAAGGCGGAAGAGATTGCCCATCTGGTGGTTTACCTTGCCAGCGACGAATCCAGCTATACCACCGGGGTCGCGCATGTGATCGACGGCGGTTGGGCCAATACCTGAGGAGAGAACGATGAAACTTCTGCGCCACGGACCCAGAGGGGCCGAGAAACCCGGCCTGATGCATGAGGATGGCACGATCCGCGACCTGTCGGGCCTTGTGCCCGATATCGGCGGCGCGGTGCTGTCGGACACCGGGATCGCGATGCTGCGTGGCATCGATCCGGCGACCCTGCCGGTGGTGGACCATACCACCCGCCTCGGGCCTTGCGTCGCCGGCACCGGCAAGTTTATCTGCATCGGCCTCAACTATGCCGACCACGCTGCTGAAAGCGGCATGGCGGTGCCGCCGGAGCCGGTGATCTTCATGAAGGCCACCTCGGCGATCTGCGGGCCGAACGACCCGATCATCATCCCGCGCGGCTCGGTCAAGACCGACTGGGAGGTCGAGCTGGCCGTCATCATCGGCAAGACCGCGAAATATGTGAGCGAGGGCGATGCCCTGTCCTATGTCGCGGGCTTTGCCGTGACCAACGATGTCTCCGAACGCGCCTTCCAGACCGAACGGGCCGGGCAGTGGACCAAGGGCAAGTCCTGCGACAACTTCGGCCAGATCGGGCCCTGGCTCGTCACCCGCGACGAGGTGGCCGATCCGCAGGATCTGTCGATGTGGCTGACCGTGAATGGGCAGACCATGCAGAATGGCTCCACCAAGACCATGGTCTATGGCGCGGCTTTCGTCGTCTCCTACCTCAGCCAGTTCATGACCCTGCATCCGGGCGATGTGATTTCGACCGGCACCCCGCCCGGCGTCGGCATGGGGATGAAGCCGCCGCAATATCTGCGGGCGGGCGATGTGGTCGAGCTGGGCATCGCGGGTCTGGGCCAGCAAAGGCAGGACGTGATCGCCGACTGAGGCGTGAAAACCGGGGGATTGCACGCGTGCAATCCCCTTTATCTTCTTGATAAACCACGGTTTCGCGAATTTCCTTAGGAAACCGTTAACCACCTATCCGCCGGAGCAGACCCAAGTGAGCGAGCCCGCAGAGGCCAAGGCCTTTCTGGACGCGCTGCTGGCGCGCATGACGCTGGATGAGAAGATCGGACAGCTCAACTATCCGGGCGGCGCGGGGATCGACACGACCGGGGTCGCCACCTCGGTCGATACCGAGACGATGATCCGGCGCGGCCAGATCGGCGGCGCCTCGGCCGGCGGCGATGTGACCGAGCGCCGCGCCCTGCAGGAGTCGAGCCTGCGCGAGGGGCCGAACGGCATCCCGCTGCTGTTTGGCCGCGACTGCATCCAGCGTTACCGGACCGGCGGGCCGATCCCGCTCGCGCTGTCCTGTTCCTGGGACCTCGACCTCATCGCCCGCATCAACGCGATGACGGCGCGCGAGGCGCGGGCGGATGGGGTCAACATCAACTGGGCGCCGATGCTCGACATCTGTTACGACGCGCGCTGGGGCCGGATCGCCGAGGGCAATGGCGAGTTTCCGTACCTTGGCATGAAGATCGCCGAAACCATCGTGCAGGCCTATCAGGGCGCCGATGGCGACCTGGCCCGGCCCGACCGGTTCATGGCGACGCTGAAACATTTCGCGGGCTATGGCCTTGCGATGGCGGGGCGCGATTATGCCGGGGTCGAGGCCAGCCCGATGACGCTCTGCCGCGTCATGGAGCCGTTTCGCGCCGGAATCCTCGCCGGGGCGGGGGCGGTCATGGTGTCGTTCAACACGATCAACGACATTCCGGCCACGGCGAACCGGGCGCTTTTGCGCGATGTGCTGATGGACCGTTTCGGCTTTGACGGGCTGATCGTCACCGATTTCACCGCGATTGACCCCGAACTGGTCAACCATGGCATTGCCGCCAATGGGCGCGAGGCGGCCTATCTCGCCTTCAAGGCCGGGGTGCATATCGACCTCGTGAGCCAGGCTTACCTGACCTATCTGCGCGGTCTGGTCGAGGAGGGCGGGCGCGACCCGGACCGCTTTCACGATGCAGAAGGCGGGGCCTTCAGCGCCGGGCCGATCACCGAGGCGGAGATCACCGCGCGCTGCCGCAAGGTTCTGGCGGCGAAATACCGGCTGGGCCTGTTTCACAACCCCTATATCGGGCTCGACCGCGCCCGCCGCGATGCGGTGACCTATACGCGGGAAAATGTCGCTTTGGTGCGGGAAGCGGTGGCAAAGTGCTGCGTTCTGTTGAAAAATGACAAGGTGCTGCCGCTGTCGCCCGACCTTGGCAGCATCGCGGTGATCGGGCCCCTGGCCGATGACCGGATCGATTTGCAGGGCACCTGGGCGCTGGACGTGGTGCCCGACCATTCGGTGACCCTCTTGGAGGGGATCCGGGCGGCGGCCTCGGGCAAGTGCCGGGTCCTGCATGCCAAGGGCTGCAACATCGTCGATGATCCGAACCTGGCGGAGCGGTTGAACATCCATAACGCCTGGATGCCCTCGGTCGTGATCGGGCCGGAAAGCGCCAAGGCGATGCTGGCCGAGGCGCTGGCGGCGGTGGCTGCGGCGGAGGTGGTGGTCCTCTGTCTGGGCGAGGCCAAGGAACATGCCGGAGAAAGTGCGACGCGGGCGGACATCACCTTGCCCGGCGCGCAGGGCGCCCTGGTGCGCGCCGTGTCCAAGGCGGCGCGGGCGGCGGGCAAGCCCCTGATCCTGATCGCGATGGCCGGGCGACCCCTGGCCCTGACGGCGGAACTGCCGCTGGTCGATGCGCTGATCTGGACCGGGCAGCCGGGCAACGAGGGCGGGCATGGGCTGGCCGATGTGCTTTTCGGCAAGGTGGCGCCAACGGGTCACCTCAGCATCGCGCTGCCGCGCAGCGTCGGGCAATTGCCCTTGCGGACCGAGGATCTGCCGACCGGGCGGCCCGGTTCCGGCATCGGGGTGGATCTTGCCGGCGATGCCGAGGTGGATGCGGCGGGGCGCCATGTGTTCCGCAAATTCTCCACCGCGACGATCCTGGAGGAGCCTGCGACGCCGCTGTTTCCGGCGGGCTTCGGGTTGACCTATACCAGCTTTGCCTATGGCGCGCCGCGGGCCGACAAGCTGGCGCTGGCGGGCGAGGGCGATGTGCTGCGCGTGGCGATGGAGGTCAGCAACACCGGCACCCGGGCCGGGACGGCGCTGGTGCAGATGTATCTGCACGACCCGGTCTGCTCGATCTCGCGGCCGCGGCGGGAGTTGAAGGGCTTTGCCCGGATCACGCTGGAGCCCGGCGCGCGCGGCGACGTGGTCTTCGAGGTGACGGTGGAACATCTGCGCTTCTGGAAGGGCAGCACGATTGCCGATGCGGTGCAGATCTGGGAGCCGGGGGCTTTCGATGTGATGCTGGGCCCGGATGCCGAGACGGTGCAGGCGCTGCGCGTGGTCTGGCGCCGCTAGGCGCTGGCCGGTTTGCGCGCCTTGAGCCAGAGGCTGCGGGTCTTGGCAAGCGCCAGTTGCAGGCCAAGGCCAAGGCCGATCAGCAGGATATCGTTGGCAATCCCGTGGCCATAGGCGTTGAAGAGGCCCTGCGCCCCGATGGCCAGCACGCTGCCGAGGGCAAAGACCGGCAGGGAATGCTGCCCCAGAAGCGCCAGCGGCGCGGCCCAGGGGCTGGCGCAGAACCGGCGCAGAACCGGCAGGCAGGAGACGACATAGGCCAGGGCCAGCACATGCAAGAGCCGGGGCGCGGTCAGATAGCGCTTGTCGAAATCGGTCAGGATCCAGGGCACGCCAAGCTTGTCCTTGAGGTACCAGAGCGCATTGCCGAAGGCGTCGGTGAAGTCCTGCCACTGGCTGTCGACCAGCGCGAGGGCGAGGTAGGCGAGGCTCGCCCCCAGAAGCCAGGGCCTGACCGCGACCAGCCGCCGCCCCTGTTTGAGCGAGACCCCGAGCAAGAGGCCGATGACGAAGATCAGCTGCCAGGCCAGGGGGTTGAACTGCCATTCCTGCCCGACCGGCCAGGTGTAGAAGGTCAGCCGCGCCAGCCCGCAGCCCGCCCAGACCGCGATCGACCCGGCCAGAAGCCAGCCCGGCCGCCGCAGCGCCGCATACAGGAACAGCGGCGAGGCGATCAGCAGCAGGATGTAAAGCGGCAGGATATCAAGGTAGTAGAACTGGTGCACCAGAAGCGGCAGGCCGATCAGCGTCTGCACCGGGTGATGCCAGAGCCAGCCCATGTTGTTCTGAAACAGGATCTGGCTGTCGCCGGTGGCCTGAACCGTCGCCGCCGCGATGGCCAGAGCGCCCAGCGTCATCAGCATCTGCACGAGGTAAAGGGTCCAGACCCTCCCCCAGATCCGCCCAAGCGCCGGCCAAAGCCGCACCGGCGCCCGGAAGGCCGAGGAATAGGCCAGACCGGCGGCGGCGCCCGACATCAGGACAAAGCCCTCGGCCGCGTCGGAAAAGCCGAAGTTGCGCGAGGTGGCGTGTTCGAAGAGGTTGCCCGGCACATGGTTGATGAAGATCATCACGAGGCAAAGGCCGCGGAACACGTCCAGGCGCGGCTCGCGCGGCGGCGCAACACGCGGCGATGCGGCTTCCGCGCGGCCCGTTGCCGGGTCGCGGGAGGGCAGGGGAGCGGGGGTTTCAGGCACCCGGCAGAGCCTCGGCCGCGCAATCGGGGGCAGGTTGGGGCAGGGGGGCGCGGCGCCCCATCACACCCTCGGTCTCCCAGCGGGTGACCAGGGCCTGATGTGCGATCACCAGCGCCGGGCGGCGCAGGGTCAGGGGCGTCGGGAAGGGAAGCGAGCGCGCCGGGCGCGAGGACCAGGCGATGATATAGGGGGCGGCCACCATCGGGCCGGCCACCGGCAAGAGCCACAAAAGCAGATGCTCGGCCAGGAAATGGATCAGGAGCAGCCCGACCACGCCGCAGCCGACGATCCAGCGGCTTGCCGCCCAGGCCTCGCGCAGCGACAGCGTACCATCGCCGCGCACCTGCGCCGGCCAGCCGCCATCCCAGCCCATCACCACCTGCAGGATCGAGCGGGTCTGGTACATCAGGAAGACCGGCGCCGCGACGGAGGTATAGGCCAGCTCGACCAGCACCGATTTCGCCGTCTCGGCCGGCCCGCCGAAGCCACGGCTGCGGCCGCGCAGGATGGCGTCGATCAGGATCAGGAACTTCGGCACGAACAGGA
The DNA here is from genome assembly GCF_056406375.1 of Rhodobacter sp. P1_C2. Classification (NCBI taxonomy): domain Bacteria; kingdom Pseudomonadati; phylum Pseudomonadota; class Alphaproteobacteria; order Rhodobacterales; genus Rhodobacter; species Rhodobacter sp. P1_C2. Next base: position 65,115 of record NZ_JBFUAG010000004.1, read on the forward strand.
GGCCGACGATCCCCAGACCCAAGGCAATCGCCTTCAAAGCCTCGCTCGGCGGCAGGACGGGGAAGGGCCAGCCCTCGATCGGGAAGTAATCGACCGGCGGCGCAAAGAGCGGCGCCACGATGGAAGCCAGAAGGAAGCTCAGCCACAAAAGCGAGGAAACATAGGCCAGAATGCCCTGCAGAAACACAAAGCGGCTCCAGGCCTTCAGGCCGGGCGCGAGCAAAAGGCGCGAGTGCTGCAGGTTGCCCTGCGCCCAGCGGCGGTCGCGCTTGGCGTGGTCGACGATGTTCTCGGGGCCTTCCTCGTAGGAGCCTTCCAGATCGTCATCCACCCGCACGACCCAGCCCTTGCGGGCAAGAAGCGCGGCCTCGACGTAATCGTGGCTCAGGATATGGCCGCCGAAGGGCGGCGCCCCGGCCAGCGCGGGCAGGCCGCAGCTTTCGGCAAAGGCGCGGACGCGGATGATCGCGTTATGGCCCCAGAAGGGCCCGGTCTTGCCCTGCATCATCGCCAGCCCGCGGCAGAACACCGGCGAGTAGAAGGAGGCCGAGAATTGCATCAGCCGCCCGAAGCGCGAGGTCGCGTTGATGATCTTGGGCAGCGTCTGCAACAGGCCGAGATCGGGGGCGGCGACCATGCGGCGGACCATCTCGATCAGGGTGGCGGCCTCCATCAGGCTGTCGGCGTCGAGGATGATCGCAAATTCGTAAGCGGCGCCGGAGCCGGTGATGAATTCCTCGATATTGCCGGCCTTGCGGCCCCGGTTCACGCTGCGGCGGCGGTAGAAGATCCGGCCCTCGCCGCCGGTCTCGTCCAGAAGGCGCAGGAACCAGGCCTCCTCGCGCCGGGCGATCGCATCGTCGCGGGTGTCGGAGAGGATGGCAAAATGGAAGAATTCGGCCGCCCCGGCGGCTCGGATGGCGGCATCCATCACGGCGACACGGGCAAAGGCGGCAATCGGGTCTTCGTTGTAGACCGGGACCAGCACCACGGTCGGCGTGCGCAGCGGGCCGGCATCGCGCGGCGGCTTCGGCGGGCGGGTGGTCAGACCGGCCAGCGCCTGCGCCGCCCCCCAGGCCAGCCAGAAGGTCGAGACGCAGATCAGACCCGAGCGCACCCAATCCGCCGCATCCAGACCATCGCTTGCGCCATAGTTCAGAAAAAGCGCAAAGGCCCCGAAGCCGGCAGCAAGGCTGCAGGTCAGGGCCAGTGTCCTGGTAAGGTAGGTGCGGCCCTCAGGCCCTGTCAGAGCCAAGGCTCACCGCCCGGTGCGCGTCGGCCGCCCCAGAACGGCGCCCCGCAGGGCCAGAGACAGAAGGGCAAAGCGGCCCATCCGGCGGCGCGGCCATTCCAGCCGTTGCACCGGCATGGCCAGAGGGGCCACGGGAAGCGCACCGCGCTTGCGCACAAGCGCCGCGGTTTCGGAAATCACAGAGGTGTCGATCATGCTCATTTCGCGCTGACCCATTGATAAAGCCACAGTTCCGTCAAACGGCGTTCATAGCCGGCGATATGTGCCGACAATTCCACAACATTGCCCGCATCGGCCGAGACATCGATGACAAGCCGCCACAGGTTGGTTCCCGTGATCTTCTCGAGCGTCGTTCCGACCAGCGTGCCATTGCCGATCGTCACCACCGGCTCGACGGTGGCATCATTGTCGAGGACGCCCAGCAGGCCGCCCCGGAAATCGATGACGAACTTGCGTTCGCCCGGCTTGGCCTGCGCGCCGGAAACCCCGCCATGCCCGGCCCGCGTCTCATCTACATAGGCGAGCGGTTCGAGATCATCATGCGGCAGATCGCCCCAGTAGAGCCGATAGGACATCTCCAGCGTGCCACCGGCGACGGCCTTGGCCTCGGGCACCCAATAGGCGACGATGTTGTCGTTCGCCTCGTTGTCGGAGGGGATTTCCACCAGACGGACAAAGCCCTTGCCCCAGTCGCCCAGAGGCTCGACCTCGGCCGTGGGGCGGCGTTCGTAGCGCGCGCCGAGGTCTTCGAAGCTTTCGAAACGGCGGTCGCGCTGGTGCAGGCCGAAGCGCTTGGGAGCGGTTTCGGGGAAATAGCTGCCGGCGAGCTGCGGCGGGTTGTTCAGCGGGCGCCAGATGATGTCGCCATCCGAACGGACGATGCGCAGGCCGTCGCTGTCATGCACATTGGGGCGGTAGTCGTCATAGCCGGCGCGGTTCTTCTCGGAATAGAGGAACATCGAGGTGAGCGGGGCGATCCCCAGCTCCTCGACATCCTTGCGGAAGAACAGGCGCGCGGTGACTTCCATCATCGTGGCGGCGCCCGGGGTGACGACGATGCGGTAGGCGCCGGTCACGCTGGGGCCGTCGAGCGTGGCATAGACGGTCAGGCTCTGGCTGCCCGCCGGCCCGCGCTCCAGATAGAAGTTCGAGAAGCGGGGGAATTCCTCGCCCTGGGCGGTGGCGGTGTTGACGGCGAGACCGCGGGCCGACAGCCCATAGGCGGAATCGCGGCCGAGCGCGCGGAAGTAGCTGGCACCGACGAAGGTCGCCAGTTCGTCCAGCTTGTCGGGACGGTTCAGCGCATAGTTCAGCCGGAACCCCGCGACGCCGGGCAGGACGGCATGTTCGGGCACCCGGCTGGCCAGGGCGTTCAGATATTCGAAATCATCGGTCGAGAATCGAATCTCGGTCGCCTGGCCATCGGCCACGTCATAGATCACCACCGGCTCGGCAAAGAGCCAGCCCATGTGAAAAGCCGCCAGACGGAAGGCGGAACCGGTCTCGCTCCACCGCGCGCGGTCGTCGCGGAAGCGGATCAGGCGGTAGTCGTCATAGGTCAGCGTGCCCAGAAAACCCTCGGGCGCGGGGGCGGTGGTATGCGGGGTGGCCGCCAGCGCCTTCATCTCATCTGTCAGAATATCAAAGGAAAATTGCCGCGGTGCCGCATCGGTCGGGGCGGCTGCGGGGGGTTGCGTGCTGGTATCCTGGGCACGCAGCCGGGCCGGCAGCAGGACAGCAGCCGTGCCGAAAACCGCCGCAGCACTGAGAAGCGCACGACGGGAGGTAGCGACGCTGAGGATGCCGTAATTTTTCATAGTGATGGGAAACTTAAGGGTTTTTCCGAGTCGGACCGCTGATCTCAAGGGGGCATATAGAAGATATCGGTATCAACTCGCAAGCGTGCTTCAAAGCAAGTTGAAGAGGCTTGTGCGGATTTTGATGGCGTTTTCGGGCAAATGCCCAATTTTTGCCCCTTTGAAAAATGCTGCACCTGCAAAAGGCGCAAAAGCGGGAATATTCGCGCGCTTTCGGTCGTTTTCAGGCCGGAAATTGACGAAAATTGCCCCTGCCCATGCGTTTTGCGCATAGCGGGTATTCAGGCGTCTTGGCGGCGCTCGGCGGGGCTCCGCCCGGGCTGCCTCATGCTTTGGCAAAAGCCTGCGCGGGGATCTGGCCCAGATCGGCGAGGTCGAAGTCCGGCTCCAGCGGGCGGGGGCCGGCCTCGGGCATGCCGGTGCGCACCAGAAGGGTCGCCACGCCCGCGGCATGGCCGGCGCGGATGTCGGTCTCGATCTGGTCGCCGATCATCAGCGTGGTGGCGGGCGCGGTGCCAAGGATCTGCACCGCGCGGTCGATCATCTGGCGGCCGGGCTTGCCGACGACGGTGGCGGTGCGGCCCGAGGCCACCTCGATCGCGCGCAGGACTGAGCCTGCGCCGGGGTCGAAGCCGGTGGCGCTGGGGATCATCGGGTCGGCGTTGGTCGCATAGAAGGCGGCCCCGGCCAGCAGCGCCTTCTGCGCCAGGGCCAGGGTCCGGTAGCTGAAATCGCGGTCGAGGCCTACCACGACCACCTCCGCCTCCGCAGACAAGGTGAAGCCCCGCGCCGTCACCGCCTCTTGCAGGGCGGGGGCGCCGACGACGAGGACCGGGGTCGCGGGCGGATGCCGGGTCGCGATCAGATCGGCCACGGCGCTGGCGCTGGTCACCACGCGGGCTTCGGTGACGGGGATGCCCATGCCGCTGATCTTGGCGGCAAAATCCGCCGCACTCCGGGTCGAGTTGTTGGTGACGAAAGCATAGGGCAGGCCCGCCGCATGCCAGCGCTGAAAGGCCGCGATGGCCGAGGGGATCGGCGCATCGCCGCGGTAGATCACCCCGTCGAGGTCGCTGATCACCCCGGTAAGCTGCTGCCAGAACGTCATCTTGCCCTCATCCGCCGGTGATCCTGCGACAGGCTAGCCGCTTGCCTCGCGGGGCGAAAGGCCGCGTTTCCGTTACAAAAGCTTCACTTGATCGGGGTGATATTTCCAATATTCAGGAAATATGGAACATGCCCCGCCCCTCGCCGCCTTTGCCGCCCTTGGCCACAAGGACCGGCTTGCGGTCTTTCGCCTTCTCATGCGCTTTGCGCCGCAGGGCGCCCGCCCGACCGAGATCGCGGCGGCGCTGGACCTGCGCGCCAACACCCTGTCGCACCACCTCGCCGATCTGGAGCGTGCCGGGCTGATCACGGCCACGCGGCAGGGACGCTCGCTTTGCTACACGGTTCGGATGGCAGAGGTGGCGGATCTGGTCGCCTATCTGGTTCAGGACTGCGGCGGGGGGCGGCCCGATCTGTTGCCTGCGCTGCCCGAACTGGCCCGGGGACGGGTCTGGAACGTGCTGTTCATCTGCTCGGGCAATTCGGCGCGCTCGATCTTTGCCGAGGCCTTGCTGCGCGATCTGGGGCAGGGGCGGTTCCACGCCTTCTCGGCAGGGACCAATCCCGCTGCGGCGCCCAACCCTTTCGCCTTGGAGGTTCTGGCGCGCGGGGGCCATGACACCGCAGAGCTGCACTCCAAATCCCTGAGCGCGGTCAATGGCTTGCCGATGGATTTCGTTTTCACCGTCTGCGATCTGGCCGCCGCCGAGGACTGCGCGCCCTGTCCCGGCCAGCCCCTGACCGCGCATTGGGGCCTGCCCGACCCGGCCAAGGCCACCGGCACGCCAGCCGAGCGCGCCCTGGCCTTTGCGGCCAGCTATGGCGCCTTGCGCCGCCGCATCCTCGCCTTTGCCGCCTTGCCCTTCGAGGGGCTGGCGCGGCTGGACCTGCAACAGCACATCGACCGGATCGGAAAGAATTGAGATGACACGGATTGCGATCAACGGCCTCGGCCGGATGGGGAAGCTGGCGCTGCGCGACCTGATCGACACGGGCGCGGGCGGCGAGATCGTGCTGATCAACGAACCGGGTGCGGGGCCCGAACAGCTGGCCCTGCTGATGGAGTTCGATTCGGTCCACGGCCGCTGGCCGCGCGCCGTGGCCTGGGATGCCGGGAGCCTGACGCTGGCGCGGCAGAAGATCCGCGTGACCGGGGCGAGGCGGATCGAGGATCTGCCTTTGGCAGAGCTTGGCGTCGATCTGGTGATCGATTGCACCGGGGTCTTCAAGACCGCGGCCAAGGTCGCGCCCTATTACGCGGCAGGGGTGAAGAAGGTGGTGGTTTCCGCCCCGGTCAAGGACGGCGGGGCGCTCAACCTCGTCTATGGGGTGAACCACCAGCTTTACGATCCGGGCCGGCACCATCTGGTGACGGCGGCGAGTTGCACGACCAATTGCCTCGCCCCGGTGGTCAAGGTGATCCATGAGGGGATCGGCATAAGGCATGGCTCGATCACCACGATCCATGATGTGACCAACACCCAGACCATCGTCGACCGCCCGGCCAAGGACATGCGGCGGGCGCGCTCGGCCCTGATGAACCTGATCCCGACCTCGACCGGGTCGGCCACGGCGATCACGCTGATTTATCCCGAACTTGCCGGGCGGCTGAATGGCCATGCGGTGCGGGTGCCCTTGCTGAATGCGTCGCTAACCGATTGCGTTTTCGAAGTGGCGCGCGAGACTTCTGTGGCGGAGGTGAACGCGCTGTTTCAGGCGGCTTCCGAGGGGGTGTTGCGGGGGATCCTGGGGTATGAGACGCGGGAGCTGGTCTCTTCGGATTACCTCAACGACCCGCGCTCGGCGATTGTCGATGCGGGCAGCACGATGGTCGTGGCAGGGACGCAGGTGAAGATCTACGCCTGGTATGACAACGAATGGGGCTATGCCTGCCGGCTGGCCGATGTCGCCCGGATGGTGGCTGCGGGCCTATGAACGGCCTGCGCGCCTATGCGGCGGTGACGGCGGCCTATTGGGCCTTCATGCTGTCGGACGGGGCCTTGCGGCTGTTGGTTCTGTTGCATTTCAACGCCTTGGGCTTTTCGCCGATCCAGCTGGCCTGGCTGTTTCTGCTGTACGAACTGGCCGGGGTGGTGACCAACCTCTCCGCCGGCTGGCTGGCGGCGCGCTTTGGGCTGGCGAGCACCTTGTATGCCGGGCTGGGCGTGCAGATCGCGGCGCTTCTGGCCCTGGCGCAGCTGGACCCGGGGTGGAGCGTGGCAGTCTCGGTCGGCTTCGTGACGGCGGTGCAAGGTGCGTCGGGCGTGGCCAAGGATCTGGCCAAGATGTCGTCGAAATCGGCGGTGAAGGTGCTGGCGCCGAAGGGGGAGGGGGCGCTCTTCCGCTGGGTCGCGGTGCTGACCGGGTCGAAGAATGCGGTGAAGGGGGCCGGGTTCTTCCTGGGCGCGGCCTTGCTGGCGGGCTTGGGTTTCGTGGCGGCCCTTTGGGCGATGGCGCTGGTGCTGGCGCTGATCCTCTTGGCGGTCGCGGCCTTTCTGCCGCGCGGCCTGCCGGGGGGCAGCAAGGCGGCCAAATTCACCCAAGTCTGGTCGAAAGACCGCCGGATCAACCTCTTGGCCGTGGCGCGGCTGTTTCTGTTCGGCGCAAGGGATGTCTGGTTCGTGGTCGGTGTGCCGGTCTTCTTCCAGTCGGTGCTGGGCGGGCAGAACGGGTTTTACCTGATCGGCGGCTTCATGGCGCTTTGGACCATGGCCTACGGCGCGGTGCAGGGGTTTGCGCCGCAGATCTTGCGGAAGGGAGCAGCTCTGGCGCAGGCGCGGCATTGGGCAGGGGTTTTGTGGCCGATCCCCCTGACGCTCGCCGTTCTGGCGGCGGCGGCGCCGGGGATCGGCCTGCAGCCGGCGGGTCTGGCCTGGGTGCTGGTCCTCGGGCTTCTGGCCTTCGGCTATGTCTTCGCGCTCAATTCCGCGCTGCATTCCTACCTGATCCTCGACCTCGCCCGGGCCGACCGGGTGACGATGGATGTGGGCTTTTACTACATGGCCAATGCGGCGGGGCGGCTTCTGGGCACCGCCTTGTCGGGGCTCAGCTATCAGATCGGCGGATTGCCCCTCTGTCTGGCCACGGCGGCGGCGTTGGCCCTGGCAAGCTGGCTTGCCATGCGGCGGTTGAGCCTGACATAAATCAAGGCGAGGCCCGGCCGTTCCGGTGCAGGATACGTCGCGCGGCAACTGTCGCGCCTGGTTGAGGTAGTTCGATGCAAGACCCCTATGCCGTCCTTGGGCTGACCCGCACCGCCACCGCGGAAGAGATCAAGAAGGCCCATCGCAAGCTGGTGAAATCCAGCCACCCCGATCTGAACCCCGATGACAAGGCCGCCGAGGCCAAGTTCAAGGCCATCTCGGCCGCCTATGACCTGTTGAAGGACCCCGCGACCCGGGCCCGCTTTGACGCGGGCGAGATCGACGCCTCGGGCGCGGAAAAGCCGGAGCGGCGCTTTTACCGCGACTTCGCCGACCAGCCGGGCAACAGCTATCGCCCGGGCTACGAGCCGCAGGGCGACCCGGCGGATATCTTTGCCGAGATGCTGCGCCGTCAGGGTCGCGGGCGCGGCGGCTTCGGCGGCTTTGGCGATGAGGGTTTTCCCTTGCCCGGACATGACCTGCGCTTCACCCTCGATGTGCCCTTCCTCGATGCCGTGCGCGGCACCAAGTCGCGCATCACCCTGCCCGATGTCGGCCATGTCGAGGTGACGATCCCGGCCGGCGCCCATGATGGCCAGACCCTGCGGCTGCGCGGCAAGGGCGGGCCGGGCTCGGGTGGCGGGCCGAATGGCGATGCGCTGATCACCCTGACCGTCGGGCCGCATCCGGTGTTCCTGCGCGAGGGCGACGATATCCATGTGACGCTGCCGATCTCGCTGGACGAGGCGGTGCTGGGGGCCAAGGTCGCGGTGCCGACGATCGACGGGCCGGTCAACCTGAGCATTCCCAAGGGCGCCTCCTCGGGGCGGGTCCTGCGCCTGCGCGGGCGCGGCGTGCACCGGGCCAAGGGAGAGCCGGGCGACCAGCTGGTCGAGTTGCGCATCGTCCTGCCGCCGGCCGTCGATGCCGAACTGGCGGCTTTCATGGAAACCTGGCGCAAGAGCCATCCACAGGACCCGCGCAAGGGTCTGTTCGAAGGGGGGGAGGCATGAGCGAGATCTATTCGCGGACCGAGGTGCTTCTGGCCGTGCCGCGCCTGACCGAGCTGCGCCTCGCGCGCTTTGTCGAGGCGCGGATCGTCCTGCCGGTCGAGGGTCTTGACGGGCCGAGTTTCCGCCGGATCGACCTGGCGCGGATCGAGCTGCTCTGCGAGCTGACCGAGGAGTTTGACCTCGACGAGGATGGCCTCGGGCTGGTGATCAGCCTGGTGGACCAGTTGCATGCCGCCCGCCGCGACCTCAGGGCGATCTGTCGGGTCATCGCCTCCGAGCCGCCCGAGGTCCGGGCGCGGATCGGCGCGCGGCTGGAGGAAGAGGGCTGACGTCGCGCCCTTCGGGGTTGCAAGCTATTGATATGCAGATGATTTCGGATCGGAGACGTCGGATGGAACCTCGTTCGCCCCTGGTAGTGGTCGCACCCGTCCCTGAGGAGTCAGAGCGGGCGCCTCTACCAGCCGCAGCGGCGCCCGGCCCGCGCAAGGGGGCGGCATCGCGCCGGCCGCGCCTGCTGATCGGGGCGCTGGTCCTGCAGGCCTGCGCCGCACTTTACTTCGTCTGCGATGCCCTCGCCGAGTTGTGGCGCGATCCGGGTCAGGCGCATCCCTTGACCGAGGTGCCGGTGGCGCTGGCGCTGGGCATCGGCATTCTGGTGACCGCCGCCGAAGTGCGCCGCACCCTGCGCCAGATGGGCGAACAGGCGGCGGCGCTGGAGGCGGCGCGCGGCGCCTTTTCCGACTTGGTCCGCCGCCAGTTCCAGCTTTGGGCGCTGACCCCGGCGGAGCGTGATGTCGGGCTGCTGGCGCTCAAAGGCATGGATGTGGCCGAGATCGCCCAGGCGCGCGGCGCGGCCACGGGGACGGTGCGGGCGCAGCTGGCGCGGATCTATGCCAAGGCCGGCGTCGCCGGGCGCACCCAGTTCGCCGCCTTCTTCGTCGAGGACCTGCTGGCCGAAGGCCTTGCCACGCCGCAAGACTGACCCAGTTGCCAGGGTTGACCCGATTGGCAGAGTTGGCCCGGGTAGAGCGGTTTTGACCGGATCGCCCTGACCCTTCAGCGTGACGCGGGTCCGGGCGCCGATTGCCGGGGCTCCTTCTGGCTCGGCTCCTCCTTCCCGGGTTCCGCCTGCATGACCTCCGCCTATCTGCCCCGCGTCAGCCTGCCCCCGTGCCCGCCTGACCCAGGTCAGAAGCCACTGGCCCGGCGCATGCCTGCGGCGGCGGGGGGCTCGTCTGCGGTCTTGAAGACCGAGACGAGGGACACGAGTTCCTGCGCCTGGCGGCTCAGATCCTCGCTTGACCTCGTGGCGTCCTGCACCATTGCGGCGTTCTGCTGGGTGACCTGATCGAGTTGCGCCACGCCGATGTTGATCTCGTTCAGGCTGCCCGATTGCGCCCCGGCGCCGCTGGCGATGCCGGACATCAGGCCAGAGATGTTCTGGACCCGCACCACGATGCTGGACAGGGCCTGCCCGGCCTTGCCGACCAGATCCACGCCTTTGGCGACCTGCTGGGCGCTGCCGGTGATCAGGGATTTGATCTCGCGCGCCGCTTCGGAGCTGCGCTGAGCCAAAGCGCGCACCTCCGAGGCGACGACGGCAAAGCCGCGTCCGGCCTCGCCCGCCCGGGCCGCCTCCACCCCGGCGTTGAGCGCCAGGAGGTTGGTCTGAAAGGCGATATCGTCGATCACCCCGATGATGGTGGAGATCTGGCCGGAGAATTTCTCGATCTCCTGCATGGCGTTGACGGCACTTTGCACAACGCTGCCGCTTTGGCTCGCCTCGGTCTGGGCCTGCTGGACCACCAGTTCAATCTCCTGGGTGCCGGTGGCCGCGGCGCGGACATTGGCGGTCAGCTCGTCCATCGCGGCGGCGGTTTCCTCCAGCGTGGCGGCCTGGTTTTCGGTGCGCTGCGACAGGTTGGCGGACTGGCGGTTGATGTCATTGGCCCCGGCCTCGATCTGGCCGGCGGTTTCGATCACGGCGAGCAGCGCCTTGGACAGCCCCTCAACCGCCGAGTTGTAGTCGCTTTGCAGCTGCTGGTATTCGGGCGGGAAGGTGGCGGGCAGGCGGCTGGACAGGTCGCCCGCGGCCAGCTTGCGCAGCGCCTCTGTCATGGCCTGCACCACCTGTTTCTGCACCCCGGCCTCACGCTCGTGCATCTCGCGGTCCTTCAGCGCGAGGCCAAGGCCGTGGCGCATCACGTCGAGCGATTGCGCGATGCGGCCGACCTCGTCGCGGCGGGACGTCATCGGGATGGCCGTGACGTAATCGGCATTGGCGACCTGGTCCATCGCGCCGGAAATCGCCAGCAGCGGCAACCGCAGGGCGCGGTGCAGGACCCAGGCGCCGACGGCGAGAAGCACCACGAAGACCGCCACCGCCATCAGGATTGCCCGCAGCTGCAGCGCGCCATATTCGGCCTCGAGGCTGGCGGTGGACCATTGGGTGGCGACGACGCCGGCCTTGTCGGCCTTTTCGCCGAAAAGCGCGGGGGCGGCGACCATCAGGCCGGTGGCGTCGGTTTCAACCTGGCCGGAGATGGCGGCCCTCGCGGCCAAGCTGGTCAGAAGTTGCCGGGTGGGGTCGTCAAGTTCGCCCGATCTGATCCGCGCCTCGCCCGAGGGGGCAAAGGCGATCGTGCCGATCAGCAGGCCATTCTCGCGTTTCAAGAGCTGGTCAAAGGTGGCGCTGACCGCGCTGTCCTTGCCGAACTTGATGGCCCCCGCCACCTCGCGCGCGAGGCTTTGCGACGTGTCAAAGGCCTGGCCACGCAGCCCTTTCTTGGCCACGTCGCGCAACATGCCCGAGGCGTTGAAGGTGATGAGCCCGGCCACGAGGGCCGTGATGACCGCCACCATCGCCAGACATTTGCCGAAGATCGACAGATGCAGGATGCTGAACGCGCGGTTGGAACTGCGTGACATGAAGACCCCCTTCCCCTTGCCTTACATCAAGGCATCAGCATTGACGCCGATCGTCATGGTGCCGATCGCGGCCTTGGTCGCGGGGTCCACGATGGTGATCGAGATCTGCCCCTCGTAGGTCTGGGTCGATTCATCCAGTTCGACATCGCCGAACAGCACGCCATTTTCGCCGGCGGGGAAGACCTTGGTGAACTTGTCCTCATCCCCCTGCCACATGTCGGAGGTCGGCGCCGAGACGGCGACGTTCAGGCCCTTGGCGTCGGTGATGAAAGCCTCGGTGATCTTGCCGCCCGATTCCTCGACCTTGTGGCGCAGGAAATCGGCGGCGGCATTGGTCATCACCGGGGTGATGGTAGGCGTGTCGGCTTGCCCCACCTCGGCCTTCCAGGCGGCGTCGAGGCTGTCGATCTTGGCCTGGTCAAAGGCGGCGCGGTCGGCGTTGGCGGCGGTGATGGCGGCGACCAGGGCGGGATCTTCGGCCCAGGCACGGATCGAATCGTCCAGATAGGCCTTCATCGCGCCCTGATAGTCGGCGGACCAGGCGGTCTGGGCCAGAAACAGCAGCGGAAGTGCCGCAAGTCGGATGAGCTTCATTGCAATCTCCTTTGCACGAATCGCCCCCGCTCCCGAGGCGGCGATGGGGGGAGAGTGCGGGCAAAGCCTTGCCCAAGGCTTAAGGCCCATCCCCGTCCTGCATAAAAATGCAGCTATTCCGAAGGAGTGCCCGGCCTAGGCGGGCGCCGGGCCGACCGAGCCGCGGGCGATGAGGGCGGTGTTCAGGATCAGCCTTTGCGGCGCCGGGCTTTCGCCCTTCAGCCGGCGGATCAAGAGGTCGGCGACGCTTTTGCCCAAGGCGTAGACCGGCTGGTCGATCACGGTGATCGGCGGGCTGGTGACGCTGGTCCAGTCGGCATCATGGAAGGTTATCAAGGAGATATCCTGCGGCATCCGCAGCCCATGTGCGCGGATCGCCTTGAAGATCTCCAGCCCGATCAGGCTGTCGGAGGCGATGATGGCGGTCGGCCTTTCGGGCCCGGAGAACAGGCGGGCGGCCAGGCTGCGCGTCGCCTCGGGGCTGGTGGCGCCGAGGCAGACGAGGCTTTCCGGCGCCGCGATCCCGGCCTGACGGCAGACCGCGAGAAACCCCTCGACCCTTTCGCGGACCGAGGTGGTGTAAAGCTGGGCGAGGTCGTGAAACTCGGCCCCGCGGTCGCTGACGGCGGTCAGATAGGCGATGCGGCGGTGGCCGGCGGCGACGAGCAGGCGGGTCGCGGCCTCGGCTGCGGCGCGGTCATCGACGGTGACGGTGTCAACCTCCAGATCGGGCAGGGCGCGGTCGAGAAGCGCCAAAGGACGGCCGGAACGCTGGACCTCGTGCAGATGGGCGGTGTCGCGTGATTCGGCGGGGGTGACGATCAACCCGTCCACCCTTTTGCCGATCATCAGCTGGACAGCGGCTTTTTCCGCCTCGATCGTCTCGCCGGAATTGGCAAGGATGACGTTGAAGCCCGCGGCCTTGGCCGCATCGGAAATGCCGCGGACGGCGAGGCTGAAGAAGGGGTTTTCGATATCGCCGACCACCACGCCGATGATGCCGGATTTGCCGGTCGTCATGGAGCGGGCCAGTTCATTGGGCCGGTAATCCAAGGCCTTGGCCGCCGCCATCACCGCGTCATGGATCTTTTCGCTGACGACCCCGTAGCCGCCCAGCACGCGCGCCGCCGTGGCCTTGGACACCCGGGCCGCCTGGGCCACGTCAAGGACGGTCACGGAACGCGCTTTGGTGGGTTTTTTCGTCATCTGAGAAATCCCTACAAGAAATGTTGACGGACGGTCAACTCATAGCTAACGATTGTGAAAGAGACCGGTCTCAAGCGCGAAAAGACCGGTCTCAATCGCGAAAAAGTCGGTGTGAGAGCCAGAATGTTCCGTCCGGGCGCCTGCGTCCGGGGCGCGGAGCGGGGCTGCGATCCGACCGGAAAACGACCCGGACCCGCAAAGGCGGCGCCGGGAAGGACAAGAGCAACAAACCTTCACAGTGGAGATGGAAAATGCGCATGACCGGAATGTTCACCGCACTGGCGGGGCCCCTGCGCCGGGGGGCTGTGGCGCTGACCCTGGCGGTGGCGGGGCTTGCCATGGCCGCGCCGGCGATGGCCGAGGACAACCCCTATGGCCTGATCGACGCCAAGACGATCAGCGTGGGCACGATGGGCGATGCCAAGCCCTATGCCTTCACCCAGGCGGATGGCAGCTTCACCGGCTTTGACATCGAGCTTTTCCTCAATGTCGTGGGGCGGATGGGCTTCAAGCCGGATCAGGTGGTCTTCACCGGCCAGGATTTCTCGGCGTTGATGCCTTCGGTGGCCAATGGCCGCTTTGACGTGGCGGTGGCGGCGATCGGGACGACCGAAAAGCGCAAGGAGACGGTGGATTTCTCGGACGGCTATCTGGCGGGCTATCTGTCGGTGCTGACGGCGGACAAGGCGATCACCGATGCGGCGGGGCTGAAGGGCAAGCGGCTGGGCGTGGTGCAGGGCACCTTGCAGGAGATCTATGCCACCAAGAATTTCACCGGCACGGACCTGGTGAAATTCCCCGACAACAACTCGGCCATTGCCGCGTTGAACAACGGCACGGTGGATGCGCATTTCCTCGATTACGAGGCGGCCAAGCAATATGGCAGCCAGTTCCCCGGGCTGGTGATCGCGGTCAATATCCCTTCGTTCGACGCGCCCGCAGGCTTTGTGATCCGCAAGGGCAACGAGGCCTTCAAGGCGGCGCTGAACAAGGGGCTGCATGAGGCGATGCAGGACGGCACCTGGAAGACGCTTTACGAGAAGTGGTTCCCCGGTTCGCCGATGCCGGCGGAATATCTGCCCAAGTGACATGGATCTGGCCGCAGGCAGGGGTCTGCGGCCACGACCTTCAAAACCGAGGGGCATGAATGGACTGGCTTGAGAATTTGCGCCGCAGTTTCCTGGACTGGCAGGCGATGGCAGAGGTTCTGCCGATGATGATTACCACCGGGTTGAAGAACACGCTGATCCTCGCCTCGGCCTCGACCGTGCTGGGGGTGGTGCTGGGCATGGTGCTGGCGGTGATGAACATCTCGCAGTCGCGCTGGCTGCGTTACCCGGCGCAGATCTATACCGACATCTTCCGCGGCCTGCCGGCCATCGTGACCATCCTGTTGATCGGACAGGGTTTTGCCCGCATCGGGCGCGAGATTTTCGGCCCCTCGCCCTATCCTCTGGGCATCCTGGCGCTGAGCCTGATCGCCGGGGCCTATATCGGCGAGATCTTCCGCTCGGGCATCCAAAGTGTCGAGCGTGGCCAGATGGAGGCCTGCCGGGCCTTGAGCATGAATTACCGCCAGGGCATGCGGCTGATCGTCATTCCGCAAGGTATCCGCCGGGTGCTGCCGGCCTTGGTCAACCAGTTCATCGGCAATGTGAAGGATTCGAGCCTGGTCTATTTCCTGGGGCTGTTGGCCTCGGAGCGCGAGATTTTCCGGGTGGGGCAGGATCAGGCCGTGGTGACGGGGAACCTGTCGCCTTTGCTGCTGGCGGGGATCTTCTATCTCTTGATCACCGTGCCCCTGACGCATGTCGTCAACCTGATCGACCGGCGCTTGCGGGTGGGCAAAAGGCCCACGCTGACCAGCGGTCTGGCCGAGGTGGGCGAGCTTGTGGCTGCCGCCCCCGTCGCCGCCAACCGCTTCAAGGGCGGCAGTCTGGAGGTCGAGGGGCTGGCGATGGCTTACGGCACTTTGGATGTGCTGAAAGGCGTCAGCCTGACGGTGAAGCCGGGGACGGTGACCTGCATCATCGGGCCTTCGGGGTCGGGCAAGTCGACGCTGCTGCGCTGCCTCAACCGGCTGGTGGAACCGAAGGGCGGCGATATCCGGCTGGACGGGCAGAGCATTCTGGCCATGCAGCCCGAAAAGCTGCGCCGCCGGGTCGGCATGGTGTTCCAGCATTTCAACCTGTTCCCGGACCATACGGCGCTGGAGAACGTCATGCTCTCGCTGACGAAGATCAAGGGCATGCCGCGGGCCGAGGCGGCGCGGATCGCCTCGGCACGGCTGGCCGATGTGGGCCTTGCCACCCGCGCCGACCATCGGCCCGGCAATCTTTCGGGCGGCCAGCAGCAGCGCGTCGCGATCGCCCGCGCGCTGGCGATGGAGCCGGAGATCATCCTCTTCGACGAGGTGACGAGCGCGCTTGATCCCGAACTGGTCAAGGGCGTGCTGACCCTGATGGAGGATCTGGGCCGCCGTGGCATGACGATGGTCGTGGTGACGCATGAGATGGGTTTTGCCCGCAAGGTCGCCGATCAGGTCGTCTTCATGGACGAGGGTCGCGTGGTCGAGGCCGGCCCGCCGGCGCAGATCTTCGATGCGCCGCAAAGTGACCGTCTGAAGCTGTTCCTGGCCGAGGTGCTGTGAGACCCGGCCCAAACCTGCCGCTGACCCCGGGCTTTTCCGGCGTCTTCGGCCTGTTCCCCTGCAAATGAAAGTTCCCGGATATGGAAAAATCCTCCAATGTTTCCAGTGTGATCGTGATCGGCGGCGGCATCTTCGGCGCCTCCTCCGCCGTGCAACTGGCCCGGCGCGGCATCAAGGTCACGCTGATCAACGACGGGCCTATGGCGATGGGGGCCTCGGGCCGCTCGCTGGCCTGGCTCAATTCGGCGCGCAAACGCTCGGCCCCCTATCACGCGCTTCGGATGGCGGGGATCGACCGTTACCGGACGCTGGCCACGAAATATCCGCAGGCCGATTGGCTGCGCTTTGACGGCGCGCTGACCTGGGACCCGGACGGTCCGGGCAACGAGATTGCCGCGGTCTTCGCCCATGAACAGGCGCTGGGCTATGACGCGCTGCATCTGGCGCCGGAGGAGATTGCCGCCGTGACGCCGGGCATCGCCGCGCGTTCTGTGACCCCGCAGGGGGCGATCTTCAACCCGGGCGAGGGCTGGGTCGATCTGCCCTCGCTGGTGCAGGTGCTGATGTCGGAGTTCATCGAGCGCGGCGGCAAGATCGTCACCGACGCGGGCCGCGCCTCGGTCACCGTCACGGGCGGGCGGGCGACCGGGGTCACCACGACTTCGGGCGCCAGTTTTGCGGCGGATGCGGTGCTGGTGGCGACGGGGGGCGCCGTGCCCGCGATGGCGGCGGAGGCCGGGGTGAAGATCGACGACGGCACGCCGATTGCCCTGTTGGTGCGGACCAAGCCCTTGACCCTGCGGCTGAAAGCCGTGCTCAACACCCCCCGCGTCGCGGTGCGGCCGATGCCCGACGGCGGGCTGGCGCTCGATTCCGCCTGGTCGGAGGAAGAGGTCATCGTGAACGGCGACGGGACCTATGCGGTCAAGGACTCGACCATCGCGGGCCTGCTGGAAGAGGCCTCCAAGGTTCTGGAGGGGCATCCGACGCTGGAATTCGCCAGCCACGGCATCGGGCCGAAGCCCATTCCCGGCGATGGCGAGCCGGTCTTTGGCGCGGTGCCGGGGATCGCGGGCTATCACGTCGCCTTCAGCCACAGCGGCGCGACCCTGGGCCTGATCGCGGGCGAGCTTCTCGCCTTCGAGATCGCGACGGGCCAGGCGCATCCGATGCTCGCCCCGTTCCGCCCGGCGCGCTTTGCCTGACGGGCCACCCGCCCCTTTGCCTTGCGAAGGGGCGGGCGTGGCCTTCGGCCCTGGCGCAGGCGGCCTTCCGCGAAAATCTTCTTGCTTCCCGTCCCGCTCCCTCTAATTTGATCATAAGCCCGCAGAAGCGGCACCGCGCCGATAGGGCGCATCATCAGGGAGCTTGCTATGACAACATTCAAATGGATGGGCACGGGGATTCTGGCCCTGTCGCTGGCGACCACGCCGCTGATGGCGCAGGTCACCGCCGTGGGAGAGGGCGAAGGCGAGGTCGATATCGTCGCCTGGCCCGGCTATATGGAGCGCGGCGAAAGCGACAAGGCCTATGACTGGATCACCAAGTTCGAAGCGGAGTCGGGCTGCAAGGTCAACGTCAAGACCGCCGGCACCTCGGACGAGATGGTGACCCTGATGAACCAGGGCGGCTTCGACCTCGTGACGGCCTCGGGCGATGCAAGCCTGCGGCTGGTCGCGGGCAAGAAGGTGCAGGAGATCAACACGAGCCTGATCCCCTCCTGGGACAAGCTCGATCCGCGGCTGAAGGATGGCGCCTGGTTCACCGTCGATGGCAAGCATTACGGCGTGCCCTATCAATGGGGGCCGAACGTGCTGATGTACAATACCGATGTCTTCAAGGAGGCGCCGAAGTCTTGGTCGGTAGTCTTCGAAGAGCAGAACCTGCCCGATGGCAAGACCAATGCCGGAAGGGTGCAGGCCTATGCCGGGCCGATCTATGTGGCCGATGCCGCGCTTTACCTGATGGCGCACAAGCCGGATCTGGGCATCACCAACCCCTATGAGCTGACCCCGCCGCAATATGCCGCGGCCCTCGACCTTCTGCGCGCGCAGCGCAAGCTGGTCAGCCGCTATTGGTCTGACGCCACGGTGCAGACCGACGATTTCAAGAACGAGGGGATCGTCGCCTCGACCTCCTGGCCCTATCAGGTCAACCTTCTGAAGCAGGAAGAGGCGCATATCTCCTCGACCGTGCCGGAAGAGGGGGCGACGGGCTGGTCGGATACCACGATGATGGCCACCGGCGCGCCGCACCCGAACTGCGCCTACAAGTGGATGGAGCACACGCTGAATTCCAACCTGCAATCGGACCTGTCGTCGTGGTTCGGCTCGGTTCCGGTGGTGCCGGCCGCCTGCACCGACGGTTCGGGCCTGCAGACGGCTGAAGGTTGCACGGCCAACGGCTCGGAGACCTTCGACAAGATCCACTTCTGGACCACGCCGATCGCCGATTGCAAGGCCGGGGCCGGCGCTTGCGTGCCCTATGCGACCTGGGTCAGCGATTACATGGCCGTCGTCGGCGGCAACTGAGGCAAGATGGGCAGATTGCCCATCCTACCGCACGCACGATGGGCAGATTGCCCATCCACCCAATGCCGGGCCGGGATGACC
Organism: Rhodobacter sp. P1_C2; assembly: GCF_056406375.1. Classification (NCBI taxonomy): domain Bacteria; kingdom Pseudomonadati; phylum Pseudomonadota; class Alphaproteobacteria; order Rhodobacterales; genus Rhodobacter; species Rhodobacter sp. P1_C2. The sequence continues at coordinate 83,437 of NZ_JBFUAG010000004.1, forward strand.
CAGCCCGGCTTCTTCATGGATAAAGACCCAGATGCAGCCTGCCGTTCAGTTTCACTCCGTCACCCGGCATTTCGGCCCGGTGAAAGCGGTCGATCAGGTTGACCTGACCATCGCCGAAGGGGCCTTCTTTGCCATGCTCGGGCCTTCGGGGTCGGGCAAGACCACCTGCCTGCGGCTGATCTCGGGGTTCGAACAGCCCTCCTCCGGGCAGATCCGGATCTTTGGCGAGGATGTCTCGGCGGTGCCGCCGCATCTGCGCAACGTGAACACGGTGTTTCAGGATTACGCTCTGTTTCCGCACATGAATGTGCGCGACAACGTGGCTTACGGCTTGATGGTCAAGGGCATGGGCCGCACGGCCCGCCATGCCAAGGCCGAGGAGATGCTGGCGCTGGTCAAGCTGGACGCCTACGGCGACCGCAAGCCCGCACAACTGTCGGGCGGGCAACGGCAGCGGGTGGCCCTCGCGCGCGCGCTGGTCAACGAGCCGCGCGTCTTGTTGCTGGATGAACCGCTCGGCGCCCTCGATCTGAAGCTGCGCGAGGCGATGCAGGACGAGCTGAAGGCGCTGCAGCGGCGGCTTGGCATCACCTTCGTCTTCGTCACCCATGACCAGGGCGAGGCGCTGTCGATGGCCGACAGTCTTGCCGTTTTTTCCAACGGCAAGATCGCGCAGATCGGTTCCCCGGAGGAGATCTACACCCGGCCCGCCAGCCGTTTCGTCGCGGATTTCGTCGGCTCCTCCAACGTGCTGCCGCCCGAGCTGACCGAGGCGCTGGGCGGCCCCGCCCACTGGTCCAGCCTGCGCCCCGAGGCGCTGCATCTGGCCGAAACCGGGCCGATCACGGGCGCGGTCCTGTCGCACCGCTACCTCGGGTCGGGCACGCGGATCAGCCTGTCTTTGCATGGCACCGAGATTGCGGCCTTCCTGCCTGCCGGCGCCCCGGTGCCGCCCGAGGGCAGCCGGATCGCCCTCAATTTCGCGCCCGAGGCGCTTCATGTGATGGCGGGCGAGGCATGACGCCTGCGATCTTCCCCGCCCGTGGCCTTGCCGACCGTCTGACACGGCTGTTCTGGCGCCACCCGAGGGTGCTGTTGGCGCTGCTGCTCGCGCCGCCGCTGTTGTGGCTGGGGGTGGTTTACCTCGGCTCGCTCGCGGCGCTGCTGCTGCAGAGCTTTTACAGCCTCGATGATTTCTCCGGGGTGGTGATCCCCGAGTTCACGCTGAAGACCTATGCCCAGCTCTTCCGGCCCTCGAACTTTGCCGTCATCACCCGGACGCTGCTGATGGCGGCTTCGGTCACGCTGGCCTCGGCGGTGATCGCCTTTCCGGTCGCCTATTACGCCGCCCGCTTTGCAAAGGGGCGCTGGAAGGCGGCCTTCTACCTGGGCGTCATGCTGCCCCTGTGGTCGAGCTATCTGGTCAAGGTCTATGCCTTCAAGCTGATCCTCGCCAAGGAGGGCATCGTGACCTGGGCCGCGACGGCGACCCATATGGATTGGCTCTTGAATGCCGCCCTCAGCCTGCCCGGGGTCGGGGGCAATTCGCTGTCGACCAGTTTCCTCGGCACTTTCATCGTCTTCTGCTATGTCTGGCTGCCCTATATGATCCTGCCGATGCAGGCGGCGCTGGAGAGGGTGCCGACCTCGATGCTGGAGGCCTCCGCCGACCTTGGCGCCAGCGCAAGGCGGACCTTCTGGAGCGTCACGCTGCCCCTCGCCCTGCCGGGGATCATCGCGGGGTCGATCTTCACCTTCTCGCTGACGCTGGGCGATTACATCATCCCGCAAATCATCGGCAATTCCTCAAGCTTCATCGGCATGGCGGTCTACCAGTTGCAGGGCACGGCGGGGAACGTGCCCCTGGCTGCGGCCTTTGCGGTGGTGCCGATCCTGATCATGCTGGCCTACCTGACGCTGGCCCGCAAGGCGGGGGCTTTCGATGCGCTCTGAAGCCTCATTCTCGCTGAAACTCTCGGCCTTCTTCGGGCTTTTGTTCCTGCATCTGCCGATCCTTTTGATCTTCCTCTACGCCTTTACGACCGAGGAACGCTCCTTCGCCTTTCCGCCGCCGGGGCTGACGACCAAGTGGTTCGCGGTGGCCTGGAACCGGGCGGATATCTGGCCGCCGCTGGTCCTGTCCCTGCAGGTGGCGCTGATCTCGACCTTCCTCGCGCTGATCCTCGGCACGCTGATCTCGGCGGCGATGAGCGGGGCGCGGTTCTGGGGGCGCGATCAGCTGTCGCTGCTGATCGTGCTGCCGATCGCGCTGCCGGGGGTGATCACCGGGATCGCGTTGCGCGCCGCGGTGCCGATGCTGCATCTGGATTTCAGCTGGCTGACCATCGTCCTTGGCCATGCCACCTTCTGCATCGTCATCGTCTACAACAACGCGGTGGCGCGGTTCCGCCGCCTGTCGGGCGGGATATTGGAGGCTTCGGCGGACCTCGGCGCCAATGCCTTCCAGACCTTCCGCCATGTGCTTTTGCCCAACCTCGGCACCGCGCTGCTGGCGGGGGGGATGCTGGCCTTTGCGCTCAGCTTCGACGAGGTGATCGTGACCACTTTCACCGCCGGCGTCGGCGCCAGTTCCAAGACCCTGCCGATCTGGATGCTGGACGAGCTGATCCGCCCGCGCCAGCGCCCGGTGACCAATGTGGTGGCGATGGTGGTCTTTGCGACGACCTTCCTGCCGATCCTCTTCGCCTATTACCTGACCCGCGAGGGCAGCGAGACGGCGGGCGGTGGCAAGTAGTCAGGCGCGCGCGGCGGCCCGTCCGGCCCAGCGTCCGGTGGCGAGGCAAGCGGTCAGAAGATAGCCGCCGGTCGGGGCCTCCCAGTCCAGCATCTCGCCGCAGACGAAGGTCCGGGGCAGGGCTTTGAGGGCAAGGTCCGGGGTCAGGCTGTCGAAGGTCACCCCGCCTGCGGTGGAGATGGCCTCGTCCAAGGGGTTGGGGCCGATGAGCGGCAGGGGCAGGGATTTGATGGCTTGGGTCGAGTCCATGCCCCGGCCAAACTCCATCACCAGGGCCAGCGCCGGGGCGGAAAGGCCCAGTTTGCGCAGGCGGTTGGCGAGGGTTTCGGCGGATTTCATCCGGGCGAGGCGGGCCGCGATCTCGGCAGCGGGGACATCGGGCATCAGGTCGAGGCGCAGGCTTGCCCCCTCGCGCAGCGGGCGAGAGACGGCATAGATCCCGCCACCCTCGACGCCCTTGGCGGTCAGGACGAATTCCCCCCGTTCCCGCAGGGTGCCGACGCAGAGGGCGGCGCCCTTGACCGCCTGGCCGAAGTGTTTGGCCATATGCGGCGACCAGGCGACGGCGAACCCCATGTTGGCCGGTTGGAAGGGGGCGATGCCGACGCCCTTTTCCTGCAGCCAGGGCACCCAGGCGGCATCCGAGCCGAGCCTTGCCCAGCTGGCGCCACCCAGCGCCAGAACCGTGACCTCGGGGTGCAGCACCTCGCGGCCCGTGGGGGTCTGAAACACCAGTCCCGTGCCGTCAAAGCCGGTCCAGCGCCAGCGCAGGCGCATCTCTGCCCCCAGCTCTGCCAGACGCGCGGCCCAGGCGCGCACGAGGGGCGAGGCTTTCATCACCGTCGGGAAGACCCGGCCGGAGGAGCCGGTGAAGACCTCTTGCCCCAGGCCGCGGCACCAGTCCATCACCTCGGCAGGGCCGAAGGCGGCCAGCATCGGGATGAGGGCGGGGCAGGCGTAAACGCTTTGGAAGGTGGCGCTGTCCTGATCCTTGGTGATGTTGAGCCCGCTTTTGCCCGCCATCAGGAACTTGCGCGCGGGGGAGGATTTCGCCTCGCAGATCAGGACCTTGCGCCCGGCGCGGGCAAGCTCTTCAGCCGCCATCAGCCCGGCGGGACCGGCGCCGATCACCAGGGCGTGACGCATCAGGCGCGCCCGGCGCTGGGCGAGAGGGTGACGGGCTCGATCCCCATGGCTTGCAGGGCCTGCGCCCATTTGCGCGGGTCTTCGGCGCCGAAGATCAGCCCGTCCGAGGCCTCGGCGGTCAGCCAGTCGTTGCGGGCGATCTCGGATTCCAGCTGGCCGGGGCCCCAGCCGGAATAGCCAAGCGCCAGAAAGGCCTGGGCCGGGCCCTTGCCGCGGGCCATCGCCTCCAGCACGTCCAGCGTGGCGGTCATGCCATAGGTGCCGGCCACCAGGGTCGTGGCCTGGCCGCCGCCGTAATCGGTCGAATGCAAAACGAAGCCGCGCCCGCGTTCGACCGGGCCGCCGGAATGGATGCGGATGTCGCGGCCCTGGTCGCCGCGCGGGATCTTCAGCTGGGTCAGCAGATCGGCAAAGCTCAGATCCGGCACCGGGCGGTTCAGGATCAGCCCCATCGCGCCCTCGGGCGTGTGGACGCAGATGAGGATCACCGCGCGTTCAAAGCGCGGATCGCTCATGCCGGGCATGGCCAGGATCAGTTTGCCGGTCAGGTCCATCGAATCGTCCTCCTCCGCCAAGATGGGGGCAAGTGGCGCGCCTCTCAACCCCAAAGATCAGAGAGGGTTCCCGCATCACTTCGCCTTCGCTGCAAAGTGATCGGGCCGGGCTATCGAAATCCGGGCGCATTGCTTATGGTCCGGGGATGATGAAAAACCTGTTTCTTGCCCTGATCCTGGCTGCGCCCGCGCTATGTGGGCCGCTCCGCGCCGAAACCCAGGACGATGTTCTGCGGGCCGACATGCTGCCGGGCTGGCGGATGGCGGATGGTCATTACATGGCCGCGCTGGATCTGCAGATGGCGCCGGAGTGGAAGACCTACTGGCGCGCCCCGGGCGAGGCGGGGATTCCGCCGACCTTCGACTGGACCGGGTCGAAGAACCTGCAAAGCGTGGCCTTTCACTGGCCGAGCCCGAAGGTCATCACCCAAAGCGGGCTGACGAGCATCGGCTACCTTGACCGCTTGGTCCTGCCGATGGAGGTGGTGCCGCGCGACCCTTCGCAGCCGGTGACCCTGGCCTTGCGGATGGATCTGGGGGTCTGCCACGACATCTGCATGCCCGCCCATCTGACCTTTGACGCCACGCTCGCCGGGGCAGGGGCGCCCGACCCGCGGATCGACGCAGCACTGCGCGCCGGGCCGAAGCTGGCGAAGAGCGGCGCGAATTGCGCCGTCTCGCCGATCGCCGACGGGGTGCGTCTGACCGCGCGGATCGCCTTGCCCGTGCAGGGCAAGGACGAGACGGTGATCTTCGAGACGCCGGACCCCGGCATCTGGATCTCGCCCGCCTCTTCCAGCCGGGATGGCGGGGTGCTGGTGGCCGAGGCCGACCTCGTGCCCCCGGCGGGCGCGCCCTTCGCGCTGGACCGGTCGGGCGTCACGGTGACGGTGCTTGGCGCCGACCGGGCGGTCGAATTGCACGGCTGTCCCGCGCCCTGACCCTGGCGGCGCCTTAACGCTCGCGCCGGCTGATCCTTATCAGGCAACGTTCCATCACCGCCATCGCCGGCGCGCGGGAAGTGGAGCGCAGCGTCAGGTCGGTTTCCACCAGCAGCGCCAGCGCCTTTTCGACCTGACGGGTCGGCCAGTTCGAGGATTGCTTCAGCATCCGGTCGCGGCGTTTGAAAAAGCCACGCGCCCGGGCAAAGCCCGAGGCCGCGCCTTCGGGATCGGTCGCCATCAGGTGCAGCGTGGTGAAATGCCGGAGTGCTGCGATGCAAAGCGTCACTGGCAGCACGCCCTGACCCTCCAGCCGCCGCAGAATCGGGCCGATCTCGCCCATCCGCAACTCGGCCACGGCGTCGAGCAGTTCCTCGGCCTCGGTTTCCACCGTGGCGGGGGCGAGGGCTGCGATTTCCGCCGGGGTGAGGGGGGCGGGGTCCTGGTATTTGTAAAGCGCGATCTTCTCCAGCGTCTGGCGGAAATCGCCGGGCTCGAGGCTGCGGGAGAGGGTCATAAGCTCGCCCATCGCGTCGGAGGGCACCTGGGACAGACCGGCGCGCGACAGTTCGGCCTCGATCTCTTCCCTTGTGGGCGGGTCGTCGTAAAGGCCGATGCAGGCCACGGCAAAGTGCTTTTCGGCCAGGGTCTTCAGCGCGGATTTGCCGGTGAGGTTGCCGGCGGTCACGATGATATTGGCATCGCCCGGCCGCCAGGCGTCGAAAGCGGCCTGCAGGGTGGCGGAAAGCCCGTCGGTGGCATCCTCGACCACGACAACCCGCGCGCCGGGAAAGAAGCCGCGCGCCTTGATAGCATCCTGAAGGGCTGCGGCATCCTTGCGCAGGTCGGCGGCGGGAATCCGGGTCAGGCGCATTTCGGCATCGGCATCGGGGCCGGTCAGCGCCAGCGCCGCCTCGGCCCGCTTCATCGCGACGCGCATCGCATCCTCGCCGAAGATCACCAGCGCAGCCTTGCCCGGGTCAGGCTTGGCGAGATAGCGCCGCGCCTCGGCACCCGCCAGCTTCATTTCGGAAAGCTGGGCGAGGCCGCAAGCAGACGCATCACGACATCATCCGCCAGAAGCCGCATCAGGCGCAGGTTGGCATCGGCCTCTGCCGTCAGCCCGGCGACGTTTGATCCGGTGGCGGAATAGCCGGTGAAGCTGTCGATATGGCCGCCGGTCATCCGCGTCTTGTCGGCGCGCCGGATCAGGGACCAATCGATGCCGCCGTTCAGCGTATAGCGGGTGATGGCGCCGCCCGTGGTGATGCCGACGCCGACCGGCGTGGTGGTGATCGTGTAGGTCAGATCGTAAAGCGGCATGGTCGGGCGGCCGAGCCGCTCTTCCATCCGCTGGACGAAGTCGAAGGAGTTCTTGTCGGTCGGGTCGGCGGTGCGCACCGTGCCCAGAAGCCCCTCAGCCGGGCCATTGACCCCGAAGGCCGGGGTGAAGCCGCAGGCGCCAAGCACCAGCGGCATCAAGAGGAAGCTGCGTCTAGACCACGACATTGATGATGCGCCCCGGAACCACGATCAGCTTCTTGACCGGCTGACCGGCGAGGAAACGTAGGACATCCTCGTTCTGAAGCGCGATCTTTTCAACCTCGGAAGCGGGCATGTCTTTCGGCACGCTGATTTCCGCCCGCCGCTTGCCGTTGATCTGGATCGGCAGGGTCACGGTGTCATCGACCAGCATGGCGGGATCGGCCTTGGGCCAGGGGGCCTGGGCGCAAAGATTTGCACCGCCCTGCACGGTCCAGATTTCCTCGGCGATATGCGGGGTCATCGGCGACATCAGGCGCGAGAGCGTCCGGATCGCCTCTTTCATCACCGAGGTCGAGGCCGAGGCGCGGGCCACGGCATTGGTGAATTCGTAAAGCTTGGCGATGGCCTTGTTGAAGGCAAAGCCCTCGATCCCCGCCGTCACCTCGGCAATCGCCTTGTGCATGGCGCGCAACAGAGCGTCGTCGCCCTCGCCCTTGTGGTCGGCGGGCATCTCGGCGATCCGCTCGGACAGGGCCCAGACGCGCGAGAGATGCTTGAAGGTCGCCTCGGCGCCGGCTGCGGTCCATTCCACATCGCGTTCGGGCGGGCTGTCGGACATGACGAACCAGCGCGCGGTATCGGCGCCGAAAGCCGCGATGATGTTCATCGGGTCGACGACATTCTTCTTCGATTTCGACATCTTGGCCGAGGGGATCACCTCGACCTGCATATCTGCCAGAAGGGTGATCGCCTGAAGCGCCTCTTCCGGGATCTCGTTCGCTTCGGGGTCGATGCCGATATCGGCGAGGCGGCTTTTCAGCACGGTCACCACATTGCCGTCGATTGAGAGTTTGCGGATATCTTCGGGCAGGTGATAGACCGGGCGGTCATTGGCGTCACTGGTCTTGTAGATCTCATGCGTGACCATGCCTTGGGTGAACAAAGCATTGAACGGCTCGATCGCCTTTACCGGCAGATGACCGGTCTTCTGCATCGCCCGGGCGAAGAAGCGCGAGTAAAGGAGGTGGAGGATCGCATGCTCGATGCCGCCGATATACTGGTCGACGTTCATCCAGTAATCCACGTCATCCGCCACGGTCGGCGTGGTGGCGCGGGGGGCCGTGAAGCGGGCGTAATACCACGAGCTGTCGACGAAGGTATCCATCGTGTCGGTTTCGCGTTTTGCCCCCGCGCCGCATTTCGGGCAGGTGCAGTCGCGCCAGGTCGGATGGCGGTCCAAAGGGTTGCCCGGGCGGTCGAAGGTCACGTCATAGGGCAGTTCGACCGGCAGGTTTTCCTTCTTCTCGGGCACCACCCCGCAGGTGGCGCAGTGGATGACCGGGATCGGGCAGCCCCAATAGCGCTGGCGGGAAATCCCCCAGTCGCGCAGGCGGTAGTTGGTGACGCCCTTACCAAAGCCCGCTGCCTCGGCATGGGCGATGGCGGCGGCCACGGCCTCGTCGCCGGTCTGGTGGACCTCACCGGCAAAGCCGCGCAGGTAGTTGACCTTTTCCGACTTCATCGGCGTGAAAGCCTCGGTCAGCGGGGTGCCGGATTGACCTTCCGCAACAAAGACCGGGTTGATCTCCAACCCGTACTTGCTGGCGAATTCGAAGTCGCGCGCGTCATGCGCCGGGCAGCCGAAGATGGCGCCGGTGCCGTAATCCATCAGGACGAAATTGGCGATCCAGATCGGCAGCTCCCAGTCCGGGTCGAGCGGATGCTTGACGCGCAGGCCGGTGTCCATGCCGATCTTCTCGGCCGTCTCGATTTCCTCGGCCGAGGTGCCGCCCTTGCGGCAGAGGGCGAGGAATTCGGCAATCTTCGGGTCCGCCTCCAGCGCCTTGGCGAGCGGATGGTCGGGCGAGATGGCGGCGAAGGAGGCGCCCATCAGCGTGTCAGGGCGGGTGGTATAGACGTCCAGCTTGTCGAAGCCGGCGGGGGCGCCGACGGTCTCGAAGGCGAATTGCAGGCCCTGGCTCTTGCCGATCCAGTTGGCCTGCATCAGGCGGACCTTTTCCGGCCAGTCCTTCAACCCGTCGAGCGCGGCCAGCAATTCGCCGGAATAATCACTGATCTTGAAGAACCACTGGGTCAGCTCGCGCCGTTCGACCAAGGCGTTGGAGCGCCAGCCACGGCCGTCGATCACCTGTTCATTGGCCAGAACCGTCATGTCGACCGGGTCCCAGTTCACCACGGCCTTCTTGCGGTAGATCAGGCCGGCTTCCAGCATGTCGATGAACATGGCCTGCTGCTGGCCGTAATATTCCGGGTCGCAGGTGGCGAGCTCGCGGCTCCAGTCGATCGACAGGCCCAGGGGCTTCATCTGGCCGCGCATGTCGGCGATGTTGCCATAGGTCCAGTCGCGCGGATGGCCGCCGCGCTCCATCGCGGCATTCTCGGCGGGCATGCCGAAAGCGTCCCAGCCCATCGGATGCAGCACCGAAAAGCCCTGCGCCGCCTTGGTCCGCGCCACCACATCGCCCATCGTGTAGTTGCGCACATGGCCCATGTGGATGCGGCCCGAAGGGTAGGGGAACATCTCGAGCACATAATACTTGGGCTTGGCCGGGTCGCGCCTGGCCTGGAAGACCTGCGCCTCGTCCCAGGCCTTCTGCCATTTCGTCTCAATCACGGCGGGTTCGTAGCGCGACATCTGGGGCCCATACATATAAGGGAAGAGCAATCGGGCCGGAATTACACCTGCACAAGGCGAAAGGTCCAGCCGCAGGGGCGGGTCAGGACGAAAAAATCACCGACAAGCCGGGATTTGTCCGGTCAGAGGTGCGAATCGGCGATCCGCAGCTGACGCGCCCGGTTCAGGATCGCATCCTCGACCGCCGTCACCGTCTCGGGCGCGACCGAAGCGCCGTTCGAGCCTTGCAGCGACAGTTTGAGCGAGCGGGCGTCCAGCGCCGGGTCCTGGATGTAGATCGTGGCGCGGTAGCTGCGCCCGCCGCCGGGGGGCGTGCCATAGCCGGTGACGATGACCCCGGTGAAAGGATCGATCGACTGGATCGGCAGGAAGTTCAGCACATCCAGCGAGGCATTCCACAGATACTTGTTCACCTTCACGGTGACATTGGGATTGTCGTTCTTGGTGAACAGGTCCCAGATCTTCGAGCGCGACTTGCCATCGGCCACCCGCTCGTGGTCGATCGGGGCGGCTTCGGCCGCGACATTCTCGGCATCGGTGGCCGGCGGCGGCCGGGTGGCGGAAAAGTTCCCACATGCCGAAAGCAAGGCGCCAAGTGCCAAGGCCGAAATTACAGCGAAATGGCGATGATGAACCATCCGAACCCCCGAGTTTGAGGACGTATCTAGCCCAGAGGCGCAGGGCTGCCAAGGGCTTTAACCCGGCTCGCGCCGCAGGGGAGCGGTTCGCCGCAGTCCGGGTGCCGGCACGGGAGGGTCGCGGCGGGCCGGATCGGTGGCGCCCCGCCAGGGTCGGGAAGGCCGCACTTGCGGGCAGCGGAAGGGCGCGGACCCGTCATGCAGGCGCCACAGTCTTTTGCGATGAGGGGCAGCAACAGGTGCGGGGCCGCGGGCGAGAGGCCCCTCGCCGCAGGCCTTGACATGTCGAATCGGTTTTTGCAGACCCTCGTCCGGCCCGAAGCGGAGGGATGCGAAAACCCTGATAATTCTTGCGTCTATTCGGGGGACGCCTCTTGAAATCCGGCGCGGCCTTCTTACCCGTCAGCCCGCATCCGATGAAAGCGCGCTTGGGTGAGGCAGCCCGGTGGCGCAACTGTGGCAAAGCTGCACCAATGATCCCGCCTTTGCCCGGCCACCCAGTGCTTCGCGTTGCAATCCTGAGCTTGTCAGGCGAAACAGGGCCATACCCAGTTCGGACTCGCCTGAGTTGGGCTACCCCTGAAGACACAACGAGGGAAACCATGAAAAAGATTCTTCTTGCTACCACTCTGCTGGCAGCCACCGCTGGTGCCGCTTCCGCTGAGTACAAGCTGACCGGCTACGGCCGTATCGGCGCCGTCTACTTCGACCCGCAAGGTGGCACCACCGGCCCGAAGACCCAACTGTCCTCGCGTCTGCGGATCAACTTCGACGTTTCCGCGACCGCTGACACCGGCTTCGAAATCGGTGGCCGCGTCCGTCTGCAAGCTGACCAAGGCAACAACGACGCTTCGCCGTCGGCCGCCAGCTTCTACGTCTCCTCGGGCCCGTTCCGTCTGGACGCCGGCAACATCTCCGACGCCATCGACAACATGGCCACCATCTACAACTCGGAAGTCGGCTTCCTGGGTTCGTCCTCGGGTGACCCGGGCAACTCCGAAGCTATCCCGGTTGTCGGCTTCTCGTCGCACGCCTTCGCTGCTGGCGCTGAAAACCAAGTCGGCGTGCAAGCGTCGTACTCCGCCGCTGGCCTGACCGGCCGCGTGTCGTACCACAAGGCTGACCAGACCGTGAAGAACGGCGCTGATCACACCGCAGTGTCCGTCGACTACAAGACCGGCGCTCTGCAACTCGGCGCTGGCTACTCGACCTTCTCGGCTCCGGGCGTCGCAAGCTCCAACAACTACATCCTGTCGGTTGAGTACGATGCTGGCGTTGCCACCGTCGGCGCGATCTACCAGGACGGCGACTACTTCGACTCGGGCGATGCCCTGGTCAGCGTCTACGCTGCCAAGACCTTCGGTTCGCTGGAAGTCCGCGGCTACGTCGCTTCCGGTGGTGCCGTTGTCGGCGGCGTGAAGCCGGATGACACCGCTGTCGGTATCGGCGCTGTGCAAGACCTCGGCGGCGGCGTGAGCCTGTCGGGTTCGGTTCAGCACACCCTGTTCGGCGACAACGCTGCCGACGTCGGCGTGAAGTTCTCGTTCTGATCTGACGATCAAGACGGAGGAAAGAGCGGGCAATTGCCCGCTCTTTTCATTTGCGGCCGTCTGTGGCCTTCTGCCGCCCAAAAGAGGGGCCGCCATGTCACTGATCGAGATTTCCCGCCGTATCGCCGAAGCCTGCCAACGCGCCGGGCGCGCGCCGGATGCGGTGACCTTGATCGCCGTATCCAAGGTGCAGCCGGACGAGAGGGTGCGGCAGGCGCTTCAGGACGGGCAGCGCGTCTTTGGTGAGAACTATGTCCAGGAGGCCGCCGGCAAATGGCCAGGCTTTCGCGCCGCGTTTCCCGGGGTGCAGGTCCATATGATCGGTCCCTTGCAGACCAACAAGGCCAAGCAGGCGGTCGAGCTTTTCGAGGCGATCCACACGCTGGACCGCGTCTCGCTGGCCGAAAAGCTGGCGAAGCTCGCCCAGAGCCGCGGTCAATGCCCCGAACTTTTCATCCAGGTCAACACCGGGGCCGAGCCGCAGAAGGCCGGCATCCTGCCCGAGGCGCTGGACGCTTTCGTCACCCAATGCCGCGCGCTGGATCTGGCGCCGATCGGCCTGATGTGCATCCCGCCCGAGGGTGAGGATTCCACCCCGCATTTCAAGGCCTTGGCCGGCATGGCCGCCCGCAACGGGCTCAAGGGCCTGTCGATGGGGATGAGCGGCGATTTCGAAATCGCCATCGCCGAGGGCGCCACGCATGTCCGCGTCGGCTCCGCCATCTTCGGTGCGCGCAGCTACGGCTAAAGCAGCCAGACCCGCGCATAGGGCGGCAGGGCAATCTCGCCGTGATGGGCCGTGACCGCGTGATCCGACAAGGCGTCATGCATCCGCGTGACGCCCTGCGCGCGGGCAAAGCTTTCGGGCAGGTTCAGCCAATGCTCGGTCATGTTGAACAGGCAAAGCAGCGGCCCGGTCGGCGCCTTGCGGACAAAGGCGAATAGCCCCGCAAGGCCGGGGTCGACGATCTGCACCGGATAGGCGCCATGTAGGGCCTCGGTCGCCTTGCGCCGGGCGAGGATGCGCTTGGTGCCGCGAAACACCTCGCCCGCCGGGCTGTCGTCGGAATGGCGGAAATGGGCGAGATGCCAGTCCATCCTTGGCCGGTGCAGCCAGCGGCTGTCATGGGCATGGGCGGGGTCGTCGTGATAGCTGTAATCGTTCAGCATCGCCAGTTCATCCCCCATGTAGATCAAGGGGATACCGCCGAAAGAGGCGATCAGCGCATGGCCGAGAAGGATGCGCTGCACCGCCAGCGCCGCCGCATCGCCCTCGGCCCGCTCCAGCCCGGCGAGCGAGGCGAAGGTGCCCGAGATCCGCTTGTCCCCCGTCTCGGGATTGGCCTGAAACAGCTCTCCCGCGGCGAAGGAGCCGGGGAAGCTGCCCTCGTAGAAGTTCGACAGAAAGGCGCGATGCGCCCCGCCGGAGATTTGCAGCGCGGCGGCATCCTCATCGGTCACCGCCCAGCCGATGTCGTCATGGCAGCGGATATAGGTGGCATAGGTCGCATTGGTCAGCCGGTCGGGGAAGTGCTTGGCCAGGACCTGGCGCATCAGGCGGGCGTCGCGGGTGGCCAGGGCGCCCCAGAACTGCACCATCAGGCTGTTGTGATAGGCGAGATTGCCCTCGCGCCCGTCATGCCGCCCGCGGCCAAGGTAGGGGAGCATCTCTTCCGGGCCGACGATCGCCTCTTCCAGATGCAGGACGGCGGGGCAGGCGATCCGGCAGCAGGCCCGCAGCGCCTGCAACAGCATATGGACCTCGGGCAGGGACTGGCAGCGCGTGCCGAGCCGCTTCCACATGAAGGCCACCGCATCCAGCCGCAGCACATCCACCCCGCGGTTGGCGAGGTAGAGCATGATCTCGGTGATCTCGAGGAAGACCTCCGGGTTGGCCCAGTTCAGATCCCATTGGTGTTCGTTGAAGGTGGTCCAGACCCATTTGCCGACATGCGGATATTCGGTGAAATTGCCGGGGGCATGGGTCGGAAAGACCTCGACCAGGGTCTTTTCATAGGCGCGGGGCAGGGCGGGGTCGTCGTACATCAGGTAGTAATCCTGGTACTTCGCCTTGCCCTTGGCGGCGGCCTGCGCCCAGGCATGTTCCTTGGCCGTGTGGTTCAGCACGAGGTCGATGCAGACCGAGATGCCCCGGGCGCGCAGGGCGGCGGTGACGGCCTCGAACTCCTCCATCGTGCCGTAATCGGGGTTGATCGCGCGGTAATCCATCACCGAATAGCCGCCGTCGCTGTCGCCGGGACGCGGTTTCAGGCAGGGCATGAAATGGACATAGGTGATGCCAAGGTCCTGCAGGTAATCGAGTTTTCCCAGAACCTCCTTCAGGGTGCCGGCAAAGCGATCGATGTAGAAGACATAGCCCGCCATATCGGGGCGCTGGAACCAGTCGGGTTCCAGATCGCGCTTGAGGTCAAGCTGCTTGAGGTCGGCGGGCCGCTTGGTCCAGCCCTTCTTCAGCGCGGCGAGGAGCCGGTCACGAAAGCTCTCATATTCGAGATGTTGGCCATAAAGCGCCTCCAGCATCGGCCAGAGGTCCGGCGCGCTGCGCGCCAGCCGCAGTGCAAAGACCTCGTCATCCGTCACGGACGCCGCTTTTGCCATGATCTGATCCTCCCTCGGACCCGGGCATTCTAGGCATTCCAAAGCGTTTTGAGAAGCCTGTTTGGCGAGGTTCAGCCCGGGACGACCAGGTGGCTGTCCGGGGTCAGGTGGCGGGCGACCCACAAAAGGTCGCGCGGCGCCAGGGCCACGCAGCCCGCGGTGGGGGCGCAGGGCCTGCGCCAGCGGTGGATGAAGATCGCCGATCCGCGCCCGGGGATCGCCTTGGGCCAGTTCCAGTCGGTGATCAGCACCAGGTCATACAGCGGATCGGCGCGCCGCAAAGCCTCGTGCGAATGGGGATAGGGCGCCTGAACCAGTTGATTATACTGCGCATCGCCACTGTCATCGGACCAAAGGTCGGTCGGGCCGATCGGCAGCGCCGAGGCCCTGGGCCGCGGCATCCGGTCGGGGCGGTAGAGCATGCCGACGATGCGGTGGCGACCGGTGGGCGTGCCACCGTCGCCCTCGCGCTTCTTGGCGGCGGGGACGATGCCGCCGCGTCCGACGGTGCAGGGGAAATGGCGACCCTGAAAGCGCAGGCCGGTGGGCGTGACCACAAGGTCGGCCCAGGTCACAGCAGATGCCCGGATTTGCTGGCCTTGACCGCGAGATACCCGGCGTTCTGCGGGTTTTCCCCGACCTGCAGCGGCACCCTTTCGGTCACGGCGAGGTTGCAGCCCTGCATCATCTCGATCTTGCGGGGGTTGTTGGTCATCAGCCGGACCGCGTGAAAGCCCATCCGGCGCAGGATGTCGGCGCCGATGCGGAAGTCGCGTTCGTCATCCTCGAAGCCCAGGCGGTGGTTGGCCTCCACCGTGTCAAAGCCTTGATCCTGCAGGGAATAGGCGCGCATTTTGTTGGCCAGGCCAATGCCGCGGCCCTCCTGGTTGAGGTACAAAAGAACCCCCGCGCCCTCTTGCCCCATCTGGGCCAGGGCGGCGCGCAGCTGCGGGCCGCAGTCGCATTTCAGGCTGCCCAGCACATCGCCGGTGAAGCAGGCCGAATGGAGCCGCGCCAGAACCGGCTGGCTGCGGTCGGGGCGGCCGATCTCGATGGCGTAATGCTCCTCGCCGCCATCCTCGGGGCGGAAGACATGGACGCGCCCGGCCTGCGAGGCCACCATCGGCACCCGCGCCGCCGAGACGGGATGCAGCGGCGACAGGCGGGCAAGCTCCGGCCCGATCTCGGGCAAAGCGAGCATGGTCAGCCCCTCGCGCAGGGCAAGGCCGGGGCCATCGGCGATCCGCACCACCAGGACGGCGGGCAGAAGCCGGGCGGATTTGGCCAGCGCGATCCCGGCGCGGTGCAGGGCGGGCGAACCCTCGCGCAGCGCCATCAAGGGGCCCTTCATCGGTACGCGCAGGTCATCGGCCGGGTCGGCCAGACTGCGCAGCCAGTCCAGCCCCACCTCATCGGGCACGGCGATCCGGGCCAGGTCGCCGTCGTAGGCGCGGGCCTTCAGGGTTTCGGCGCGGCGCAGGGTCAGGGCGACCTCGGGTCGGCCCAAGGCGCGAAAGTCTGCAAGGCGGCCCGCGGTGAGCTCTTCGATCGCCACCACGAGGGCCGCACCATCGCCGACCAGCACCACAGGCACACCCATCCGCAGGTCGCCCCGCGCGCGGGCCAGCTTTTCAGTCAGGGTCGGGGCAAGGGTCATGGCATCTCCTGAAACACTATCTAGGGCTTCGGGCCGGAATTTGAAACATATGGCGGCAATCTGACACGTCCGCGTGAGGCGATTGTTGCAAATCTTGTCTGGGCCGTGATCCAGCCGCATCTCTAGCGCAACAAGATGTCCTGCATCGCCCGATCCAAGGAGATACCCATGTCCAGCCTGCGCAAGATCCTTCTGGTTGACGACGACGACGACCTGCGCGAAGCCCTGAGCGAGCAGCTGGTGATGACCGAAGATTTCGACGTCTTCGAGGCCCGCACCGGCGCCGAGGGGATGGAGAAAGCCAAGGCCGCCGCCTATGACCTCGTGATCCTCGACGTGGGCCTGCCCGACACCGATGGTCGCGAGCTGTGCAAGCGGATGCGCAAGGCCGGGGTGAAATGCCCGATCCTGATGCTGACCGGGCATGATTCGGATGCCGACACGATCCTGGGCCTCGACTCCGGCGCCAATGATTATGTGACCAAGCCCTTCAAGTTCCCGGTGCTGCTGGCCCGCATCCGCGCCCAGCTGCGCCAGCACGAGCAGAGCGAGGACGCGATCTTCCAGATGGGTCCCTATACCTTCAAACCGGCGCAAAAGATGCTGCTGGATCAAAAGGAAAAGAAGATCCGACTTACGGAAAAAGAGACCAATATCCTGAAGTTCCTCTATCGGGCGCAATCAGGGGTTGTGGCGCGGGATGTGCTGCTGCACGAGGTCTGGGGCTATAACGCCGGGGTCACCACCCATACGCTGGAGACCCATATCTACCGCCTGCGCCAGAAGATCGAGGCCGATCCGGCCAATGCGCGCCTGCTGGTCACCGAGAATGGCGGCTACAAACTGGTCGCCTGATCATGCCCAAATGTAACACCTCTGCAAAATATACCTGTTTTTTGCAGCAAGACCTTCGATCAGAGCCGATTTTGCACTATCTTTGAACAATGCAGTTTCGGCGCAGGTTCGCCTGCGAGAGTTCCCCTTGCCGCGTCGGGGTCATGGCGCGGCACCTCCCTGTTGGACCTGGCCGGGCTTACTGCCCGGCCTTTTTTTGCCCGATCGCGCGGCGGTTGCCTGCCGCAGGTGTCCCGGTCGCAAGCGCCAGCACATCTGAGGATTGTATGGCGGAAGCGCCGCTAAGGGTGTGAAATGACATGCCTGTTTCTTATTGCTTAATCTTCTGGCACTAAACGAAAGGGGGCAATTCTTGGCCGGACCCATCCCGTCGTTTCAGGAGATTTCGATGCGCCTTTCGATCCCCCTCGCCGCCATTCTGGCCCTCGCCGCGCTGCCTGCGCTGGCGGAGGATCTGGAATTCACCCTGATCAACAATTCCTCGCATGACATCACCGAGATGTATCTCTCGCCGCACGACCAGGACGAATGGGGCGAAAATATCCTGACGGTGGATGCCGTGGCCGCGGGCGACCAGGGCTCGATCTCGATCAGCGATGGCGAACGGGTCTGCGACTATGACATGCGCTTTGTCACCGCCGACGGGGCGAGTGTCGAAGACACCCAGGACCTGTGCAAGCTCGGCACTTTCACGCTGCATGACTGAAGCGGGTTGAGGCTTGCGGCGGCAGGGCCTAGTCTCTGCCGTCTGCAACCGGAGTCCGCACATGACTTTCACCCTCGCCACCTGGAACATCAACTCCGTCCGCCTGCGCGAAGGGTTGGTCGCCAAGCTGATGGCCGACGAACAGCCCGATATCCTGTGCCTGCAGGAATGCAAAAGCCCGGTGGAGCTGATCCCGGTGGAGCAGTTCAAGGCGCTCGGCTACCGCTACATGGTGGCGCGCGGGCAGAAGGGCTATAACGGCGTCGCCATCCTGTCGAAACTGCCGATCGTCGATGCCGGCGAAAGGGATTTCGCCAGCCTTGGCCATGCCCGCCATGTCGCGGCGCGGCTGGAAAATGGCGTGACGATCCACAACTGCTATGTCCCCGCCGGCGGCGATATCCCCGACCGCGAGCAGAACGAGAAATTCGGCCAGAAGCTCGATTTCCTGACCGAGATGCGCGACCATTTCCGCTGGGAAAAGCCTGACCGCGCCATTCTGGTCGGCGATCTGAACATCGCGCCGCGCCCAGATGATGTGTGGAATCACAAGGCCTTGCTGAAGATCGTCTCGCATACGCCGGTCGAGGTGGACCATCTGTCGGCGGTGATGGAATCGGGCGCCTGGGTCGATGTGACCCGCAAAGACATTCCCGAGGGCAATCTTTACAGTTGGTGGTCCTACCGCTCGCCCGACTGGGATGCCGGCGACAAGGGCCGCAGGCTGGACCATGTCTGGGCCACGCCAGACATCGCCAATGCCGCCCACGGCAGCCGCATCCTGCGCCCGGTCCGCGGCTGGGAAAAGGGCAGCGATCATGTGCCGGTCTTCGCGACCTTCGATCTGTAAAGCCTCAAGCCCCGCCGTCGTGCGACAGCGGGGCAGGGCGTATCAGTCGCGGTAGCTCGGGTCGGTCTTGTCGAGCATCGTCTTCAGATGGTCGAAATGCGCGAAGGCCATGCCGTTATAGGCGCGCCAGCCTTCGGCAGTCTTGCTGGCAATTTCGGGCGACATGACGTTGAGCGGCTTGCCGCTGGCATAGGCCAGCATCAGGGTTTTTGCCGCGCGTTCAAAGAAATAGAGGTTCTCGAACGCCTCGGCCACGGTGGCCGCCACGCAGGTGACGCCGTGATTGCCCATCAGAAGCGTCGCGTGGTTGCCGAAGGCGCGGGCCAGCCGCACACCCTCTTCGGCGTCATCCGCGATGCCGCCGAAATTGAGGTCGATGCCCAGATCGCCGTAGAACCTTGCGGTGTTCTGGTCGATCGGCAGCATCGACGGGTCTTTCAGGCAGGCCAAGGCGGTCGCATAAGGCGGGTGGCAATGCAGGATCACCTTGGCCGAGGGCATCATCCGGTGCACCGTGCCGTGGATCGTCCAGGCCGAAGCGTCGGGCGCGTCGGGGCCGTTCATCACCTCCGGATCGTCGGCATCGAGGAACAAGAGATCGCTGGCCTTGATGCTGGCGAAATGCTGCCAGCGCCGGTTCATCAGGAACGTCTTCCCGTCAGTCGAGACGGCGGCGCTGAAATGGTTGCCCACCGATTCATGCCAGTCGAAATGGACCGCCAGCCGGAAGGCGGCGGCCAGATCCACCCGCAGCGCGGCCAGCGCTGCGGGATCAAGCTGGCCCTGGGGTGCGACAGGCGCGTTCATTTGAACCGGCCTTCCGAGACGATGGCCCGGTAGATCCCGCGCATCTCGCCCCGGTCGGAATAGCAGCCGCGCAGGTAACGTTCGCCGCTGGTGGCGGAATAGGCGGCGCGGCCATGCACGATGCGGTGGTTGTCGAAGACAAAGCACTCGCCCGCGTTCATCCGGAAGCGCATCAGGTACTTGTCGCTTTGCAGCATCCGGCCAAAGCGGCAGAAGGCGGGGTAGTAGCTGTCCATCAGCTCTTGCGGCAGGTCGAAGACATCGGCCATGTGCTGGCTGATCGTCAGGCCCGAAACCTCGCCATGCTGGTCCAGCTCGATCACCCGCTGACGCGAGCGCATGTCGTAGCTGTCATGCTCGTTGTAGAAGGGGATGTCGATTTCGCTGAGCAGGCGGAAGTCTTCGGGATGTTCGGCGCGCAGGTCATTGGCGGCGGCGACGCCGTCGAGGAACAGGTTCTGCCCACCCTCGACCGAGTTGGCACGGCAATGCAGGAACTGGATGCCGGGGGCGAAGTCCTCGGCCGGGGTGTCGGTGTGCAGCTCCAGCGCCTTGGCGGTATAGGCGAGGTTGGTCGGCTTGATATGGGTCTTCACGTCGAAGAAGTCGCCGAAGAAGGTCGGGCGTACCTGGCCGATCAGGTTGACCGTCTCGGTCAGGCCCTCGTTGGAATCGGGCATGTCGGTGATGATCGCGATGCCCTCGACCAGCATCGCCTCGATCCAGCGGGCGACTTCGGCGCGGTCTTCCATCAGCTTGGGCTGCGAGAAGCGGGCGATCGCCGGGTAATGGTCGGCGAACCAGGCCTTGCGCGGCAGGTCGGCCGGGTCGTGGCGCGGCTTGGCCGAAGTATAAAGGGCGAGCCACTCCAAGGGATAGCGCGAGCGGTGGCCATCGGCCTTCCAGACAATCTCCAGCCCGCCATTGGCGAGGACGGCTTCCGCAGGCTCCGGCGCCTCGGCCATGTGGAAAATGTCGAAGACGCGCTCGCGGGTCTGCCGGTCGAAGGAGGTGGAGCAGTTGTCGCGCAGCCAGTAATAATTGAAGTATTTCATCGTGCCATCGGGCATCGGCACCTCAAGGCCCTTGGGCATCAGGTTCACCGAGGGGATCGTGCTGCCGTCCATCGTCGCGCTTCCTTTGTGCTGTGGCCGCTGCAGTGCAGCGAACCGGTTTGAGGGCGAAACTAGGGGCTGGACAGGGCGGACGGAAGCGCGAATGATCTTATGCTACTATAACTTGGGGATTATACCATGCGCCGCGCCATTCCGCCCTTGCGGCTGTTGACGGTCTTCGAGGCGGTGGTGCGCAACCAGACGCTTCAGGGCGCCGCGGCAGAGCTGAACGTGACGCAACCCGCGATCAGCCAGGCCCTGCGCCAGCTGGAGGATCACCTTGGCACCAGGCTCATCGACCGCAGCCGCAGGCCGGTGGCCCCGACCGAGGCCGGGCTGATCCTGCGCGCCGCGGTGACCGACGGGCTGAACCGGATCGCCGAGGCCGTCTCGCATATCCGGCTGCTGCAGGCGCCGGACGAGCGGACGATCACCCTGGCCTGCTCGGTGGGCGTTGCGACCTATTGGCTGATGCCGCGGCTGGCGCTGTTCCACGACAGCCACCCCGAAATCACGGTGAACGTCGCCACCACGCCGCAGGGCGCGCCCCGGCTGATGCCGGGGATCGACATTGCGATCCGCTATGGCGATGGAAGGTGGAGCGATGGCAGCGTGGTGCCGCTCTTCGCCGAAAGGGTGCTGCCGGTCTGCAGCCCCGCGCTGCTGGCGCAGGCGGGCGGCAGGCTGGATCTGGCCGAGGCGCCCCTGCTGCATGTGCGGGCAGATGAGGATTCCTGGCTGACCTGGCCAGAGTATCTGCAGCGTGCCGGCCTGCCGCCCAACCGCGCGACGGGGCGCAGTTTCACCAATTATGTGCAGGCGATGCAGGCGGCTTTGGCCGGGCATGGCGTGCTGCTGGGGTGGAGGTCGATCTCGGACGGTGTGGTGGTCGAGGGGCGGCTGGTTCCTGCGGGGGCGGTGCCGGTGGTGCCGAAAGAGGCCTTCTACCTGATCTCCTCCCAAGGCGAGACGCGGGATGCGGCGCGGGTGATGCGCGACTGGCTTTGTGCTGCGGTATGAAGGCGGGGCGTGAAAGGGTGGACTTTGCGGCGGAATGCTTTCACCTTGGCGGCGAGTTCTGACGGAGTGAGCCTTGCCCGACCCTCTGCGCCTTTTCGACGGTCGCAAGCTGCGCGCCACGCTCTTCGGGTCGGGACGCAAGGTCTTTGTCACCTTCGACAATTTCGTCGCCGGAAAGGCCGGTTTTACCCCGGCCACCGCGTCCAAGAAGGTGCTGGAGGCGGGGTTTGCCCAGCTGGTCCTGCAGACAGCGCGCAACGACTGGTATCTGAATGACGAGCTCAGCGGCCTCGAGGCGGCGCTGCGCGAGGGTCTGGCGGGGTTTTCGCAGGCGCGGGCGATGGGCTTTTCGATGGGGGCCTTTGGCGCGATCCTGCTGGCCGATGCGCTGGGGGTGGCCAGCCCCTGCCTGATCTCGCCACGGTTTCCGCGCCCCTTGGGCTGGACCGGCAGCGCGCGGGTGAACTGCGACCCTGCGCTGTTGCCCGCGGGCTGGCAGGATCTTGTGACGGCGCGGGTGGCGGCGCTGCCTGCGGCACTTGTGCTGTATGACGCGGGCCATGCCGATGACCGCAGCGCGCTGCGCTGGATGCAGGGCGTGAATGGCAAGATTGCCGGCGCGGGCTTTGCCTTTGGCGGGCATCCCTGCACCAGCTATGTCAAGGATGCCAACCGCTTTGCCGCCCTGCAGGAGGCCTGCCTGAAGCCCGACGCCACCCTGGCCGACCTGATCCGGGTCAAGCGGCTGGCGCGGGCCCATGCACCACTTTACCGGGCAAAGCTTGCCGACTACCTCGCCCGAAGGAAGGCGCGGGCGGACTGACCCTTTTGGGGGAGGGCGCGGTCCGCAATTGCGGTTTGATGCCGCCCGGCGGTCTGCTAACCTGTTTGGAATTGCAAGGGATTCCGGCATGACCAACCTGACCTGTTTCAAGTCCTATGACATCCGCGGCCGTCTGGGGCCCGAGCTGAACGAGGCTGTGGCAACCCTGATCGGGCGCGCCTTCGCCGAGGGGCTGGGCGCGCGCCGGGTGGTCTTGGGGCGCGACTGCCGCGCTTCATCGGCCGCGCTGGCCGCAGCGGTCTCCATCGGCCTGCGCGAGGCCGGGGCCGAGGTGCTGGACCTTGGGCTTTGCGGCACCGAAGAGGTCTATTTCGCCACGGCGCATCTGGAGGCCGATGGCGGGATCGAGGTCACCGCCTCGCACAATCCGATGGATTACAACGGGATGAAACTGGTCAAGGCCGGATCGGCGCCGCTGGAGCCCTCGCTTCTTGCCCGGGTCAAGGCCCTCGCCGAGGCGGGAAATTTCGCGGAAAGGCCGATGGGCGGGTCAAGCGAGGTGACGACGCGGCAGGCCTATGTCGACCGGGTCCTGTCGCTGGTCGATGTCGAGGTGCTGCGCCCGATGACCATTCTGGTCAATGCCGGCAATGGCACGGCGGGGCCGACCTTCGATGCGATCTCTGACGAGCTTGCCGAACGCGGCGCGCCCTTGCGCTTTGTCCGGATCAACCACACGCCGGATGGCAGCTTTCCCAATGGCATCCCGAACCCGCTTCTGCCCGAGAACCAGCCGATGACCGCCGCGGCCGTCCGCGCCCACAAGGCCGATTTCGGCGTCGCCTGGGACGGCGACTTCGACCGCTGCTTTCTCTTTGACCACGAGGGCGGCTTTGTGGCCGGCGAATATGTCGTGGGTCTGCTGGCCGAGGTGTTTCTGGCCAAGGACCCCGGCGCCACCATCATCCATGACCCGCGCGTGGTCTGGAACACGGTCGATGTCGTGGCCCGCGCCGGTGGCCGGGCCGAGATGGCGCCGACCGGGCATGCGTTCCTCAAGGCCAAGATGCGCGAGACGGGCGCGGTCTATGGCGGCGAGATGTCGGCGCATCACTATTTCCGCGACTTCATGGCCTGCGATTCCGGCATGATCCCCTGGCTGTTGGTGGCCGAGCTGATCTCGCGCCGGGGCCAGAGCCTGCGCGACCTCTTGGTGGCGCGGCGGGCGAGCTTCCCCTCCTCGGGCGAGGTGAATTTCCGGGTGGTCAGCGTGGCGGAGTCGGTGGCGGCGGTGGAAGCGGTCTTTGCCCCGCTTGCCACCAAGCGCAACGATGTCGACGGCCTGTCGCTGGAGTTCGGCGACTGGCGGTTCAACCTGCGCGCCTCGAACACCGAACCGCTGCTGCGGCTGAACATTGAATCGCGTGGCAAGCCGGAGTTGATCGCCCGGAAGCTCGCCGAGATTTCGGCGATCATCCAGAAGGGCGGGCTCTGATCCGCCTCAGGCCGGAACCGAAACCTTGCTGCGCACGAAGGCCTCGATCTCGGCCGCAGGGCGGGCGCCGGGCAGGCGGGCGATCTCGCGCCCCTTCTGCCAGAGGATCAGCAGGGGAATGCCGCGGATGCCCAGACGTTGCGAGACGGCGGGGTGATCCTCGGTGTTGATCTTGGCAAAACGCACCTTGCCCGACAGCGCCTGCGCCGCCTTGGCATATTCCGGCGCCATCATCCGGCAGGGGCCGCACCAGGGTGCCCAATAGTCGACGATGGTCGGCAGATCGTCGGCCCTCGTCGCCTTGTCATGCGCCGAAAGGTCGAACTCCGCCACCTTCGGCCCCAGAAGCGCCTCTCCGCAACTGCCGCATCTCGGCCCGGCGCCGAGCTTGGCCACCGGCACCCGGTTCGCCTGGCCACAGGTGGCGCAGGTCAGTCTGACAGCGTCTTGCATCGCCAAAATCCCGATATATTCGCGTTACTCTATATATGAAGCTGCGGCGGCGGCGTTCAAGATGGGGCAGGGGGGATCGTTGTCAATCTCACGACCCGCCGCTGCCTGGATCGGCGTCAGGGCCCTGTTATGCGGGCGCAGAATACAACAAAATTTGCTCTGCGCTGCAGAAACCTGAATCACCTCTGCGGCGAAGTCGCGGGGATTCGGCGCGGTGCGGCTTCGCCAAGCGCAAAAATAATAAAGCATTTTCAGGGTGATATGGTGAAAATTTCGGCATTTGTGACAAAGCCATTGACAGCCCGGCCAGCTCTCGCCTGACTGTAAACAGCATCAGTGATAAATTATCACTTTTGCAGTTTGGCGGCGCGGGCCGCCCTTGCTTTTGCCGTTCCAGGGAGGAACCCATGATCAACCGTCGCACCGCTTTGGCGGGCCTTGCTGCCGCCGCCTCGATCCTTGCGCTGTCCACTCCGGCCTTGGCCGAGGGTCTGAAAATCGGCTTCAGCCAGGTCACGCTGCAGTCGCCCTTCTATGTTCAGCTGAAAGATGGCGCCGAAGCCGCCGCCAAGGCCGGTGGCGACACGCTGATTTTTCTGGACGCCAATGGCGATGTGACCAAGCAGAACAACGACATCCAGGACCTGATCACCCAGGGCGTGAATGCGATCATCATCAACCCGGTCAACCCCGATGCCGTCGTGCCCTCGCTTGAGGCGGCGGCTGCGGCGGGCATTCCGGTGCTGACGGTGGACCGGTCGGTCAATGGCGGTGGCGTGAAGGCCCATATCGGCCGTGACAACAAGGCGATGGGCAAGATGGTGGGCGAGGCCGTGGTGGCGCGCCTGAAGGCAGATGGCATCAAGAATGCCAAGATCATCGAGATCCAGGGCGATGCCGGCGGCTCGGTCATGATGGATCGCCGCGACGGCTTCCATGCCGCCATCGAAGGTTCGGGCAACACGATCGTCGAAGGGCCCTATGCCGAATATATCCGCGCCAATGCGGTGACCGCGATGCAGGACCTGCTGCAGGCCAATCCGGATGTGAAGGTCGTCTATGCCCATAACGACGACATGGCCCTGGGCGCCTTGCAGGTGCTGAAGGAAAGCGGCCGCAATGACGTGCTGGTGGCCGGGGTCGATGGCCTGTCCGAGGCTTTGAAGGTCATGGCCGAGGGTGGCCCCTATGTCGCCACCGCGCTGAACGATCCGGCCTATCTGGGCGATGTGACCATCCAGGTCGCCCGCGAAGTGGCCGCTGGCAAGCCGGTTCCGGCCTTCGTCGACGCCGGCTCCAAGGCGGTGACCAAGGACAATGTCGCCGAATTCCCGACCGATGCGCTTTTCGCGCAGTACCGGCCGAAGATCCTCGGCAACTGACCCTTTCGGCGGGGGGCCAAGCCCCGCCGATCCGGGCCGCCGTGGCACATGCTCCCCCGCGGCGGCCCCCACTCTCAACCTACTCAGAAAGCATCCGACATGCGCGCAGCCATTCTTTACACCCCCGGCGACATCCGGCTTGAGGAGGTCGCAAAACCCGTCCCCGGCCCGGGCGAGGTTCTGCTGCGGGTCGCAGCCGTGGGGGTTTGCGGATCGGACCTGCCGCGGATGCTGATCAAGGGCGCCCACAAGATGCCGATCATCTGCGGGCACGAATTCTCCGGCCATATCGAAGAGATGGGCGCGGGTGTCGAAGGTTTCGCGCCGGGCGATCTGTGCACCGTCCCGCCGATGCTGCCCTGCGGGGTCTGCGACCAATGCGCGACCGGCGATTTCTCGCGCTGCCGGGATTATGATTACTTCGGCTCGCGCCGGGACGGGGCCTATGCGGAATGGGTCGTGGTGCCGGTGGGCAACCTGTTGAAGGCGCCGGCGGGCACCGATCCGCGGGCGGCGGCGATGGTCGACCCGGCCTCGATCGCGCTCCATGCGATCTGGAAGGCGGGCGGGGTGCGGATGGGCGCGCGCGGGGCGGTGATCGGCTGCGGGCCGATCGGGCTTTTCGCGATCCAGTGGATGCTTTTGATGGGCGCGCGCGAGGTCGTGGCGATTGATGTGTCCGAAGCCAAGCTGGATCAGGCACGCGAGGCCGGGGCCACGCATTGCTTCCTCGCCGGGGCCGAGGTGCCGAAGGATCTGCTCTGCGACGTGATCGTGGAGGCGGCGGGGCATCCCTCCTCGATCAATGCGGCGGCGCAGCTGGCGGCACCGGGCGGCCATGTCGTCTTCATCGGCATCCCGGTCGGCGATGTGGCCTTGCAGAACAAGACCTTCCAGCATTTCCTGCGGCAGGAGGTCTCGCTCCACGGCTCGTGGAACTCCTTCGGCGCGCCCTATCCCGGGCCGCAATGGACGGTGACGCTGGACAAACTGGCCAGTGGTGCGCTGAAGTGGGAGTTCATGATCAGCCACGAATTGGGGCTGGAGGCGCTGCCCGCGATCTTCGACCGGCTGAAGAGCGAAAAGGGCATGTTCTTCTCCAAGATCATGTTCCGCCCTTGAGGGCATCTGCCCGCCCTGAAAAGGATGGGCAAGGCGAGGACCTGGGAGGGGAATTTGGCCACCATACTGACGTTCGATTTCGGCACCGGGGGCGTGCGGGCGGGTCTTTACGACACCGACCGCCGTGCCATGCGTGCCATGGCCGAAGCCGCCTACCCGACCCGCTATCCGCGCGCCGGCTGGGCCGAGCAGGACCCGGCGGACTGGAGCCGCGCCTTGCGCGAGGCGGGGCGCGCCGTGCTGGCGCGGGAAGGCGTGACCTCCGTCGCCGCCGTCTGCTGCGGCACCACCGCCTCGACCGTGGCGATCTGCCGCCGCGATGGTACGCCCCTCCGCCCCGCCATCCTGTGGATGGACTGCCGGGCCGAGGCCGAAAGCCGCGAGACGGCGCGGCTCGACCATCCGGTCATGCGGTTTTGCGGCGGCGCGGATGCCGTCGAATGGCTGATCCCCAAGGCGATGTGGCTGAAACGCCACCAGCCCGAGGTCTGGGCCGGGGCCGAGGTGATCTGCGAGGCCCTGGATTATGTGAACCATGACCTGACCGGGGACTGGGTCGCCTCGCGGATGAATGCCGCCTGCAAATGGAATTACGACAGCGCCGAGGGCCGCTTCCGCCCCGAGATCTACGACGCCCTCGGCGTGGCGGATCTGTCCGACCGCCTGCCGCAACGGGTGATCCCGGTCGGCGGCCAGATCGCGCCGATGCGGGCCGCGATGGCGGCGGATCTGGGGCTGACCAACCTGCCGATGGTGGCCCAAGGCGGCATCGACGCCCATATCGGCATGCTCGGCGCCGATATCATCGAGCCGGGGGCGATGCTCTTCATCGGCGGCACCTCGGTCGTGCAGCTGACGCAGCTTGGGGCGGAAACCGAGGTTGCGGGCTTCTGGGGACCCTATCCCAATGCGCTGACCGATGGGCATTGGCTGGTGGAATGCGGTCAGGTCTCGGCAGGGTCGGTGATGAACTGGCTGGCGGGGACGATCTTTGGCCTTGATGCGGCAGGCCATGCCGCGCTGATCGCCGAGGTGGCGGCGACGCCCTCGCGCGCCGAGGGATTGCTCGCGCTGGACTACTGGATGGGCAACCGTACGCCCTATCGCGACGGCGCCCTGCGCGGGGCGATGATGGGGCTGACTTTGGGGCATGGACGGGCGGATATCTATGCCTCGGCCGTCGATGCGGTGGCGCTCGGTTCGGCCAATGTGCTGGGCTGCCTTGCGGCGCGGGATGTCGCGATTGACCGGGTGGTCATGGCGGGCGGGATCGTCAAGAATGCGGCCTGGCTGCAAGCCACGGTGGATGCCCTGGCGCGGCCCGTGCTGGTGGCGCGGGAGGATAACCTGTCTTTGGTCGGTGCAGCGGTGGCGGCGGCCAGCAGCATCGGTCTTTTCGGCTCGCTCTCCGAAGCCGCGCGCGCCTTTGCCGCCCCGGTGCGCGAGGTTTTGCCCAACCCTGAACGCTCCGACTGGTTCGCCCGCAGCTTGCCGCTTTACCGGCAGGCGACCGAGGCCCTGACCCCGGTCCTGCATGAATTGTCGGCGCGGCAGACGGGGGCAAGGGCATGAAGGACCGCAACCCCTATTCGCAGCGCCTGCCTTCGGACGAACAGCGCGACCACCTGATGGTGCAGGTGGCCAAGCTTTACTACGACTTCGACCGCACCCAGGCCGAGATTGCGACCGAACTGGGCATCACCCGCTGGCAGGTTGGCAAGCTTCTGACAGGGGCGCGCGCCGAGGGCATCGTCAAGATCGAGATCACCCCGCGGCTCAGCCGCAAGACCAGCCTCGAGGTCGCCCTGCAGCAACGCTTCCATCTGCGCGATGCCATCGTCGTGCCGATGGGCGAGATCACCGATCCCGCCCTGCTGATTGAAACCGTGGGGCAGGCGGCGGCGCTTTACCTTGCCAACCTCAACCCCAAGCCGATGCTTCTGGGCGTCAGCTGGGGTCGCACCATGGCCGCCGTGGCGCGGGCCTTGCCGCAGGGCTGGAACCCCGGCGCGCATATGGTGCTGGTCAACGGCAACTCGGCGCTGCACGCCACCTCGTCGCGCAATGCGGCGGTGGCGGAGGCTTTCGCGCAATCGGCGGGCGGCCAGGCGACCTTGCTGCCGGTGCCGGCCATCGTCGGCAAGCGCAGCACCCGTGACGCGCTGGAGGAAGACCCGATCATCGGCCGCGTCCTGTCCCTCGCCGAGGCCGCGCCAGTGATCTGCTTTGGCATGGGCGGTCTACCGCAGCAATCGGTGCTGACCGATTCCGGCTATCTCTCGCAAGAGGATATCGCCCGGCTGCGCGCGCTGGGCGCCGTGGGCGACGTGCTCGGCCGCTTTGTCGATGCCGATGGCCAGATCGCCGATGTAGCACTCGATGACCGCACCGTGGGCCTGCGCCTCGACCATCTGCGCCGCAAGGACTGGGCCATCGGCGTCGTCTCGGGCGAGGAGAAACACCCCATCGCCCGCGCCGCCCTCAAGGCCGGCTATGTCTCGGTCCTGGTGACGGACGAGGCCACGGCCAGAAACATCCTCGGAGAAGTCCAATGACCGCGCCAATGACTGCGCCCGTGCTGGAAATCCGCAACCTCGCCAAGCGCTTTCCGCCCAATGTCGTGGCCCTGTCCGACGCCCATCTGAACGTGGCCGCGGGCGAGGTGCATTGCCTGCTGGGCGCCAATGGGGCGGGGAAATCCACCTTCCTGAAGCTCTGCGCCGGGGCAATGGCGCCCTCGGGTGGAGAGATCCGGATCGACGGCAAGCCGATCACCTTCCGCAGCCCCTCCGAGGCGGCAGAGGCCGGGATTTCGATGATCTATCAGGAGCTTGACCTGGTCCCGCATCTGACTGTGGCCGAAAACCTGTTCCTTGGTCACCCGCCGCAGCACTTCGGCTTTCTGCGCAAGGCCGAACGGCGCCGCCGGGCCGAGGCGGCGCTGGCACGGGTCGGCGCGCAATTCTCGCCCGATGCGCGGGTGGAAAACCTGTCGGTCGCCAACCAGCAGCTGACCGCCATCGCCCGCTCGCTGACCCGTGCGGCCAAGATCATCATCATGGACGAACCCTCCGCCGCGCTGAACGAGACCGAGCTCAAGGCCGTGTTCCGGGTGATCCGCGAGCTGACGGCGCAGGGCGTCGCCATCGTCTATGTCAGCCACCGTCTCGGCGAATTGCGCGAGATCGGCGACCGGGTCACCGTGCTGCGCGGCGGCCGCACGATCGAGACCTTCGATGTCGCGGGCACCCCGGACAGCGCGCTGGTCGATGCGATCCTCGGCGGGGCGAAGGCTCTGGTCGAACGTCACGAGCGCCCGCCGCTCGACGGCGAGGTGATCCTGCAGATCGACCGGCTGAGCGGGCCGCAGGGCCTCGACATCCGCGATTTCACCTTGCGGCGGGGCGAGATTGCCGGGCTGACCGGGCTGAACGGCGCCGGGCGGACCTCGTTCCTCAAGGCGCTGTTCGGGGCCCTGCCGCATGAGGCCGAGATGCGGCTGCGCGGTCAGGCCTATGCGCCGCGCCGGCCCAAGGATGCGATCCGGGGCGGCTTTGGTCTGGTGCCGGAGAACCGCAAGACCGAAGGGCTGATGCTCGATGCTGCCATCTACAAGAACGCGACCCTGCCCGCGATGCAGGGCGATTTCTGGACCCGCCACGCCCGGCGCCGCAGCGATACCGTCGCCGTGCTGAAACAGCTTTCGACCAAATACGGCCACCCCGACCAGAAGGTGATCCAGCTTTCCGGCGGCAATCAGCAGAAGGTCGTCCTGTCGAAATGGCTGATCAAGGGGTCGGAGATCCTTCTGCTCGACGAACCCTCGCGCGGGCTGGATATCGGGGCGAAGGCCGATCTTTACGCGCTGGTCGATCAGCTCTCGCGCAAGGGGGCCGCGATCATCGTCGCCTCTTCGGAGCTCGACGAGCTTTATGCCGCCTGCGACCGGATCTGGCTGTTCCATGAAGGCCGCAACATCGCCTGTTTCAATCCCGCCACCACGGATCAGGACACGATCCTGAAACGACAGATCCTCGGGGATACCAAGAATGACTGACCTGACCAGCGGCAACCCCGCCACCCCCAGTTTCACCCGCCAGGCGATCGATCTGGCGATCGAATACAATTTCATCGTGATCTTCGTGCTGGTCACGGTGATTGCCGCCTGCCTGTCGCCCAGCTTTCTGACCGGCACCAATATCGCCAACCTGTTCCAACAGGCGGCGGTGACCGGCGTGGTCGCGGTGGGGATGACCTTTGTCATCCTGACCGGGAACATCGACCTCAGCGTCGGTTCGGTCTGCGCGCTCTGCGGGATGCTGGTGGCGGTGCTTCTGGCGGGGGGCATGCCGATCTGGCTGGCCGTGGTGCTGACCATCGCGGCGGGCGCCACCTGCGGCGCGGTGATGGGCAGCATCACGGCGCTGGCCAATGTGCCCAGCTTCATCATCACGCTGGCGGGCCTCGTCTCCTTCCGGGGGCTGACGTACCTCATGACCAACGGCGTGCCCGTCTCGGGCCTGCCCGAGGGGTTTGCCGCCATCTCCTCCAGCAAGATCACCCTGCTGCCGGGCTTTGCGCTCAGCTCGATGGGGCTGATCTTCCTCCTCCTCTGCCTTGTCGCGGGCGGCCTTTTGCGGCTGACGGTGGTGGGCGAGACGATCTATGCCACCGGCGGCAACCCCGAGGCCGCGCGTCTGTCGGGCCTGCCGACACGGGCCGCGCTGATCCTGGTCTTCACCATTTCCGGCATCATGAGCGCGCTGGGCGGCATCCTTCTGACCTCGCGCCTCCGGATCGGCCAGCCGACGGCGGCGCAGGGGCTGGAGCTGGACGCCATCGCTGCGGTGGTGCTGGGCGGCACCTCGCTTTTTGGCGGGCGGGGGGGTATCCTTGGCACCTTCTTTGCTGTGATGCTCTTGCAGGTGCTGCGCAATATCTTCAACCTTCTGGGCCTTGGCTCTTTCTACCAGATGACGGTCACCGGGCTGATCATCGTCGCCGCCATCCTTCTCAACCGCTTCATCGACCTGCGCCGTGGACGCTGATGACAAACATGGAACCCCTTGCAATGACGCATGATTTCCCCCGGATGACCGGGACGGATTTTACCCCGGACTGGTTCGACGCCATCTCGGTCAACAGCTCTGCCGCCGATCGCCGGGGCGCCAGCCTGCCGACGCGGCGCACGGTCAAGAAGGACTTTCAGGCCGCTTGGCTGGCCCGGGCCATCACCTGCATCGACCTGACCACGCTGTCGGGCGACGACACCGCCGGCCGCGTGCAAAGGCTTTGCGCCAAGGCCAGGGCGCCGGTGCGCGCCGATCTGTTGCAGGCCCTCGGGCTGGAAGGGCTGACGGTCGGTGCCGTCTGCGTCTATCCGACCATGGTGCCCCATGCGGTCAAGGCGCTGGAAGGCTCGGGCATCCCGGTCGCCTCGGTCGCCACCGGCTTTCCGGCGGGTCTGACGCCCTTGCCGCTGCGGCTGGCCGAGATCCGCTATGCCGTCGATCAGGGCGCAAAGGAGATCGACATCGTCATCACCCGCGAACTGGTGCTGACCGGCCAGTGGCAGGCGCTTTATGACGAGATCGCCCATATGCGCGAGACTTGCGGCCCGGCGCATATGAAGGCGATCCTTGCCACCGGCGACCTCAAGACCCTGACCAATGTCTACAAGGCCAGCATGGTCGCCATGCAGGCCGGGGCGGATTTCATCAAGACCTCCACCGGGAAGGAAGAGGTCAACGCCACGCTGCCGGTGTCCCTGACCATGGTCCGCGCCCTGCGCGATTTCCGCGAAAGGACCGGCCAGCAGGTCGGCTT
Organism: Rhodobacter sp. P1_C2; assembly: GCF_056406375.1. Classification (NCBI taxonomy): domain Bacteria; kingdom Pseudomonadati; phylum Pseudomonadota; class Alphaproteobacteria; order Rhodobacterales; genus Rhodobacter; species Rhodobacter sp. P1_C2. The sequence continues at coordinate 115,853 of NZ_JBFUAG010000004.1, forward strand.
CAAGCCGGCAGGGGGCCTCAAAACCGCCAAGGACGCGATGAACTGGCTGTTCCTGATCAAGGAGGAACTGGGCACGCGTTCGATGATGCCCGACCTTTTCCGCATCGGCGCCTCCTCGATGCTGGGCGATATCGAACGCCAGCTCGAACACCATGTCACGGGCCGCTACTCGGCCGCCAACCGCCACGCGCTGGCCTGAGGAGAGCTTCCATGTCAGTCAAAACGCCGTCGATCAGGGACATCATGCAGACCATGGACTATGGCCCCGCCCCGGAATCCAGCACCGAAGCGCGCGCCTGGATCGCCGCCCGCCCCGTCGTGGGCCATTACATCAATGGCCGTTTCGTGGCCCCCGAGGGCAAGACCGCCGAGGTCCTGAACCCCGCGACGGATGAGGTCCTGACCCACGTCGCCCTCGGCACCGAGGCCGAGGTCGATGCCGCCGTCCGTGCCGCCCAAGCCGCCTTCCCGAAATGGGCCGCCCTGCCGGGCCATGCCCGGGCGAAATACCTCTATGCCATTGCCCGCCACATCCTGAAGCGCGAGCGCTTCCTTGCCGTGCTGGAGACGCTCGACAACGGCAAGACCATCCGCGAGACGCGCGACATCGACGTGCCGCTGGTCGCCCGCCACTTCTACCACCATGCCGGCTGGGCCGAGGTGATGGACACCGAGTTTCCCGAATTTGCCCCCCTGGGCGTCTGCGGGCAGGTGATACCCTGGAACTTCCCGCTCCTGATGCTGGCGTGGAAGGTCGCGCCGGCGCTGGCGGCGGGCAATACCGTGGTGCTGAAGCCGGCGGACCTGACACCGCTGACCGCGCTGGCCTTTGCCGAGATCTGCGCCGAGGTCGGGCTGCCGGCGGGGGTTCTGAACATCGTGCAGGGGGATGGCGCCACCGGGGCCGCGGTGGCCGGGCATCCGATGGTCAAGAAGGTGGCCTTCACCGGCTCGACCGAGGTGGGCCGGGTGATCCGCCGCCAGATCGCCGGATCGGGCAAGAAACTGTCGCTGGAACTGGGCGGCAAATCGCCCTTCATCGTCTTCGAGGATGCCGATCTCGATGCCGCCGTCGAAGGCGTCGTCGATGCGATCTGGTTCAACCAGGGCGAGGTCTGCTGTGCCGGCTCGCGCATTCTGGTGCAAGAGGGCGTGGCCGAACGCTTCTTCGCCAAGCTGAAGGCGCGGCTGACCACCTTGCGCATCGGCGATCCGCTGGACAAGACGATGGATGTCGGCGCCATCGTGTCGCGCAAGCAGTTGCAGCGCATCACCGGCCTGCTGGCGCAGGGCGAGGCCGAGGGGGCGACGCTGCACCGCGCGCCGGGTGCCCTACCGGAAAAGGGCGCCTTCTGTGCGCCCGGCTTCTTCACCGGCACGGCGCCCGCCCATACCGTGAGCCAAGCCGAAATCTTCGGCCCGGTCGCCACGACCCTGACCTTCCGCACGCCGGACGAGGCGATCACCCTGGCCAATGACACCCGCTATGGCCTGGCCGCCAGCATCTGGAGCGAGAACATCAACCGCGCGATCGAGACGGCGGCCAAGGTCAAGGCCGGTGTGGTCTGGATCAACGCCACCAACATCTTCGACGCCGGCGCACCCTTCGGCGGCTTCCGCGAAAGCGGCTTCGGCCGGGAAGGCGGGCGCTCTGGGATGCTGGAATACCTCGCCCGGCCGGTGACGGGGCGCAAGCCCCGGCCCGTTTCCGCCCCGGTGGCGGAGGTGACGCCCTACCTCGGCAAATCCGACCCCGCCGCCATCGATATCACCGCCAAGCTCTACATCGGCGGCAAGCAATCGCGCGCCGATGGCGGGCAAAGCTACAGCGTGCTGGGCAAGGGCGGCGTGGCGCTGGGCCAGGCGGCGCTCGCCAACCGCAAGGACGTGCGCAACGCGGTCGAGGCTGCGGCCAAGGCCACCGGCTGGGGTGGCGTCACGGCGCATAACCGGGCGCAGGTGCTGTATTTCCTGGCCGAGAATCTGGAACAGCGGCGCGAAGAGTTTGTGGCGGCCCTTGCCGCCACGGGTGCCAGCCCCAAGCCCGCGGAAGAGGTCGAGGCGACGATCCGCCGCGCCTTCTGGTATGCCGCCCAGGCCGACAAGTTCGACGGGGCGGTGACGGCGACCAAGACCAAGCATGTCACCATGACGGTGAACGAGGCCTTCGGCGTCCTCGGCATCGTCGCCCCCGACGAGGCGCCGCTCCTCGGCCTGATGTCGCTGGTCCTGCCCGCCATCGCGATGGGCAACCCCGTGGTGGCGGTGGCGAGCCAGAGCCAGCCGCTGATCGCGGCGCGGCTTTACCAGGTGTTCGAAACCTCGGACATTCCGGCTGGTGTCATCAACCTTCTGACCGGCGACCGCGAGGCCCTGGCCAAGACGCTTGCCGAACATGACGAGGTGGCAGCCCTCTGGTACTGCGGCAGCGCCGCCGGCGTGGCGGTGGTCGAGGCGGCAAGTGCCGGCAACCTCAAGCCGGTCTGGACCGATGAGGGCCTGGCCCGCGACTGGCGCGACCCCGCCCAGGGCCAGGGTGCGGAGTTCCTGCGCCGCGCCTCGCAGGTCAAGACGATCTGGATCCCCTACGGGGCCTGAGGATGGCGCTCCTCTCCGAGATCGGTCTGGTGATCTTCGACTTTGACGGTGTCCTCGCAGATAGCGAGGGCATCGCCATCGAGGAACTGGCCGCCGAAATGACCGCCCGCGGCGCCACCATCACCGCGGCAGAGGCGCAGGCGCGGTTTCTGGGCGCCTCGACCCGCGACCACATGGCCTTCATCGCTGCACAGACCGGCGCACCCTGCGGCGCCGATTTCCCCGATGTCTGGCATCGGCGCCTGTTCACCCGCTATGCCTGCGAATTGCAGGCCGTGCCCGGCGCGCTCGCCACGCTGGACCTGCTGGATGGGGCCCACATCCCCTATTGCATCGGCTCGGGCGGGGCGGTGGACCGGCTGGACCACGCGCTGCGTGCCATCGACCTTGCCGAGCGCTTCGCCGGCCGCGCCTTCAGCGCCGAGATGGTGGCCCGGGGCAAACCGGCGCCGGACCTGTTCCTTCATGCCGCAGCGAAAATGGGCGTCGCCCCGGACCGCTGCCTCGTGGTGGAGGACGCCCCCGCCGGGGTCAGGGCCGCCGGGGCCGCCGGCATGCGCTGCCTTGGCTTTGTCGGTGGCAGCCATCTGGCGGGCCAGGCCGAGGACCACGCCGCCCTCCTGCGGCAAGCCGGAGCGGGGGCGATCTGCGCCTCTCATCCGGAACTGCAGGCGTTGCTGCGCGCGGGGTGAGGCGGCGGGTCGGGTGACCGACGGCGCTTTTGACCCGACCCAAGGCTGGGGGTTTCACACCCCCACGCTTCGCAGTTTCTTCGGTGCTGCGCACCAAACTGCTTCGCACCCGTGGGATATTTATGGACCAATGAAATCCGAAGGGGAGGTCAGTTCTTGGAGCGGATCAGGGTCAGAATCTCGGCGGCGGCTTTGGGGATATTGGTGCCGGGGCCGAAGATGGCTTTGACGCCGGCATTCTTGAGGAACTCGTAATCCTGCACGGGGATCACGCCGCCGCAGATGACGATGATATCGCCGGCACCCTTGGCCTTCAGCGCCTCGATCAGCTTGGGGGCGAGGGTGCGGTGGCCGGCGGCCTGGGAGGAGATGCCCACGACATGCACGTCATTGTCGATGGCATCCTGGGCGGCCTCTTCGGGGGTCTGGAAGAGCGGGCCCATGTCGACGTCAAAGCCCATGTCGGCGAAGGCGGTGGCGATGACCTTGGCGCCGCGGTCGTGGCCGTCCTGGCCCATTTTCACCACCAGCATGCGGGGACGGCGGCCCTCTTCGGCCTCGAAGTCCTTGATATCCTTCTGGATCGCCTCGAACCCGGCATCGCCGTCATAGGCGGCGCCATAGACGCCGGCGAGGGTTTTGACTTCCGCTCTGTGGCGGCCGAAGACGTTTTCCATCGCTGTCGAAATCTCCCCAACGGTGGCGCGGGCGCGGGCGGCGACGACGGCGGCGGCGAGGAGGTTGCCATCGCCGCGGGCGGCCCGTTCGAGGGCTTGCAGCGCGGCCTGAGCCGCAGCTTCATCGCGGGCGGCGCGGGTCTTTTGCAGGCGGGCGATCTGGGCGTCGCGGACGGCGATGTTGTCGATCGACAGGATATCCACCCCGGTATCCGTCGCCGGTTTGTATTTGTTGACGCCGACGATGACCTCATCCCCGCGGTCGATCAGGGCCTGACGCTTGGCGGCAGAGGCCTCGATCCGCAGCTTGGGCATGCCGGAGGCCACGGCCTTGGTCATGCCGCCGAGGGCCTCGACCTCTTCGATCAGCTTCCAGGCTTCCTCGGCCAGCTGGGCGGTGAGGGTTTCGACGTAGTAGGAGCCTGCGAGAGGGTCGGCGACATGGGTGATGCCGGTTTCTTCCTGCAGGATCAGCTGGGTGTTGCGGGCGATGCGGGCGGAAAACTCGGTGGGCAGGGCCATGGCCTCGTCCAGCGCATTGGTGTGCAGCGATTGGGTGCCGCCAAGCGCCGCCGCCATCGCCTCGTAAGCCGTGCGGATGACGTTGTTATAGGGGTCCTTTTCCTGCAAGGAGACGCCCGAGGTCTGGCAATGGGTGCGCAGCATCAGGCTTTCGGGCTTCCTCGCGCCGAATTCGGACATGATGCGGTGCCAGAGCAGGCGCGCGGCGCGCAATTTCGCGGCCTCCATGAAGAAATTCATGCCAATGGCGAAGAAGAAGGACAGGCGGGGGGCGAAATCGTCGACCGCCATGCCGCGGGCCAGCGCCGTGCGGACATATTCGCGGCCATCGGCCAGGGTGAAACCCAGCTCTTGCACCAGGTTCGCCCCGGCCTCCTGCATGTGGTAGCCCGAGATCGAGATGGAGTTGAACTTCGGCATCTCGCGCGCGGTGTAGTCGATGATATCGGCCACGATGCGCATCGAAGGCTCGGGCGGGTAGATATAGGTGTTGCGCACCATGAATTCTTTGAGGATGTCGTTCTGGATCGTCCCGGACAGGGCGGCACGGGGCACGCCCTGTTCTTCGCCCGCCACGATGAAATTGGCGAGGATCGGGATGACGGCGCCGTTCATCGTCATGGAAACCGAAACTTTTTCCAGCGGGATGCCGTCGAAGAGGATCTTCATGTCCTCGACCGAGTCGATGGCGACGCCGGCCTTGCCGACATCGCCCACCACGCGAGGATGGTCGCTGTCATAGCCGCGGTGGGTGGCCAGGTCGAAGGCGACCGAGACGCCCTGCTGACCGGCGGCCAGCGCCTTGCGGTAGAAATCGTTGGATTCCTCGGCGGTGGAGAAGCCGGCATATTGCCGGATCGTCCAGGGGCGACCGGCATACATCGTGGCCCGCACGCCGCGGGTGAAGGGGGCGATCCCCGGCGCGCCGCCCATATGGGGCAGGTTCGCCACATCCTCGGCCAGGTAGACCGGCTTGACCGGGATGCCTTCCAGCGTGTGCCAGGTGAGGGTCTCCGGCGATTTGCCCTTGAGGTCCTTGGTGGCGAGAGCTTCCCAGTCGGCGCGGGTGGTCATGGCTTGTTTCCTGTTGCGGGCTGCGGAGCCAGGGGCTGTCTGCCCCCGGACCCCCGAGGATATTTGAACAAGTATGAAAGGGTCAGGCGAATTCGAGGATGATGTCGTCGACCTTGAGGCTGGAGCCGGCGCTGGCGCGCACCTTCTTCACCGTGCCGGCGCGGGTGGCCTTGAGGATGTTTTCCATCTTCATCGCCTCGACCGTGGCGAGGGTCTGGCCCTCTTCGACCTCGTCGCCTTCTTCGACCGCGAGTTTGACCAGAAGGCCGGGCATCGGGCAGAGGAGGAATTTCGACGTGTCCGGCGGGGCCTTTTCCAGCATGTGGAGCGCCAGTTCGGCGGCGCGCGGGCTGCGGACCAGGACCTTGAGGTCGGCGCCGCGCAGGCGCAGGCGGAAGCCCATCGGGATCTTGGCGACCTTCATCACCAAAGGCGCGCCTTCGACCGAGAGGCGGGCCAGGGGTTGGCCGGGCTGCCAATCGGATTTGACACGCAGGTGGCTGCCGTCTTCGAAGGTGACGGTGGAGCCCTCGCTGTCGGCGGCGATGGTGACGGCGATGCGCTCGCCCTGGATATCGACCACCCATTGGTCGCCGACATGGCGCTTGTGGTTGTCCATCGTGCCGGAGATCCTTGTGCGGCGGATCTCTGCCACGCGGTTCATCGCGGCGGCGGCGGCCACGACCTCGCGGATCAGGGCGGGGGGCAGGGTGGCGCCCTTGAAGCCCTCGGGGTATTCCTCGGCGATGAAGGCCGTGGTGATATTGCCCGAGGTAAAGCGGGGATGGTCCATCACGGCGGCGACGAAGGGCAGGTTGTGGCCGATGCCCTCAACCTCGAAGGTGTCCAGCGCCAGACGCATTTCCTCGATCGCTTCGGCGCGGGTCGGGGCCCAGGTGCAGAGCTTGGCGATCATCGGGTCGTAGAACATCGAAATCTCGCCGCCTTCGAAGACACCGGTGTCATTGCGCACGATGCCGCCGCGCGTTGTCTGCCCTTCGACGGGCGGGCGATAGCGGGTCAGGCGGCCGATCGAGGGCAGGAACTTGCGGTAGGGGTCTTCGGCGTAAAGCCGCGATTCCATCGCCCAGCCGTTGATCTTGATGTCGCCTTGGGCGAAGGGCAGCGCCTCGCCGTAAGCCACGCGGATCATCTGTTCGACGAGGTCGATGCCGGTGATCAGCTCGGTCACCGGATGTTCGACCTGCAACCGGGTGTTCATCTCGAGGAAGTAGAAGTTGCGGTTGCCGTCGACGATGAATTCGACCGTGCCCGCCGAGGTATAGCCGACCGCACGGGCCAAAGCGCAGGCCTGTTCGCCCATCGCCTTGCGGGTGGCTTCATCGAGGAAAGGCGAGGGCGCCTCTTCGATAACCTTCTGGTTGCGGCGCTGGATCGAGCATTCGCGCTCGTTGAGGTAAAGCGTATTCCCGTGCTTGTCGGCCAGGACCTGGATTTCGATATGGCGGGGTTGGGTGACGAACTTTTCAATGAAGATCCGGTCATCGCCGAAGGAAGCTGCGGCCTCGTTCTTCGAGGACTGGAAGCCCTCGCGCGCCTCAGCATCGTCCCAGGCGATCCGCATGCCCTTGCCGCCGCCGCCGGCGGAGGCCTTGATCATCACCGGGTAGCCGATCTGGCCGGAGATCTTCACCGCCTCGTCGGCATCGGCGATCAGGCCCATATAGCCCGGCACGGTCGAAACCCCGGCCGCCTGGGCGATCTTCTTCGAGGTGATCTTGTCGCCCATCTGTTCGATGGCCGAAGAAGGCGGGCCGATGAAGACGACGCCTTCCGCTTCGAGCGCCGCCGCGAAGGCGCGGTTTTCCGACAGGAAGCCATAGCCCGGATGCACGGCCTCGGCCCCGGTGGCGCGGATCGCCTCGAGGATTTTCTCAATCACGATATAGCTTTGCGCGGCGGGGGAGGGGCCGATGTGATAGGCCTCGTCCGCCATCTTGACGTGGAGCGCATTGCGGTCGGCGTCGGAATAGACGGCAACGGTGGCGATGCCCATCTTGCGGGCCGACTTGATCACCCGGCAGGCAATCTCGCCACGGTTCGCGATCAGGATCTTCTTGAACATGGCCTTACCTCACAGCGGGATGTTGTCGTGTTTTTTCCAGGGGTTGGTCAGCTTCTTGCCGCGCAGGGAGGCGAAGGCCCTCGCGACCCTCTTGCGGGTCGATTGCGGGCGGATCACCTCGTCGATGAAGCCCTTTTCGGCCGCGACGAAAGGATTGGCGAAGCGGGTCTCGTAGTCCGCCACGCGGGCGGCGATCTTCTCCTTGTCGCCGAGTTCGGAGCGATACAGGATCTCGACCGCGCCCTTGGCGCCCATCACGGCGATCTCGGCGGTGGGCCAAGCATAGTTGAAATCGCCCCGCAGGTGTTTGGAGGCCATCACGTCATAGGCCCCGCCATAGGCTTTCCTTGTGATCACAGTGACCTTGGGCACCGTGGCCTCGCCATAGGCGAAGAGCAGCTTGGCGCCGTGCTTGATGACGCCACCAAGCTCCTGCGCCACGCCGGGCAGGAAGCCCGGCACGTCGACGAAGGTCAGGATCGGGATCTCGAACGCATCGCAGAAGCGGACGAAACGGGCGGCCTTGCGGCTGGAATCGATGTCGAGGCAGCCGGCCAGAACCATCGGTTGATTGGCCACGACGCCGACGGTCTGGCCCTCCAGCCGGATGAAGCCGGTGATGATGTTGCCGGCGAAATCCTTCTGGATTTCGAAGAAATCGCCCTCGTCCGCCACCTTCAGGATCAGCTCCTTCATGTCATAGGGCTGGTTCGGGTTGTCGGGGATCAGCGTGTCGAGGCTCGGCTCCAGCCGGTCGGGCGCATCGAAGAAGGGGCGGACCGGGGCCTTCTGGCGGTTGTTGAGCGGCAGGAAGTCGATGAGGCGGCGCGTTTCGGCCAGCATTTCGATGTCGTTCTCATAGGCGCCATCGGCGACGGAGGACTTCTTGGTATGGGTGCCAGCGCCGCCGAGTTCTTCGGCGGTGACCACCTCATTCGTCACGGTTTTCACCACATCGGGACCGGTGACGAACATGTAGGAGCTGTCTTTGACCATGAAGATGAAGTCGGTCATCGCGGGCGAATAGACCGCGCCACCCGCGCAAGGCCCCATGATCAGGCTGATCTGCGGCACCACGCCGCTTGCCATGATGTTGCGCTGAAACACCTCGGCATAGCCGGCGAGCGAGGCCACGCCCTCCTGGATCCGCGCGCCGCCGGAATCGTTCAGCCCGATCACCGGGGCGCCGTTCTGGATCGCCATATCCATGATCTTGCAAATCTTTTCGGCATGGGTCTCCGACAGGGACCCGCCGAAGACCGTGAAATCCTGCGAAAAGACATAGACCATCCGGCCATTGACCGTGCCCCAGCCGGTGACCACGCCGTCGCCTGCGGGCCGGTCCGCCTCCATCCCGAAATCGGTGCAGCGGTGGGCCACGAACATGTCGAATTCTTCAAACGAGCCCTCGTCGAGCAGCAGCTCCACCCGCTCCCGCGCGGTCAGCTTGCCCTTGCCGTGCTGCGCCGCCACCCGGCGCGCCCCACCCCCGGCCCGCGCCGCCGCACGCCGCGATTCCAGCTCTTGCAACACGTCTTTCATGGAAAGGCTCCCCCGCTTGCCCGCATTGGCCTGCCTCTATGCGACAAGCGGCTGCGAAAGAAGCTTTGAACGTGTGTGAAGGCGTGATATGCAAATGACACACATCTATATATGCAAAGTTGCAAATGGCGGTTCGCAAACTCTTCATCGGGCGCAAGGTGCGCGAATTGCGCGAAAGCGTGCATGTCACCCAGGCCGCCTTTGCCGAGCGGCTGGGGATTTCGGCCAGCTACCTCAACCAGATCGAGCAGAACCAGCGCTCGGTTTCGGCCTCGGTCCTCTTGGCCTTGGCCGAGAAGTTCAGTTTCGACATCGCCTCGATTTCTGAAAGTGAGAGCGATCGGCTTTTGTCGGCCCTGAGCGAGGCCTTGGCGGACCCGATCTTCCGGCCCTATGTGCAATCCTTGCAGGATCTCAAGCTCGTCACGCAAAATGCGCCCTCCCTGGCCCATGCCTTGATCGTCTGCCATCAAGCCTACCAGCGCAATAGCGAACAACTGGCCTCACTTGACGACCGGCTGGGCGGGCAGGCGATGCAGGCCGAGCCGAGCCCCTATGACGAGGTGCGCGACTTTTTCCACTTCGTGGACAATTACGTCGATGATCTGGACCGCGCGGCGGAGACCCTGGCCGGGCGGCTGGGCCTGCCGGACCGCGATGTCGGCATCCGGCTGGAGCGTCATCTGGAAATGGCCCATGGCATCCGGGTGACGCGGGCCGATCCACAGGATCAGGTGATCCGCCGGTTCGATGCGAAATCCCGCATCCTTGCGCTGGATGATTATGCCGCCTCGCCGACCCGTGCCTTCCAGATGGCCTTCCAGATCGGCGCGATCGAGGCGCAGCCCCTGACCGCCGCCACCATCGCCCGGGCCAATTTCCGCACCGTTCAGGCCGAGGAAATCTGCCGGATTGGTCTCTGCAACTACTTCGCCGGGGCGCTTCTGCTGCCCTATGCGCCCTTCCGCAAGGCCGCGCGCGAATTGCGCCATGATCTGGAGCTTCTGGCCGCCAGCTTCGGCGCCTCTCTGGAACAGGTCGCGCATCGCCTTTCCACCCTGCAGCGGGCCGAGGCCAAGGGCATCCCGGTCTTCTTCGCCCGCATCGACCGGGCCGGCAACATCACCAAGCGTCACAGCGCCGCCCGCCTGCAATTCGCCCGCTTCGGCGCGGCCTGCCCGCTGTGGAACGTCCATGGCGCTTTCGAGGCGCCGGGCCGGATCATAAGGCAGCTGGCCGAGACGCCGGATGGCGCGCGCTATCTGTGCGTGGCGACCGAGGTGGTCAAATCCGGCGGCGGTTTCGCTGCCCCGCACCGGCGCTTTGCCCTCGCGCTCGGCTGCGAGGTGACCCATGCGCAGGAATTCGTCTATGCCGATGGTCTGGGCCCGGTGGACAAGGCGCGCTTCGATCCGATCGGGATTTCCTGCCGGATCTGCGAGCGCAGCGATTGCTTCCAGCGCGCCGTGCCGCCCCTGAACCGCAAGCTGGCCATCGACCACGACCGCAGGTCTTTCCTGCCCTATTCGCTGCTGTAGCCCTCTGCCAGCCGGGCCGCCGTGAAACGGTCGGTCACCAGCACGTCGATCAGCCCGGTGCTGAGGGCGCCGCTGATCGCCCGGGTCTTGGACCGCCCGCCCGCCAGCGCCATGACCCGGTCGATCCGGCCCAGTTCGGGCAAGGACAGGCCGATCACCCGGTCATCCAGCCTGGTCTTCACCGCCTTGCCCGCCGCATCGAAGAACCGCAGCGAGATGTCGCCGACCGCCCCCGCCGCCGCCAGATCCGCCAGTTCCTGACCCGAAAAGATATTGCCCGACCGCGCGAGAAGCTCTGACGGTTCCAGCGCGCCGATGCCGACCACGGCCAGGCTGATCTGCCCGAACAGCCCCATGGTCGCCTGAACGTAAGGATCGGCCAGCAGGATTTCCCGCGCCTCGGGCGAGGCGGCGAGGCCCTGCACCGCCAGAAGCCGCGTCTCGGCCCCGGTGAGCTTGGCCAGCCGCGTCGTCAGCTGCGTCGCATGGGTCTGCACTGATGGATTGCCCATGCCGCCGAGGGTCTGGACGACATAGCGGGCCCTGGTGCCCTTCAGCGGATGGATGTTTTCGACCATCTGCAGGATGGTCTGGCTCCAGGAGGAAACCCCGATCACCTCGCCCTCCTGCAGGGTGACCTCCAGGAAATGCGCCGCCGCCTCGCCGATCCGCGCCATGATGGCCCCATCGCGGTCTTCGGAACAATCGACCACGATCGCCTCGCCCAGGCCGTAACGCGCCCGCAGCGCCGCCTCCAGATCGGCGAAGGTGCCGGGGGGCGGGATCACGGTGGTGCGGACGATATCCTCCTCCGCCGCGCGCTTCAGCATCCGCGAGACGGTGGCCTGCGACAGGTGCAGGTGGGCCGCGATCTCGGCCTGGCGCCTGTGCTCCATGTGGTACATCTGCGCGACCCGCCCGATCAGCCGCAGTTCGTTGATCCGGCCCATCGGCGCGTCACAGGGCCAGGGTGGCGCGGGCCACGGCGTCTTTCCAGACCTTGAGCCGTGCTGCGGCATCCGAGGGGCGGGGCGTGATCCGCTGGCCCTGGCGCGGCAGGGCGGAGAGCGTGGCAAGGTCGGACCAGATGCCCAGCGACAGCCCGGCGAGATAGGCCGCCCCCAGCGCCGAGGCTTCGGGCGCGTCCGACTGGTGCAGCGGGTGGTTCAGGATATCGGCGACCGACTGCATCAGGAACGCGTTCTTCGACGGCCCGCCATCGGCATAAAGCGCGCCGAGCGGGATCGGCGACTGCGCCGTCATCGCGGCGAAGACATCATGCACCTGAAAGGCCAGCGAATCCGTCACCGCCCGCGCCATCTGCGCCCGGCTGGTGGTAAAGCTGATCCCGCTGAACAGCGCCCGCGCCTCCGAGGTCCAGTAAGGCGCGCCAAGCCCCACGAAGGCCGGCACGAAACCCGGCCCCTCCGGTTCGGCCGTGGCGGCCAGATCGGTCAGCGCCTGGACATCGTTCAGGCCCAGCATCTCGACCATCCAGGGCAGGGCCGAGGCGGAGACGAGGATATTGCCCTCGAAGGCAAAGACCGGCTGGCCCTTGATCCGCCAGGCCACGGTGGTGGTGATCCCGAGCCTTGGTGCCACATACTCCGGCAAGGTCGCCATGATGGAAGACCCGGTGCCGAAGGTCACCTTGCCATCGCCGGGCAGAAAGGCGCCGTGGCCAAACAGCGCGGCATGGCTGTCGCCGATCGCGGCCCGGATCGGCACGCCATCGGGCAGGACGCCCGCGCCCTTGGTCACGCCGAAATCGCCCGAGGAATCGCGCACCTCGGGCAGCGCCGCCAGCGGCACGCCGAAAAGTGCTGCCAGTTCGGCACTCCATGCCTGCGCCTTCAGGTCGAACAGCTGCGACCTTGCCGCGTTGGAGGCGTCGCAGGCATGGACCGCACCCCCGGTCAGGCAATGGATCAGCCAGGCGTCGATGGTGCCAAGGCGCACCCGCACCCCCGCCGGCGCCCGGTCGATCAGCCAGCGCATCTTCGGCCCCGGAAACATCGGGTCGAGCGGCAGGCCGGTCAGCTCCTGCACCCGGCCCGCATGGCCCGCCGCCGTCAGCGCCGCGCATTCGGGGGCGGTGCGGCGGCATTGCCAGCTGATCACCGGCCCCAGAGGCGCACCCGAGACCGCATCCCAGATCGTCACCGATTCCCGCTGGTTGGAAATCGCCACCCCCTCCAGCCGCACCCCCGGCGCTGCCGCCAGACAGGAAGCAATCGCCTCCTGCACCGAGGCCCAGATCCGCCGCGGGTCCTGCTCCACCCAGCCCGGCCCGGGATGCGAGATCCCGACCGGCGCCGACCCCCGCGCGAGGATTTCCCCCGTTGTCGCCACCAGCACGGCCTTGGAATTGGTGGTGCCCTGGTCAATGGCCAGAAGGGCGGAACGCGGGGCGGCAGAGGTCATGGTCGTCTCCGGGTAGGGCTGTCAGAGGCGCAGCGGTCCGGGGTTGCGGACAAGCGGTGCGTCTGAATAATTATGCAAGTATGGGTATAATTTCAGAGTGCAGGCGGAGGAGTCAAGAGAGGGCATCCAACTCGCCCGAGTTCAATGCCGCACCTCACCCCCTCGGCAAACAGGCGAAGCCCTAAATCGAGAGGCACCGGTGCCGAAAAGGGGGCCTGCAAGTGGCAGGACCCCCGGCCCCTTGGTCGAAGGCGTAAGCCGCAGACCAAGAGGCGTGGGGCAGGGGGATGTCGTTTGAGAAATCGGGGCGCGCGTGCCTGCGGCTGGCGCGTTTATCGCAGATGTCCGGGGTGAGGAGGCCAGACGTGCCTGATGGCACGTTTGGCTGACGCAAGAGGCGCCGCCCGATTTGTCGCGGGACAAATCGGGCGGGGAGGCGGGAGGCAAATCAGCAGGAATCGCCCGATGTTCTCCGTCTATTGCGGTAGCCAATTCACGTATTTCGGTATGATGTCGAAATTCTTTAATTCCTGCACAATTTCTTTAGAGATAACAACTTTTGGCCAGCCGGCCTTATGAAAGATCGACTGTAAACGTGTATTGATTCTTTTCTGATCGGTCGGCCACATATCTGAATCCGGTTTGATGATTCTTTTGACCTCGGATCGAGAGATCGAATACTCAGATAGTATAATATCATAGTGAGTTATTATTCTGAATATTATTTCGGAAAATCCAATTACTCCACGAAACGACAGTTTGCAGCTTTGATTTGCACTTGTGATCGTGGGATGCTCGGGAATATTTGCTCCGCCAATCTTTCCATCTTTCTTAGCGTTATCGAATTTATTGAAGGTCTCAGCCGTGAATGGAAATGATTTGCCGCCGTTATGTGAAATTGCGTTTCGAAGTTCCTTAAAGTAGCGATAGCAAAGGAGAAGTGGTTCGAGCGCGTTTGCCTCATACCTCCTTGCAACGGAGCTGTCCCAAACGACGTTTCCTGCAAGCAAGGTGGATTTTTGGCCAAGTGATGATATTGGATTTGGTCTACTTGCTTTTGCTTGAGACGGTGGGAACTGCATACCATCCGCAAACGCCTTGATATGCCCCTCTGAAATTAAACCCAATTCATGTGCTTGGTTTGCAATCTTTCCGGTGAAATCTTCAAAAATTGCAATGCAGTTAACCAAGACTATTGAGGAAAATACTGCCAGTTGGTCCTCCCATTCTGTGGTTTTAGCAATCTTTTTCAGCGATCCCCCCCCAATGTTGACGCCACGTGCAAATCTTGCATCTAGGTCAGCCTCTGTGCAGTTTGGTACGGTTTCGAGATAGCCCCGGACTTGCCAGCGTAAATTCCACATCGCAATTGCTGTCGGCTGGATAAAGTCAAATAGACGTGTCAAATCACCATGCGCATCGCGAGATGCTTGAAAGACGTAGCGTGCTGTTTCAGCCATGTCTCGCCCTCATTTTAAAGCGGATGTCTTGAGACGCATTTCTTGCCCTTTTCAAATATCCTCACCTGTCCCCATCCCCCCTCACCGCTCCTCAATCAAAATCTCCCGTTTCCCCACATGGTTCGCCGCCGTAATCACGCTGTGTTCCTCCATCTGCTCCACCAGTTTCGCGGCCTTGTTATAGCCGATCCCCAGTTTGCGCTGGATATAGGAGGTGGAGCATTTGCGGTCGCGGGCGACGATGGCGACGGCCTGGTCGTAGAGGCTGTCGTCCAGCCCGTCGCCGCCAAGACCCAGAAGGCTGTCGATCTCGGAGGCGTTCTCGTCCTCCGGACCTTCGACGACGCCGGACATGTATTCCGGCGGGCCGAAGCTCTTCAGGTGGGCGACGATTTCCTCGACCTCTTCATCCGACACGAAAGGCCCGTGGATGCGCGTGATCTTAGCGCCGCCGGCCATGTAGAGCATGTCGCCCATGCCCAGAAGCTGCTCGGCCCCCTGTTCGCCCAGGATGGTGCGGCTGTCGATGCGGGAGGTGACCTGGAAGGAGATCCGGGTCGGGAAGTTGGCCTTGATCGTGCCGGTGATCACGTCCACAGACGGCCGCTGGGTCGCCATGATCAGGTGGATGCCCGAGGCGCGGGCCATCTGGGCCAGACGCTGGATGCAGGCCTCGATCTCCTTGCCCGCGACCATCATCAGGTCGGCCATTTCGTCGACGACAACCACGATATAGGGCAGGGTGACCGGGGCGAATTCGTCGGTCTCGAACACAGGCTCGCCGGTGTCTTCGTCGAAGCCGGTCTGGAAGGTGCGCTTGAACATCTCGTTCTTGGCCAGCGCCTCGCGGACGCGGCCGTTGTAGCCCTCGATGTTGCGCACGCCCATCTTGGACATCTTGCGGTAGCGGTCCTCCATTTCCGAGACCACCCATTTCAGCGCCACGACGGCCTTCTTCGGGTCGGTCACCACGGGGGACAGAAGGTGCGGGATGCCGTCATAGACGGAGAGTTCCAGCATCTTCGGGTCGATCATGATCAGCCGGCATTCATCCGGCGTCAGCTTGTAGAGGAGCGACAGGATCATCGTGTTGATCGCCACCGACTTGCCCGAACCGGTGGTCCCGGCGATCAGCAGGTGGGGCATCTTGGCGAGGTTGGCGATGATCGGCTCGCCCGCGATGTCCTTGCCAAGCGCCAGCGGCAGGCGCAGGCCTGAATCGCCGAACTCCCGCGCCGAGAGGATCTCGCGCAGCACGACCTTTTCGCGCACGGCATTGGGCAGTTCGATGCCGATCACGGTGCGGCCCGGCACGGTGGAGACGCGGGCGGACAGGGCAGACATCGAGCGGGCGATGTCGTCCGACAGGCCGATCACGCGGCTGGCCTTCAGGCCGGGCGCCGGTTCCAGCTCGTATTGGGTGACGACCGGGCCGGGACGGACGGCGACGATCTCGCCGCGCACGCCGTAATCGTCCAGCACCGATTCCAGCATCCGGGCGTTTTCTTCCAGTGCCTCGGTCGACAGCGGGTTGCGCACGATGGTCGAGGGCGAGGCCAGAAGCCCGAGCGGCGGCAGTTCATAGGCCGAGGTTGCCTTGTCGTCGAACATCATCCGCGGCTGTTCTTCCGCAATCGCCTGCCGCGAGGGCGCCGGCTTCTTGATCGCGGGCTGGACCAGCGGGGCGGCCGGGCGGCGTTCGGCCACGATCGGCGCGCGCGGGGCAGGGGGCGTGGGCAGGACGGGCGCCATGACCGGAGCGGGAGAGAAGTCGTCGTCCTCATCAGCCCAGGCGGCGGCGATCGGCAGTTCCTCTTCGTCCCAGGCTTCGGGGATATGGGGCGAGGTGACCGGCGGTTCGCTGATCCGCAGGCCGGGTTGCTGCACCGGGGTGCGCGGCGTCACCGGGCCGGGGCGGGTGTCGGCGACCAGGGGCGCACGGGTCACGGCGGGGCGGGCGGTCACGGCGCGGACGGCCGCCATCGCCGCCGTCACGGCAGGCTCGCGGCGCTGGATCGCGGCGGTGATCGGCGAGAGGTTCGCCTCGGGCTCGCCGCTGCGCGAACGGATCACCGAAGAGATGCGGGCCTTGATGCGGTCCTCGGTCGGGGCGGGCTGGTCGGCGAAGAGCGGCGGTTCGATCAGCTCGTGTTCGGGCTCGACCTCGCGCCGCATCAGGGCGGGCAGGCGGGCCAGAAGGCTGGTGCGCTCTTTCGGCGGGGCATATTCGGCGGCTTCGGGCTGCGGGCGCGGATCGGCGCGCAGGATGGCGGGGCGGTTACCGGTCTCAGCCCGGGTCTGGTAGGGGGCGGGGGCATAGAGAACCTCGTCCTCCTCCTCTTCCGCCTCGACCATGCGGGCGGTGCCGATGGCGGCGGCGCGGGCCGCCTGTTTGGCGGCCTGGCGGGCGGTGTAGTCGAGGGCGGCGCGTTCGGCGCTGGTGGCGCGGCGTTCCTTCCAGCGGCTGCCCAGCGATTGCGCGGCCAGGACCGAGCCTTGCGCCGATTTGCCAAGGGCGGCCATCAGGCCGGAATAGGCCACGACCAGACCGAGGGCGAGAAAGCCCGCGATCAGCATGAGTTCCCGCATGTTGAAGCCGGTGACGAACAAGAGCATCGCAATGAAGGCCACGGCGACGATCAGGCTCAACAGTTTCAGCGCGATGACGGCGCTGCCCGGCATGATGCCCAGAAGCGAGGCGAGGATCGTGTCGCCGAAAAGCCCGCCCAGCCCGAAGGAATGCGGCCAGTGCAGGCCCGGCACCAGGGTCGCGGCATAGACCGAACCCAAGGCAATCGCGATCACGGCAAAGACCACGCGGGATACGGCGCGGTCAGCCCCCTGATGGCTGGCAAAGCGCACGCCCCAGGCCAGAAGCACCGCCGGAATCCCCCAGGCGCCAAGCCCGCCCACCGTCATCAGCGTCGAGGAGATCGCAGCCCCGATCCGGCCCAGCACGTTATGCGCCGGCTGGTTGGTCGCCACCATCCAGCCCGGATCATCGGGCGAATAGGACACCAGCATCAGCGCGAAGGCCGCCGCCACCGCAATCAGGAACAGGCCGAACAGCTCGCGCCCCCGGCGTTCCAGCATGGCTTGAACCCGTTGATCCAGAAGGGGATCGCGCTGACGTGCTTGGTAGGATGCCATGTTCTTCCCTCAACCGTAGAGGCAGTCACGCAGCTTGATCAGCCCGTGCTGCATTTCTTCTTTGGGGGCCACCAGAGCGACCCGGATATAGGTTTTGCCGGGGTTGAACCCCTTGTAATCACGCGAAAGATAGGCGCCGGGCAGAACCCGCACGCCGGTCTCTTGCCACAGCTTCAAAGCCGCTGCCTCGCCATCCTCGACGGGCAGCCAGAGGAAGAAGCCGCCCTCGGGCAGATCAAAGCCCTGCAGGCCAGAGAAGACCTCGGCCGCGACGCGGAACTTTTCATGGTAGAGCGCGCGGCTCGCCTCGACATGGGCCTCGTCGGCCCAGGCGGCCTCGGACACGCGCTGGATCGGCAGGGGCAGGGGGGCGCCCGCGAAAGAGCGCAGCTTGCGGATCTGGGCGATGCCCTGCGCGCCGCCGGCCACGAAGCCTGACCGCAGACCCGGCAGGTTCGAGCGTTTGGACAGCGAATGGAAGGTGAAGACCCGCTCCGGATCGGCCCCGACCTCGGCCGCGACCTGCAGGATGCCGGGCGGCGGCGCGGTGCGCCAGACCTCGGAATAGCATTCGTCGGCGAAGACCTTGAAATCGTGCTTCTCGGCCAGGCGCAGCAGGGTGGCCCAATAGTCCCGGCTCGCCACCGCGCCCTGCGGATTGGCGGGCGAGCAAAGGTAGGCGACGGTCACCCGGTCCAGGATCTCGGGCGAGAGGCCGGCGTAATCGGGCAGAAAGCCGGTGGCGGCGGTGGCGGGCACATAGATCGGCTCGGCGCCCGCCGTGGCGGCGGCCACGGCATAGACTTGGTAGAACGGGTTCGGGATCAGGAAAGCCGGCACCTTGCCGTTCTTGACCTCGGGCGAGACGGCGATCGCGGCGTTGAACAGGCCTTCCCGCGTGCCGTTCAGCGCCATGATCCGGTCCTCGGCCAGGCTCACGCCATAGCGCCGCCCGATCCAGCCCGAGATGGCGGCCAGAAGCTCCGGCGTGCCGTCGTTCGGCGGATAAACCGCAAAGCCCGAGATGTTGGCCGCCAGAATCGGGGCCACGAAATCCGGCATCGGATGACGCGGCTCGCCGATGGTCATGGCAACGGGCGCGCCGCCCGGCGCGTGACTGTCCAACAGCTTCCGCAAACGCGGAAACGCATAATCCGGCAGGTTGGAATACCGCTCTGGAAACGCCATGATGCCTCTGCCCTCGGGGTCGTATCGCCCCGTTTTCCCCAAGGTAGCCGCAGGCGCGGGCGGGGTCCAGAAAAACCTAAGCCGTGGTTGGGGTTGTGCGGTGTTATTGTGGCAAAATGGTTGCGGTGAAGGCGGCGGATCTCCGCCGTCGCCGCGTAAAACCAAGAGCTTGCGGGACGGTTCGGCCCGCCTTCAGCTCAAGGCGCGCTCTGCCGCGGCGCCCAGCCGCAACAGCCGCGCCTCCTGCCCCGGACCCACCATGAAGGAGATGCCGCAAGAGGGCTGGCTGGTCGGCAGGGTCAGCACCGCCTGATCCAGCAAATTGCCGATCCGCGTGTTGCGCAGGGCCATGAGGTTTTCGGTGACGTAATAGTCATGGTCGGTCATCAGCCGGTTGGCATGGGGCGGCAGGATGGCCGAGGTCGGCAGGATCACCGCGTCATAGCCCCGGCTCCGCTCGGCCCAAAGCGCGCGCAGCTGCATCAGGCGGCGTCGGGCGGCGATATGGTCGGCGGCAGAGGTCTCTGCCCCGGTCCGGAAGCGTTCGAGGATGCGCGGGAACATCTTCTCCGGCGCGGCCTCGATCACCTCGCGCCAGATCGCATAGGCCTCTGGCGTGACCAGAACACCGGCGAGCGACAGGGTCTCGCTCACTTCCGGGGCGGTCAGAACCGTCACCGCGGCCCCGGCGCGGGTCAGGCGGGCCACGGCATCCTCGAAACCCTTGGCGGGGGCGGGGCGCAGGCCTTCCATCGCTGCGGTCTCCAGCACGGCGAGGCGGAGGCCGGCAAGGCTCGCCCCCTCCAGATCCGGCGCGCGCCGCCCCTCCAGCAGGCCCAGCAGCAGGGCGCAATCCTCGACCGTGCGGGCCAGCGGTCCCACGGTGTCAAAGCTTTCGCACAAGGGCACAACCCCTTGCAAAGACAGGCGTCCATGCGTGGTCTTCAGCCCGACCAGATCGTTCCAGGCCGCCGGAATCCGCACTGATCCGCCGGTGTCCGACCCGATCCCCGCCGGGGCCAGCCCGAAGGCGATCGAGGCCGCACAGCCCGAGGACGAGCCCCCCGGCACCGCCTGATCGTCGTTCACACACGGCGGCGTCGCCGTCACCGGGTTCAGCCCGAGGCCGGAAAACGCCAGCTCCGACATATGGGTTTTGCCCAGGCAGACCGAGCCGAGCAGCGTCGCCGTCTGCAAGACCTGCGCATCCTTCACCGGCACCCGGTTCTTCAGCAGCGCCGACCCCGCCTCGGTCGCCGAATCCGCACTGTCGAAGAGATCCTTCCAGGACAGGGGCACGCCATCCAGCACATGCCGCCGCAGGCCCGATTTGGCGCGCGCGGCGGCCGACATCGCCTCACCCCGGGCGCGGTCGGCGGTGGTGCGGGCATAGATCCGCTCGCCCACCGGACTGGCGGTAATGGCGTCGAGGAAGAACTCGGTCAGCTCCACCGGGTTGATCTTGCCCGCCTCGATGTCGCGGCCCAGGTCGGCTGCGCTCATATGGCTCCAAATGCCGCTCATTGCGGGCCTCCGTCCTGCCTGTTTTGTCGTCGGGCGCAGGCTAGGGCAGGGAGCGGCAAAGGGGAAGGGGCGCATGGACAATTCGCGCCCCTGCGGCGATGATGGGCGGATGAAACAGGATGCGGATATCGTGATCGTGGGCGGCGGGCTGAACGGCCCCGCCCTGGCTTTGGCGCTCGCCGGGGCCGGGCTGTCGGTGGTCGTCGTCGACGCGCGCCCGGCGCAGGCCAGGGCCGAGGTCGGCTTTGACGGCCGGGCCTATGCGCTGGCCCTCGCCTCGCAGCGCCTGCTGGCGGCGGTGGGCGTCTGGCCGGGGCTGGTGGCCCAGCCGATCCTGAAGGTCGTGGCCTCGGACGGCAGGGCGGGCGAGGGCGCCTCGCCCTTCGCCCTGCGCTTCGATGCGGCCGAGATCGAAGAGGGCCCGATGGGCTTCATGGTCGAGGACCGCCACCTCTACGCCGCCTTCCTCGCCGCGATGGAGGCCGAGCCCGCCATCACCCTCCTGCCCGGCGAAAGCGTCGTGGCTCAGGGCACGGGGTCCGTGACCCTCGCCTCGGGCCGGGTTTTGCAGGCCCGCCTTGTGGTCGGCTGCGACGGGCGCAATTCCGGCACCGCCACCCGCGCCGGGATCAGGCGGCAGGGCTGGTCCTATGGCCAGACCGCGCTGGTCACCGCCATCGCCCATGACCTTCCGCACCAGGGCACCGCGCATCAGTTCTTCATGCCCGGCGGCCCGCTCGCCATCCTGCCGCTGGCCGGTGGCCACCATTCCTCCATCGTCTGGAGCGAGCGTGACGCCGTCGCCGCCGAGATCGCCGCCCTGGACAATTCCGCCTTTCTGGATGCCCTGCGCCCGCGCTTTGGCGATTTCCTTGGCGAAATCCAACTTGCGGGCATCCGCTTCACCTATCCGCTCAGCCTGTCGCTGGCTGAAAGCTTCGTGGCGCCCCGCCTGGCGCTGGTCGGCGATGCGGCGCATGGCGTCCACCCCTTGGCGGGGCAGGGCCTCAACCTCGGCCTGCGCGATGTCGCGGCCCTGGCAGAGGTGCTGGTGACGGCAGAGCGGCGGGGCGAGGATATCGGCGCCATCGACGTGCTCGAACGCTACCAAAGCTGGCGCCGCTTCGACACGACGGCCATGGCGCTCGGCATGGATGCGATCAACCGCCTCTTCTCCAACGACAACCCTTTGCTGCGCGGCGCCCGCGACCTCGGCCTCGGCCTCGTCAATGCGCTGCCCGCCCTGCGCCGCGGCTTCATCCGCCAGGCCGCCGGCCTCACCGGCACGCAGCCAAGGCTGCTGACCGGCCAGCGCCTCTGATTTGCGCTTTGCCGCACCACTCCCGCCGGAGGCATCCCGAGCCGGTTGGCCGCAGGCCAGAGGCGAGATAAAAGCCTTGCGCTGAAAGCGCGCCTTTTGTTCCACCGCTCCCGCAGGACCGCCGCTTGTTGGGGTTGACTTCGCCCCCTCGCGGCGTTCTATCGCTGCCAGTTCCATCAAGCCTCGCAAAGGGGATGCCTATGCACGCCTACCGCAGCCACACCTGCAACGATCTCACCTCCGCCAATGTCGGGGAAAATGTCCGCCTGTCGGGTTGGGTCCATCGGGTGCGCGATCATGGCGGGGTGCTGTTCATCGACCTGCGCGATCACTACGGCATCACCCAGATCCTCGCCGACAGCGACAGCCCGGCCTTTGCCGAGATCGAAAAGCTGCGCTCGGAATGGGTCGTGCGGATCGACGGCCGCGTCAAGCAGCGCGACGCCTCCCTCGTGAACCCCAAACTTCCGACCGGCGAGATCGAGGTCTATGCCACCGGTCTCACCATCCTGGGCGAGGCCGCCGATCTGCCGATGCCGGTCTTCGGAGAGGTCGACTATCCGGAAGAAACCCGCCTCACCTACCGCTTCCTCGACCTGCGCCGCGAAAAGCTGCACAAGAACATGATGCTGCGGTCGAACGTCGTGCGCGATCTGCGCAACCGGATGTGGGATCAGGGCTTCAACGAGTTCCAGACCCCGATCATCACCGCCTCTTCCCCCGAAGGCGCGCGCGACTTCCTGGTGCCCTCACGCCTGCATCCGGGCAAGTTCTATGCCCTGCCGCAGGCGCCGCAGCAGTTCAAGCAGTTGATCATGGTCGCCGGTTTCGACCGCTATTTCCAGATTGCCCCCTGCTTCCGCGACGAAGACCCGCGCGCCGACCGCAGCCCCACCGACTTCTACCAGCTCGACGTCGAGATGAGCTTTGTCGAGCAGGAGGACGTCTTCGCCGCCGTCCAGCCGGTGATCCAGGGCATGTTCCAGAAATTCCGCCCCGATTGCACCGTGCCGTCGGACTGGCCGCGCATCGCCTACCGGGATTCGCTCCTCTGGTACGGCTCCGACAAGCCCGACCTGCGCAACCCGATCAAGATGCAGATCGTCTCCGACCACTTCCGCGGCTCGGGCTTTGCCGTCTTCGCGAAGCTTCTGGAGCAGGAAGGCACCGAAGTCCGCGCCATTCCCGCGCCCAAGGGTCCGAAGGGTGAACCGGTCGGCCGCAAGTTCTGCGACCGGATGAACGCCTTCGCCCAAAAGGAAGGCCTGCCGGGCATGGGCTATATCTTCTGGCGCGAGGCCGAGAACGGCTCGGGCATGGAAGCCGCAGGTCCGCTTGCCAAGAACATCGGCCCCGAACGGACCGAGGCGATCCGCCTGCAACTCGGCCTCGGCCTTGGCGATGCCGCCTTCTTCCTTGGCGGCAAGCCCGAGGCCTTCCAGGCCTTCGCCGGCAAGGCCCGCAACGAGATCGGGCGCGAACTGGGCCTCGCGGAAACCAACACTTTCCGCTTCGCCTGGATCGTCGATTTCCCGATGTACGAGAAGACCGACGAGGGCAAGATCGACTTCTCCCACAACCCCTTCTCGATGCCGCAGGGGGGCCTCGAGGCGCTGAACGGCGACCCGCTCAGCGTCTATGCCTATCAATATGACCTTGCCTGCAACGGCTACGAACTCATCTCGGGCGGCATCCGCAACCACAAGCCCGAGATCATGTACAAGGCCTTCGAACTCGCCGGCTATCCGAACTCGGAAGTCGACAAGCGCTTTGGCGGCATGGTCAAGGCCTTCAAATACGGCGCCCCGCCGCACGGCGGCTGTGCCATGGGGATCGACCGGGCGGTGATGCTGCTGGCCGACGAGATGAACATCCGCGAGGTCATCATGTTCCCGATGAACCAGCGCGCCGAAGACCTCTTGATGGGGGCGCCGTCCGAGCCCTTGAACGAACAGCTGCGCGAACTCCGCCTGCGCGTGGTGCCGAAAGACTGAGCGACTGGACAAGAGGGCAGGGCAGAGCCACTTTCAGCGCGGAGGTGACGATGCGTCCTGCCCTTTTTCCGACTGGACGGCGATGAACTCGCCGTTTTTTAGCGCCTCGGTGCCGGTGTTCCGGCATTACCTGTCGCGGGTGCAGGACATCATCGAATTTGCCGGGCCCGGGCTTCTGTCCGCCCGCATCGCCGACACCTTTCCCGCCGGCCAGCAATTCGCCACCGCCGCAGGCTTTGCCCTGCGCATCGCCTGCCCATTGGCGGGGCGCGAAGTGCCGGACCTGCCGCAGGCCCTCGCCCCCCGACTGGCCGTGGCGCGTGCGACCCTGGGCGCGATGCGGCCCGAGGAATTTGCCGGGGCCGAGGCCCGGCGCTTTCGCCATGTCGCGGGCACGGCCGAATTGGACCAGAGCGCGGAGGAGTTCCTTTACCTCTTCGGCCTGCCCAATTTCTTCTTCCACCTGACCCTCGGCTATGCCGCCTTGCGCGCCACGGGGCTGGAACTGGGCAAGGCCGATTTCGACGGGCTGCACAGCTATCCCGTGGGCTTTCGTTTCGAGGACTGACAGGGCATAGTCCGCCAAAAGAGGTGTGACATGGCCAAAGAATTCGGATTTCCCCTGCCTGACTGGCAGCCCCCGGCCCGCCCCGAGGGCGAGACGCTGACGGGGACTTACGTCCAGCTGGAACGGATGGACCCCGATGCCCATGCCGCCGACCTGTTCCGCGCCTATTCCGGCCAGGATCAGGTCTGGGATTATCTGCCCTATGGGCCCTTCTCCTCGGCCTCGGCCTATCACCGCTGGGCCAAGGAAAGTGCGACCGGCGCCGATCCGCTGTTCTATGTGCTGCGCAACCGCGCCACCGGCCATTGCGGCGGCGTCGCCTCCTATCTGCGCATCACGCCCGAAGCGGGGTCGATCGAGGTCGGCCATATCAACCTCGCGCCCGAAATCGCAGGCTCGCGCGCCTCGACCGAGGCGATGTATCTGATGATGGATTGGGCCTTCCGCGCCGGATACCGCCGTTATGAATGGAAATGCGACGCCCTGAACCTGCCCTCGCGCCGGGCGGCGCAGCGGCTGGGGTTTTCCTTTGAAGGCGTGTTCCGCCAGGCCACGGTCTACCGCCAGCGCAACCGCGACACGGCGTGGTTTTCGATCATCGACAAGGAATGGCCCGCGATGCGCGAGGCCTATGCCGCCTGGCTCGCCCCTGCCAATTTCGATGCCGCGGGGAGGCAGAAGGAAAGCCTCGCCGATCTGACCGGGCTGGTGCGGGCGGCCTCGGACCCGGCGCTTGGCTAGGGCCACGATTTTTCTGCGAAAAATCAGTGCCTTGCGCTCAATCGAGGCGAAAGACCTTGTCGCGTGAGGTGGCGCCCTTGATCAGGGTCAGCCGCGATTTGGCGACGCCAAGCGCCTGGGCCAGAAGTTCGGCCACGGCGGCATTGGCGCGGCCGTCCTCGGGCGCCACGGTGACGGTGGCGCGCAAGGCGCCCTCTGGCGTGTCGCTCAGCGTGGTCTTGCGGGCGCGCGGCGTCACATGAAGGGCGAAGGTCGCGCCCGGCAGGGCGCGGGCGGACCAGGCGCCCTTGGGCGGAAGATCGGGGGACGGGGGCAAAGCTGGGCCTTTCTGCAAGGAGGGCAGGATAACCGCGGCGCAGGGCGACGGAAAGCCAGGCTGCTTGACGTTCCACCCCTGCCGGGCCAAGCCTGTACCAAACGGAGTTTTCGATGCCTGTTCCAAATCCTGAAGCCTTTGCCTTTCTCGCCAAGCGCCGCTCGCACCCGGCCAAGTTCTTTGCCCCCGGCGGCGCCGTGCCCGACCGTGCCGCGCTGGAGCCGATCCTGACCGCCGCCCTGCGCGTCCCCGACCATGGCAAGCTGGAGCCCTGGCGGCTGATCGTCCTGTCCGGTGCGGCGATGGCAAGGCTGGGTGATCTGGCCGTGGCCCGGGCAGCGGCGCTGGGTGGTGATGCCGAGATGGCCGCCAAGGGGCGCGCGATCTATGACACGAGCAAGCTTGCCGTGGCGGTGATCTCTTCGCCCAAGGCCTCGCCCAAGGTGCCCGAGGTGGAACAGCGCGCCTCGGCCCATGCGCTGTGCATGAACCTGGTGAATGCGGCCGAGGCTTCGGGTTGGGGCGCCTGCTGGCTGACCGGCTGGCCCGCGCATGATGCGACCTGGGCTGCCGAGGCCTTCGGCTGCAGCGGGGCCGAGCTTGTCGCCGGCATCGTCCATATCGGCACGCCGGGCCCCGAGGCACCCGACCGCCCCCGCCCGCAGATCGACCGCATCGTCAGCTGGGAGGCGTAACTGGTTTTCTCCTGCTTCTTTGCCGCCCTTGGCCAATTGTCGGACCCGCGCTTTCTGCGCGTGGTCTGGCAGGGCGTGGCGCTGGCCTTCGGATTGCTGTTCGCGATCTTCCTCGTCCTGCTCGGCCTCATCGAATGGTGGGTGCCGGGGCAGGCCTCCTTGCCCTTGATCGGGCCGATCGGCGGCATCGGCTGGGCGGCGGGCATCGGGGTCGCCCTTCTGATGCTGGCCGCTTCGGTCTTTCTGATGGTGCCGGTCGCCTCGGCCTTCTCGGCGCTGTTTCTCGAACAGGTGGCCGAGGCGGTCGAGGCCGTCCATTACCCCGGCCCGCCCGGCCGCACCCTGGGCCTTTGGGAGGGGATCACCGAGGGCGCGGGACTTCTTTTGCTGATGATCGTGGTCAACCTCGCGGCGCTGGCCCTGTCCATCTTCGTCGGCCCCCTGGCGCCGCTTTTGTTCATGGCGGTCAATGGCTGGCTTCTGGGGCGGGAGTATTTCCTGCTCGCCGCCCTGCGCCATATGGAGCGCGAGGCGGCGCGGGCCTTCATGGCGCGCAACATCGGGCAGGTCTGGCTGGCGGGCACGCTGATGGCGGCGCCGCTGTCGCTGCCGCTCGTCAATCTTTTCGTGCCGGTGCTGGGGGCTGCGACCTTCACCCACCTGTTCCAGCGGCTAAGCCAGGTTCAGCGCTGATCACAGCTTGACGCGCGGCACCAGTCCGAAAAAGTCGGTGTCATAGGGGCTGATCCAGCCCGACATGATCACGCCGCACATCAGCGCCCAAAGGACCAGCGTGATCAGCGTCGTCACCTTGGCCTTGCGGCGGATCTGCGGGTCGGTCGGCGCCGAGGCGGCGCTGCCTGGCACCACCGTGCCCGAGGCGGCCTGGCTGGTCTGGCGCATCGGCAGGATGCAGAGGAAGACCATGAACCAGGTGACGGAAAACAGGACGATGGCGCCGGTGATGGTCATGGCTCAGGCCTGTTCCAGCTCGATCAAGGTGCCGGTGAAGTCCTTCGGGTGGAGGAACAGCACCGGCTTGCCATGGGCGCCGATCTTCGGCTCGCCCGTGCCCAGAACCCGGGCACCCTCGGCCCGCAGGTGGTCGCGCGCGGCGAGGATGTCGGAGACCTCATAGCAGATATGGTGGATGCCGCCCGAGGGGTTCTTTTCCAGAAAGCCCGCGATGGGAGAGTTCTCGCCCAGCGGGGTCAGCAGTTCGATCTTGGTGTTGGGCAGGGTGATGAAGACCACCGTCACGCCATGCGCCGGTTCGTCCTGCGGCGCGCCGACATCGGCCCCGAGGGCGCCGGCGTAAAGTTTCGAGGCCGCCGCCAGATCGGGCACGGCGATGGCAACATGGTTCAGGCGACCGATCATGTGTTCCTCCGGCATTTTCCCCGGTTATGGGGGTTGAGGCATGGCACGGCAAGGGGGCGCGCCTTGGTGCGGCTGCGGCTGCGGCATTAACACGCGTTTAGGGATGATGTGCTTAGTCTGGGCAAAGCCATGAGGGATATCCGATGCCGAACACGCTGACGCTGGAACTGCCCGACCTTTCCCTGCCGGGAGAGGTCTCTGCCTCGGGGCTGAATGACCTGCCTTTGCGGGGGGTTACGGTGCTTGCGGTCGAAGACAGCCGCTTTGCTTCAGAGGCTTTGCGCCTGATGTGCCGCCGTCTGGGCGCGCGGCTGCGAAGGGCCGAGTCGCTGCAGGCCGCCGCCGCGCATCTGCGGCTGTACCGGCCCGATGTGGTGATCGTCGACCTCGGCCTGCCCGACGGCCGGGGCGAGGCGCTGATTCGCGACCTTTCCACCCGGCAACCCCGGGCCGTGGTGCTGGGCATGTCGGGCGATGCGGCGGGCAAGGCCGCCGCGCTGGAGGCCGGGGCCGATGGTTTTCTGGAAAAGCCCTTGGAAAGCCTGGTCGTCTTCGGCAGCATCCTGATGCAGGCCCTGCCGGAGCAGATGGCAGAGGCCGGCCTGATTGCCGAGCCGCGGCTGGTGCCCGATGCCTTGGCGCTGCGGGACGATCTGGCCCATGCGGCCGACCTTCTGGATGCCGGGCAGGGTGCTGCGGGTCAGCCGCCCGATCCGGCCTATGTCGCAGGCTTCGTCAGGGGCGTCGCCCGCCACGCGCATGACCTGCCGCTGGCAGAGGCGGCCGGACGGGCCCGCCCCGAAGAAATCCGCGCCCTTCTGCGCGACAGGCTCGCCGCGCCGGACCATGCCTTTGAAAAGGCACGGCTCTGACCGGGCCTGGCAAGGTTATTTGCGCCGGTAGATGCCCTCGGGCAGGTTCAGCGCCGCCGCCAGGTCATCGACCTGGCGCAGCGACAGGGTGATGCGCAGGGGCTGCTCCGTCTCCGGGTCCAGCTGTTCCAGCACCACGCAATCGTCATAGGCCTCGACGATGACGTCTTCAGCCAGGGGCACCGCCCCCTCATCGATGAGGGTGATCACGGTCGCGTCGAATTCGTGTTCGATTGTAAACATTTCCCGATGATAGGCGGCAATCGTGCGGGGTTCAACTGCTGCCGTCTTGATCTGGATCAAGGAAGCCGAAGGGCGAAGGGCACAGGCTGAAATCTTGGCAGAGGAGGCGAAGATGATCGGCTATATCGAAGCACCCCGGGCTTGGGGTTTGACGCGGGGCATGGCGCGGGTCGTCGGCCTCAACCTGGTGGAGGCGGTGACCGACGGCTGGCTGGCCCGCCGCGAACTGGCCGAATTGATCGACACCTGCGGTCTCTGCGCCCATTCACACCGCTGCACCGAGTTCCTTTCGGTCACGACCCGGACCAAGACCCTGCCGGAGTTTTGCCGCAACAAGGCGCAGATCGAGGCGCTGCAACCCTGACCGGGACGCTTTTGCCGTGGCAGAGTACGGCGCCTGCCGCTAATCAGGCGGCATGACCGGTGACGTCCGCCAGATCCTCGATACCGTGCGCGACCGCGGCTCGCGCTATGCCGTCACGGGCGGGGCGGTGGCCGACCGCGCCGCGATCAAGGCTTTTCTGGCCCGGCTGAAGGCGGAGAAGAAATTCGCCAAGGCCACGCATAACTCCTGGGCGGCCATCCTCGCGGATGGCACCCCGGTGAAGGACGATGACGGCGAGGCGGGCGCCGCCGCCGTCATCCTGCGGATGATCGAGCGCGCGGGCCTGACCGGTCACATCGTGGTGGTGACGCGCTGGTATGGCGGCGTCAACCTCGGTGGCGACCGGTTTGCCCATGTGGTCACCTCGGTCCGGGCCTATCTGGCCGAAGCGGGGTGAGGCGCGGCTCAGGCGTTGCGAAAGACGTTGATCACCCAGGCCAAAGTGCCCAGCAGCACGGTGATCTCTGCCAGCGGCATCACCTTGGCGGCGGCGCTTTCGTCCATCATGCCGCTCATCAGCAGGAACAGCCCGATCAGCAGCACCAGCGCCCCGATCTGGTGCAGCCAGAAATGCACCCTGGCATAGATATTGGCGGCCATGCCCGGCAGGACCCGGTAGGCGATCCCGAAAAGGGTCATCAGGGTAAAGCCCAGAAGGTTGATATGGGCATGCACCGGGGCGAGCGTGAAATTCTGGCTGCCGCCCATATACATGCCCATGACGATGCCAACGATCAGGTACAAGGATCCGGTCAGCAGAAACAGCCGCGAAATATTCATAAGTCCCTCCGATATCGGGCTGCTTGATCGCGGCCCTGTTTGCGCCGCGGTACAATAGCGTGATCTGGCGGGAAAAGATTCTTAAGTGCGCGGGCCGACCACGCGGCCCCAGAGGTCGTAATCCCCGGCCTCTTCGACCTCGACCGTGACGATGTCGCCGGGGGCAAGCCCGTCGAAATCCTCGTCGATGAAGAGGTTGCCGTCGATTTCCGGCGCATCGGCCTTGGTGCGGCAGGTGGCGCCTTCGTCATCGACCTCATCGACGATGACCTCGATCGTGGTGCCGACCTTGGCCTGCAGCTTGGCCTCGGAGATGGCCTGCGCCTTCTCCATGAAACGTTCGAAACGCTCCTGCTTCACCTCGGCCGGCACATGGTCGGGCAGGGCGTTCGAGCGGGCGCCTGCGACGTTTTCGTACTGGAAGCAGCCGACCCGGTCGAGCTGCGCCTCGTCCATCCAGTCCAGCAGCGTCTGGAACTCCTCCTCCGTCTCGCCCGGGTAGCCGACGATGAAGGTGGAGCGCAGGGTGATATCGGGGCAGGTCGCGCGCCAGGCGGCGATCTCGTCCAGGGTGCGGGCGGCCGCGGCGGGGCGGGCCATCCGGCGCAGGGTTTCCGGGTGGGCGTGCTGGAAGGGGATGTCGAGATAGGGCAGCACCAGCCCTTCCGCCATCAGCGGGATCAGGTCGCGGACATGCGGGTAGGGGTAGACATAGTGCAGCCGCACCCAGGCCCCGAGCTTGCCCATCTCGCGCGCCAGATCGGTGATATGGGCCCGCACCTCGCCACCCTTCCAGGGCGACAGGTCATGCTTGCGGTCGACCCCATAGGCCGAAGTGTCCTGGCTGATCACCAGAAGCTCCTTCACCCCCGCATCGACCAGCTTTTCCGCCTCGCGCAGCACGGCATGGGCGGGACGCGAGACCAGACGGCCGCGCATGTCGGGGATGATGCAGAACTTGCACTTGTGGTTACAGCCCTCGGAGATCTTGAGGTAGCTGTAATGCCGCGGGGTCAGCTTGACGCCGGTGGCGGGCAGAAGGTCGACGAAAGGGTTGGGCTGCGGCGGCACCGCGCTATGGACGGCATCCAGAACCGCCTCGTATTGATGCGGGCCGGTCACGGCCAGAACCTTGGGATGCGCCCCGGTGATATATTCCGGCTCTGCCCCGAGACAGCCGGTCACGATGACGCGGCCGTTCTGTTGCAAGGCCTCGCCGATGGCGCCGAGGCTTTCGGCCTTCGCGCTGTCGAGGAATCCGCAGGTGTTCACGATCACCGCATCGGCGCCCTGATAATCGGGCGAGATGGCATAGCCCTCGGCCCTGAGCCGGGTCAGGATCCGCTCACTGTCGACCAGCGCCTTGGGGCAGCCGAGCGAGACCATGCCGATAGTGGGCTGATGGCTGCCATCCGGACGGATCTGCCGCTCGTCAGGAACGAGGGCACGGGCGAGGTCGGGGCGGAGGTTGGGCGGATTCTGCGACATGGGCGGGATATACCTGAAAGCGCGCCCGGGGTTAAGGGGCAGGATTTCACGCGTGCAAGGTAGGCTAGGGTGTTGAAATCATTTGGTTTCACGATTTTTATTAACTTTTGCTTCATTCTTTCACGCTTGCTGGAAGCCCGAAAGCGCAAAGGAATGGGCACCATTGCCCGGATCCTCAAGTTCCAGCTACGGTCCGGATGGGCTATCTGACCCGGAGCATCTTTTGATCCTCCAGCGCGGCTGTCTCTCGATTTTGAGCCAGGTCTGACCACTTTCACGCTTTCCAGTCAGGGGAGACCATTTGGATATGAACTACGTCGAAAGAATTCAGGCACCGGAGTTTCGGGCCATCGTTGAAACTCTGCTCTTCGGCATATTGAAATTGGATCCCAGCAAAGCGGCCCTGCGTCTGAAATGCATCGAGGAGGCGGCGCAATCCGACCCAAATCTGAATCGTAACGACCTGCTCGTGGACCTTGCTCTGTTTGAAGCCGCCTTTTTCGTGAAGGAGCTTTTTGAGGAAAAGGAAATGCTCCTTGATATGCGCCAACGGTTCATCGGGCTGCGTTATGAGCAGCATCTGGCAAACCGTTCTCCTTGTTACTCAATCTCCACCGGGTTTGCCAAAAATGTAGTTGCGCTCCTGCGGGCCAAAGCTCCCGAGGTCAAGATCGACACGTCTACCAATCGCGCCGCAGCCGAATTTTCCGTGTCTTTTGAGGGCAGCCGAGTCAGGCTGGAACTCAATGGTCGCATACCGCGCGTCCACGGGGCGAGCGTCCGCCTATGGTTCAGAATTGAGAGCGCCGGAACAGGGCTCGGCTTCGAATTTCCTGATCTCTGTGGGGCAGACCTGTTCGTCATTTCCGAGACCGATGCCATGGCCGCGAAAGCGCTTTCCGACCAGATCGCAGGTATCCTGCAGATTTGTCAGCAGATTGTTACCGGGATGCCGGAACAGAAACCACTCTGATATCAGCGAATTCCGGCGGATGTTCTATAGTCGGGCTCTTTACCTGAGGTCATCAGAATGAACGGCGCCCGCTCTTCTTCACCCTCCTCGGCTTCCGCACCCGCACCCGCACCCGGTTCCGGATGCGGTGAGTTTGGGCGGTAGGATGGGCAATTTGCCCATCTTCCGAGGTTAGCGGCGGCGGTCGCGGCGGGCGCTCATCGGTTGGAAGGCGACGCCGACATGGGCTTCGCAATAGGGTTTGCCCGAGACCGAGGGCAGGCCGCAGAACCAGAAGTCGTCGGTGGCGGGGTCGCCGATCGGCCATTTGCAGGTCCGCTCGGTCAGCTCCATCAGGGTCAGCTTCTTGGCGCGCTTTTCGACCTCGCGGACCGAGGCGAGGGCCTCGGGGCTGATCTCGTTGGCCGAGGGCTGCGGCGGCAGGGGTTGGCCGGCCGGGATGATCGCCTTGCGCATCGGGATCGTCGCCGGGATCGAGGAGGCCGAGGCGAGGATGGCGGCGGCGGCGCTCAGGGGCGCGGCAGGGGCCGGGGTCGGGGTGGGCGGGGTCACCGGGGCCGCGGCGGCGGGGGCCGGGCGCGGCGTCTCGACGGGGGCGGCGCGCACCGGTTCGGCCGGGCGCGGGGCCTCGGCCTTGGGGGCGGGGGCGGCTGCGACCGGGGCCTCTTCGGCCTCGTCCTCGCTGGCGGCGGGGCCGACGCGGTTGGACAGGCCCAGCCGGTGCACCTTGCCGATCACCGCATTGCGGGTGACGCCGCCGAGTTCCTTGGCGATCTGGCTGGCAGACTGGCCTTCGGCCCACATCTTCTTGAGCGTCTCGACGCGCTCGTCGGTCCAGGACATGGGTAAACTCCGCAATTGCCGCTATGGCCACCAGCTTGGCCATTCTAGACGGGACGTGCGTAGATACAGCCTCACCCGTTCGAGTTCAAGGGGAAGGGGGCAAGTTCAGGGGGTGGACGGGCCGGCGCGATGGATTAGATTGCGCGGATGTGTGGACGCCTGACCCTGACCCATCCGAACGAGGCCCTGGCGGCGCTCTTTGGCGCCGTGGCGGCCAATGACCTGCCCGAAAGCCCGCGTTACAACATCTGCCCGACCGAGACGGTGCCCGTGGTGACCGCGGCCGAGGGGATGCGGCGGCTGCGCCCGATGCGCTGGGGCCTCGTGCCCGGCTGGTACAAGACGCCGACCGACGGGCCTTTGATCATCAACGCCCGGTCGGACACCGTGGCCGTGAAACCCGCCTTTCGCGACTCGATCCGGCAGCGGCGCTGTCTGGTGCTGGCGAGCGGCTTTTACGAATGGAGCGCGGGGGAGGAGGGGGCGCGGCTGCCCTGGTACATCACGCGCAAGGATGGCGCGCCGCTGGCGCTGGGCGGGCTTTATGCGCCCTGGGGCGAGATGATGACCTGTGCCGTCGTGACGCTCGACGCCGGGCCGAACATGGGCGGCATCCATGACCGCGAGCCTTTGATCCTCGAGCCCGCGGACTGGCCGCTCTGGCTCGGCGAGGCGGGGCATGGCGCGGCCTTGCTGATGAAGCCGACGGTGCCGGGCGTCCTGCAGGCGCATCGGGTCGGGCGGGCGGTCAATTCGAACCGCGCCTCGGGGCCGGAACTGATCGAGGAGATCGAGGCGTGAGCCCGTCTGCGAGCGGCTATGTGATCTGCGCCACGCCGCGCAGTGGCAGCACGCTGCTCTGCCACCTCTTGCGCTCCTCCGGTCGGGCCGGGCATCCGCAGTCGTGGTTTCGCGCCGAGGACCGCGCGGATTATGCGGCGGATTGGGGGGTGCCTGCGGCGGGCGCGGCCTACCGCGCGGCGGTCTGCCGGGCCGGGCGGGCGGGTGGCGCGGTCACGGGCCTCAGGCTGATGTGGGAGACGCTGGAGGAGGTCGAGGCGGAACTCGGCGGGCCGCTGATGCCGGGCCTCGGCCTCAGCCATGCGATCTGGCTCCGGCGCGGCGACACCGTGGGGCAGGCGGTGTCGCGCCTGAAGGCCGAGGTTTCCGGCACCTGGCATCTGGGTTTCGAGGAGGCCGCGCATCCGGCGGAGGTCCATTACGACTTCGACCGGATCCGCGTCTGGCGCGATGCGACGGAGGCGCAGAATGGCCGTTGGCAGGGCTGGTTTCGGCGCCGGGGGATCACGCCGCTGGCCCTGACCTACGAGGACCTCGCCGCCGATCCGGTGGGTGTGGCCGAGCGGGCGCTGGCCTTTCTGGGCCTTTCGATGCCCCCCGGGCAGCGGCCAAGCGCGGGCAACCGGGCGATGGCCGATGAGGTCAGCGTGGCATGGGCCGCGCGTTTTAGGGAGGAGGCGCTGCGCCGAGGGTGTTGAGCCTGACGGCGCGGGATGCTATGAGCAGAGGAGCGCGGGCGTTGTGTAATGGTAAGACCTTAGCCTTCCAAGCTAAAGACACGGGTTCGATTCCCGTCGCCCGCTCCAAAATCTCCTGACATCCGACGTTGTGCGCCCTTGGCTGGCCGGGGCCTCCGGCGGGGATATTTGGGCCAGTATGAAAGGGTCAGCCGGCTGCGGCGGCGGGGTCCATCCAGAAGGGGCCGAAGCCGTTGCCATCGGGGTCCTCGAAAGCGCGGGAATACATGAAGCCGAGGTCTTCGGCCTCGTGCAGCGATTTGCCGCCGGCGGCGAGGGCGGATTTGGTCATCGCATCGACCTCGTCTCGGCTGTCGCAGGACAGG
Source organism: Rhodobacter sp. P1_C2 (assembly GCF_056406375.1). Classification (NCBI taxonomy): domain Bacteria; kingdom Pseudomonadati; phylum Pseudomonadota; class Alphaproteobacteria; order Rhodobacterales; genus Rhodobacter; species Rhodobacter sp. P1_C2. The sequence goes on from NZ_JBFUAG010000004.1 coordinate 150,791, forward strand.
GCGACGAGGTTGGTGGCGCCTTCGGAGGGCAGGACCAGGGGTTTGGCCGAGAACTGGCGGAACTGGTCATGGGTCGCGAGCATGAGGTAAATCGCCTCGGAGACGACGACGCAGGCCGAGGTCTCGTTGGAGAATTTCTCGTTGATGGGGAAGCCGAGCGCTTCGTAGAAGTGCCGGCTGCGTTCCATGTCGGTGACGGGCAGGGTGAGGAAGATCATCCGGGGCATGGGCGGTCCTGATGCAGGGGGAAAAGGGGAGAGGGCAGGGGTCAGCCGTTCACGGCGGCGGGGTCCATCCAGAAGGCTTCCAGCACATTGCCATCGGGGTCGTGGAAGGTGCGGCCATACATGAAGCCCATGTCCATCGCGGGCTTGGGCTCGGCGCCGCCGGCCTTCAGCGCGGCGGTGGTGATCGCATCGACGGCCTCGCGGCTGTCCTGGCTTAGCGCCACCATGACGGCGGTGGTTTTCGCCGGATCGGCGAGGGGTTTGGTGGCAAAGCTCGCGAATTTCGTGTGGTTCAGGATCATGAAATAGATGGTGTCGGAGACCACGACACAGGCGCTGCTGGCGTCGGAGAACTTGTCGTTGATCGAAAATCCGAGCGCCTCGTAAAAGCCGCGGCTGCGGGCGACGTCGGTGACGGGGAGATTGACAAAGACCATCTGGGGCATGGCGCACCTGTGTTTAATGTTAGCTAATGTGCTAAGTGTTGGCGCATCCCGCCGCCCTGGGCAAGCAAAAAGCGCGGCGCCCTGCGGCACCGCGCTTGTTTCCGCCGGAGGGGGCGTTGTCAGATGTTTTCCTGCTGCGGCATGCCGAGGACGTTATAGCCGCAATCGACATGGACCACCTCGCCCGTGGTGCAGTTGCCGTAGTCAGAGCAGAGCCAGACCGCGGTGCCGCCGATCGCCTCCAGCGTCGCGTTCTGGCGCATGGGCGCATTGGCCTCGGTGAAGCGGAAGGTGGCGCGGGCGCCGCCGATTGCTGCCCCGGCCAGGGTCTTCATCGGGCCGGGCGAGATCGCGTTGACGCGGATCTTTTGCGGGCCGAGGTCATTGGCGAGGTAACGGGTCGCAGATTCCAGCGCGGCCTTGGCCACGCCCATCACGTTGTAATTCGGCGTCACCCGGTTCGACCCGGCATAGGTCAGGGTGATCAGGCTGCCGCCCTCGGGCATCAGCTCGGCGGCGCGGCGCGACACGTCGATGAAGGAGAAGCAGGAGATCGCCAGCGAATGGCTGAAATTGCCACGCGTCGTGTTGATGAAACGCCCGGTCAGTTCGTTCTTGTCGGAGAAGGCGATGGCATGGACGAGGAAGTCGATGCTGCCCCACCGGTCCTTCAGCGTGGCAAAGCAGGCGTCCAGGCTCTCGTCATTGGTCACATCGACATCGACGAGGAAATCCGAGCCGACCGAGGCGGCCAAGGGCTCGACGCGCTTGCCGAACGCCTCGCCCTGGTAGGAGAAGGCCAGCTCTGCCCCCTCGCCATGCAGGGCCTTGGCGATGCCCCAGGCGATGGAGCGTTCATTGGCCACGCCCATGATCAGGCCGCGCTTGCCCTTCATCAGTTCCGCCATCACGTCCCCCTAAAGGCCCCCGGTGTTCCGGTTCGGCCTGATAAATGCCGCGCGCCCGTCTGCGTCAGGCGCGATATTTGCTCATCACCAAGGTTGCATTGGTGCCGCCAAAGCCGAAGCTGTTGGACAGGACCGTGTCAATCTCGACATTCTCACGCAGGGTCAACACGATTTCGGACGGGTCCAGCGCCGGGTCGAGCGTGGTGATATTGGCCGAGGCGGCCATGAAGCTCTTGTCCATCATGATCAGCGAATAGATCGCCTCATGCACGCCGGTGGCGCCGAGCGAGTGGCCGGTCAGGGATTTTGTCGAGGCGACGGGCGGATGCGCCTCGTTGCCGAAGACGCGGCGGATCGCCTCGATCTCGGTCACGTCGCCGACCACGGTCGAGGTGCCGTGGCTGTTGATGTAATCGACGCGGCGGTCCTCCGGCAGGGTCGAGATCGCCAGCCGCATCGCCCGCTCGCCACCTTCGCCCGAGGGGGCGACCATGTCGTAGCCGTCGGAGGTGGCACCATAGCCGGTGACTTCGCCATAGATCTTGGCGCCGCGGGCGAGGGCGTGGGACAGTTCCTCCAGCACGACGACACCGCCGCCGCCGGCGATGACGAAGCCGTCGCGCGTCGCATCATAGGGGCGCGAGGCGGTGGAGGGATTGTCGTTGTATTTCGAGGACATGGCCCCCATCGCGTCGAAGAGGCAGGAGAGGGTCCAGTCCAGTTCCTCGCCGCCGCCGGCAAAGACGATGTCCTGCTTGCCCATCTGGATCTGTTCGACGCCATTGCCGATGCAATGCGCCGAGGTCGAGCAGGCCGAGGTGATCGAATAGTTGACGCCCTTGATCTTGAAGGGCGTGGCGAGGCAGGCCGAGTTGGTCGAGGACATGCAGCGCGTGACCATGAAGGGGCCCATCTTCTTGGGCGCGCCCTTGTTGGTCACCGCATCGAAGGCCTGGAAGAAGTTCGAGGTCGACGGCCCGCCCGAACCCATGATCAGGCCCGACCGCTCGTTGGAGACATCGGAAGGCTCCAGCCCGCTGTCGGCGATCGCCTGTTTCATGGCGAGGAAGTTATAGGCTGCCCCCGGCCCCATGAAGCGCAGGTCGCGCTTGTCGATATGGTCTTCGAGGGTGATCTGCGGCTGACCCTTCACCTGGCTGCGGAAGCCGCGCTCGGCATAGTCGGGGGCGGCCACGATGCCGGACTTGCCGGCGCGGAGCGAGGCTTCGACCTCGGCCGCCGAATTGCCGATGGGAGAGATGATGCCGATGCCGGTGATGACGACGCGACGCATGGGATATCCTTTCCGGGGAGATGGCCCGAATTAGTTGGCAGAGAGGGCGACCTTCATGTCGGTGACCTGATAGATCACTTCTCCGTCCGCTTCGACGCGGCCATTGGCCACGCCCATGGTCAGGCGCCGGGTTTGCAGCGCCTTGGTGAAATCGACGAAATAGCGCAGCATCTTGCGGTCGGGCCGCACCATGCCGGTGAGTTTGACCTCGCCCACGCCAAGCGCATAGCCGCGCCCCTGCCAGCCGCGCCAGCCGAGGTTGAAGCCGGTCAGCTGCCAGAGCCCGTCAAGGCCAAGGCAGCCCGGCATGATCGGGTTGCCGGGGAAGTGGCATTCGAAGAACCACAGGTCGGGGGTGATGTCGAACTCGGCCACGATATGGCCCTTGCCGAATTCACCGCCATCTTCCGAGACCTCGGTGATCCGGTCCATCATGAGCATCGGCGGGGCGGGCAGCTGGGCATTGCCGGGGCCGAAAAGTTCGCCGCGCGCGCAAGCCAGAAGCGCCTCCTTGTCGAATGTGGTCGGAAAAGCGCTCATGCTGCCGTGGTCCCCCCGGATCTGCCTATGCCTGTTGCATGTCATGTAACATCTCGTGAGAAGGGGGCGCAAGGGTGGCGGCCTGTCATGGCGTCATTGCAGGGCGCCATTGCGGCAGGGGCGAAGATCCCTATCTTGGGACGACGATGTAAAAACAGCAGGAAGGACGACGGATGAGCACAGGTTCGGGGCAGGAGAGCGCGCAAGCGCAGGGCGGGTTGTCGCAGGAGGCCTGGGGCGGGATCGTCCTGATCGGGGCCACGGTTCTGGCGCTTCTCGCCGCAAATTCACCCTGGGCCTCTTTGTATCAAGGCTTTCTGGACACGCCGATCGCGATCTCGATCGGGGGGACGGGTCTCGACAAGCCCTTGATCCTGTGGGTGAATGACGGGCTCATGTCGCTGTTCTTCCTGTCGGTCGGGCTGGAGCTGAAATACGAGATGCTGGAAGGCAAGCTGCGCGATCCCAGCGCGGTCGTGATGCCGGGCCTCGCGGCCCTGGGCGGCATGGCTTTTCCGGCGCTGGTCTATCTGGGCCTGACGGCGGGGATCGGCGTGGGGCAGGGCTGGGCCATTCCGACGGCCACCGACATTGCCTTCGCGCTGGGGATTCTCGCGCTGGCCGGCAAGGGTCTGCCGCCCGGACTGCGCAGCTTTTTGCTGACTTTGGCCATTCTGGATGACTTGGGCGCGATCCTGATCATCGCGATTTTCTACGGCCATGACCTGAGCATCAGCTATCTTCTGATGGCGCTGGTGCCGCTGGTGGCACTGATCGTCCTGGCCCGGCTGAAGGTGGCGCGGCTGGGGCCGGCGCTGCTTCTGGGGGCGGTGCTTTGGGTTCTGGTGCTGAAATCGGGCATCCATGCGACACTGGCCGGGGTGGTTCTGGCCTTCTGCATCCCGCTGGTCGACCGCAAGGGCGGCTCGCCCCTGCACAAGCTGGTCGATGCGCTGCAGCCCTATGTCGCCTATCTGATCGTGCCGCTCTTCGCCTTTGCCAATGCGGGCCTGCCTCTCGGCAACCTGAGCCTCGACGGCAGCGGCGGGCAGATCGCGCTGGGCGTGGGGCTTGGCCTGGTCGTCGGCAAGTTCGTGGGCGTCATGGGGATGACCGGGCTGATGGTGCTGAGCGGTCTGGCGCGCCTGCCCGACGGGATGCGCTGGCCGCATATGGCCGCGGTCGCACTTCTGGCGGGGATCGGCTTCACCATGTCGCTTTTCATCGGCGGGCTGGCTTTTGGCGAGGGGGCCGAGATGAACGCGGTGCGGCTGGGGGTTCTGGCGGCCTCGGTCCTGGCCGCGGGGGCGGGACTTGTCCTGCTGCGGATGCTCTCTGGCCATGGGGACGCGGGCCGGGTATAGTTTGCAGGCCCGCCTGACCGCGGGCCTATCGTGACAGGGCAGGGTGACAGCAGCATGACGTCCGAGACGCAGGTCGATCCGAGGGGGCCAGAGGCCCTGCGCGCAACGGAATGGTTGGCGCGCGGCGGCTTGCGGCCGACCCGGCAGCGGCTGGCCCTGGCGCGGCTTCTGGTCGGCGATGGCGAGAACCGCCATGTGACGGCGGAAAGCCTCTTCGCCCTGACCGGGGGCGCGGGGGAGAAGGTCAGCCTCGCCACCGTCTACAACACCCTGCGCGCCTTCTGCGCCGCGGGGCTGATGAACGAGGTCGTGGTCGACGGCGCGCGCAGCTATTTCGACACGCGGATGGATGACCACCCGCATTTCTACTGGGAAGACAGCCACGCCCTGACCGATGCGCCCGCCGATCAGATCCAGATCACAGCGCTGCCCAGCGCCCCCGCCGGCACCGAGATTGCCCGCGTCGACGTGGTGATCCGCCTGCGCCGCGCCTGAGCGTCACCGGGGGCTTCGGGCGTCGATTTTTCTGCGAAAAATCGGGGGTTGGGCCAAGGGGCGGATCTGATTTTTCGCAGAAAAATCGAGGCGGCCAGATCGATTTTTCGGCGAAAAATCGTGCCCCGGCGGTCAGAACCACTGGCCCGGTTCCATCAGCCCCAGATCCATCAGCTGCTGGCTCTTCCAGGTGAAGGGCGTCGAATTGTGCCAGCGGAAGGTCTGGATATCGAACCGCGAGCCGGCGTTGCTTTTCAGTGCCTTGGCGGTGCGAAAGCTTGCCACGGCAGTGGTGATGTTGTGGTGCCAGGGGCAGGCGTAGGTGTTGTATTCCTCGTCCGAGAAGGTGTAATCCGGCCGCAGCAGCAGCCCGGGCTTGGCGCGGAACAGGCAGATCCGGTCGATCTTGCGCCGGGCGGGCGGCACATGTTCCTCGAACCGCCAGCGCAACCCGCCGAAGAAATCCAGCTGGCGCTCCTTGGGGTAATTGTGGTTGGCCGCATCCGGCCGCCCCAGCGCGTAATAGCCCGACCGGTCGAGATGGGCGCGGTCCAGCGAGACGGCATTTGGGAAGGCCTCCAGATCGTCGGCATAAAGATCGACGACATAGGACAGCACCGCATCGCGGCGTTCCTCGGTGTGGAAGGCCAGCGCCTCGCGGATGTTGCGTGTCTCGCAGAAGGGGTGGAACAGATATTCGGCATTGTAGCAGTAGTAGAACCAGATCCCCGGCGCCGCATCCGCCACCCGGTTGACCGCCGACATCATCGCCTGATCGGCCAGCGCGTCATAGTCGATCCGGTGGATGCGCGGCTCCAGCGCCGGTTCCAGCGGCACCGAAGGGTCGGTGAGCAGCAGGACCTGGACGAAGCCCGCCGCCAGGTGGTGGCGCAGCGTCGATCCGACCTCGACCGCGTCCTCGGCCAGGATGATCGCCACCGGCCCCTTGGCCAGCGCCGCCTTGCCGTTCTCCAGAAAGTCCTCAAGCGAAGGGTAGTGCATCAGTCATCCCGTGGTCTTTGCGCCAAGGTCTCGCAAGGGCGCGCGTAACGCAAGAGGGTGCGGGCCGACCCCGGGGGCCGGCGTTGCCAAGACCGCGCGCTTGGCGTATGGGCTGCGGGGTCCCCAACATCCGTGCCCCCATGTCCGACCCCAAGAAGCTTTTCATCAAGACCTACGGCTGCCAGATGAATGTCTATGACAGCGAGCGCATGGCCGAAGCCATGGCGCCCGAGGGCTATGTGATGACCGAAGTGGCCGAGGAGGCCGATCTCGTCCTTCTCAACACCTGCCACATCCGCGAGAAGGCGGGGGAGAAGCTCTATTCCGACCTTGGCCGGATGCGCCCGCTGAAACAGGCGCGGCCTGACATGAAGATCGGCGTGACCGGCTGCATCGCACAAGCTGAAGGGGCCGAGATCATGCGGCGGATGCCGCTGGTGGATCTGGTCGTGGGCCCGCAGGCCTATCACCGCCTGCCAGAGCTGACCCGCAAGGGCGGCAGCCCGGTCGACACCGACTTTCCCGCCGAATCCAAGTTCGACCTGCTGCCCGAACGCCAGGGCCGCCGCGGCCCCACCGCCTTTCTGACCGTGCAGGAAGGTTGCGACAAGTTCTGCGCCTTCTGCGTCGTCCCCTATACCCGCGGCGCCGAAACCAGCCGTCCGGTGGACCGCGTGCTCGCCGAAGCGCGCGGCCTGGTCTCGCGCGGGGTGCGGGAAATCTCGCTTCTAGGCCAGAATGTGAACGCCTATCACGGCCAAAGCGCGGGGCGCGATCTTGGCCTTGCCCATCTGATCGACGAACTGGCGCAGATCGAGGGGCTGGAGCGGATCCGCTACATGACCAGCCATCCCAATGACATGACCGAGGATCTGATCGCGGCCCATGGCAGCCAGCCCAAGCTGATGCCCTATCTGCATCTGCCGGTGCAATCCGGCTCCAACCGCATCCTGAAGGCGATGAACCGCAAGCATACGGCGGAGGGTTACCTGCGCCTGCTCGACCGGTTCCGCGCGGCGCGGCCGGATATCCTCTTCTCCTCCGATTTCATCGTGGGCTTCCCCGGCGAGACCGACCAGGACTTCGAAGACACGCTGAACCTGGTGCGCGAGGTCGGCTATGGCGCCTGTTTCACCTTCAAATACTCGCCCCGTCCCGGCACCCCGGCGGCGGAGAAGCCCGAACTGCCCGCCGCGGTGGCCGATGCCCGGCTGCACGCATTGCAGGCGCTGATCACCGAACAGCAGCGCGCCGCGCAGGAGGCGATGGTGGGCCGGCAGACCACGGTGCTTTACGAAAAGCCCGGTCGCTTGCCGGGGCAGATGGTGGGCAAGTCCGAACATCTGATGGCCGTCCATGTCGCCCATCCGGGCGCCCAGGTGGGCGACCTCGTGCGGGTGAGGATCACCGGCGCCTCCAGCAACTCCCTCGCGGCGGTCCCGGTCGGCTGAGAGGCTGATTCTCTGCCCGGTCAGACACGACGGCGGCCCTCGCGGCCGCCGTTCGGCTTTCTGCCATATTTTGTGGCGGCGGAGGATTTCTAATTGTGGCGAAAATGCGGCCAGACGTTTCCAGACTCGCGCCAATCGGGTAGCATGAGGGGCTCTGGTGCCGTGACGAGGACAATTAACCTGTAAATTCAAGCGCTTAGTCTTGTTTATGCTTTACTTCGGGCCGGGCTCAAGGCAATTCTGTGTCAAGAACGCGGCATGGGGCGCGGTCTATTGGTACAATTTCAGGAGGCCTTGGCTGTGGAACGTTTTTCCAGCGCTTTGAGGATGGCGATAGGGGCGGGGGCCCTGTCGGCTGGGCTCTTCGGCGCGAATATGGCGATGGCGCAGGGGGTTGCGGTGCAGCAACCGCCGCAGGTCGCCGGCAAGATCAATTGGGGCATCTGGGTCGATGACGACGGCTGCATGCATTGGTGGGCGGATGGCGGCCTGGAAGGCTATATGCTGGACCGCGTCAATCCCAAGACCGGCCGGCCGGTCTGCCTGGCCAAGAACACCTGCCTGACGGCGAACACCGACACGCTGTTTGCCACCGACTCGGCCCAGCTGACAGCGGAAGGCCGTCGCCGCCTGACCGCGTTTTTCCAGAATGCCGGGGCCTTCGGCTATGCCATCTATGGCCATACCGACAGCCGCGCTTCGGATGAATACAACATGAACCTGTCGCAGCGCCGCGCCAAGGCGGTGGGCGATGTCGCCCGCTCGGTCGGCGGCGTGGTCGAACGCCAGCTCGGCTTTGGCGAGCGCCACCCGATCGCCTCGAACGCGACGGCGGCGGGCATGCAACAGAACCGCCGCGTCGAAGTGGTCTGCTATACCTGGGGGCAAAACTGATGCGCATGGTTTTCCTCACCGGGGTTCTGGCGATCAGCACCCTGTCGGCCTGCAACGACCTCGCCCCCTATGCAGCGGGTCCGAACGAAGTGATCGCGACCGCGCATGACACCGGCGTGGACGGCGGCGCCCTGCGCGACAGCCAGGCCGCCATCGCCTATGACCCCGATGGCTGCCAGGGCTGGATCATCGACGACGGGGCCGAAGGCTACTCGGGCCGCCGGTACGATCCGAAATCCGGCCTGCCGGTCTGCAACAACCTTTATCCGCCGGGCACCGTGCTGGGGGATTACCGTCGGCAGAGCCCGGACATTCCGGACTGGGTCCCGACGAACTGACTCCAGTGTATTTCAAGAGTGCCAAGGGGCCGCAGCACGCTGTGGCCCCTTATTTATTGCCGCTTTGGCCGGTGCGGCACCCCCTCGCCGCCTTGAAGACTTTCCCGCCGCGCCTATTTTGTAATCGTAATGTCGCACCCTTCAGCAAGTGTGAGCCTGCAAGCCAATTCCGTACTGGACTCACAGGCCTTGCAGGGCCAGACTTGGGATACGGAACTACAGATTGCGGACGACCTGAAAACTTCGACTGAATGTAGCACCAGAAGGAGAGCCCATTGGGCATCAGCGCGCTGACCCCCCCGACCCGTCCGGAAGACATCGTGGAAACATTGGTGGAATTTCCGGATAATCGCCTCTTGATCGAACTGTGCGGCGAATTTGACCGCAACCTCGCACAGGTTGAACATCAGACGGGTGTGCATGTGTTGCGACGTGGCAATCGGCTGGCGGTGATCGGTGACCGCGCTGCGCGCGAACAGGCCTGTGCCGTGTTGCGCGGGCTTTATGCCCGGCTTGAGGCTGGCAAGCATATCTCGGCCGGCGACATCGACGGCTCGATCCGGATGGGCCGCCCGGCCAGTGACGTCGTGCGCCCGATCGGCGACCAGATCGAGATGTTCCAGACCGGCGCGATGGAGATCCGCACCCGCAAGAAGGGGGTCGAGGCAAGGACCGAGGCGCAGAAGAACTATGTCGCCAACCTCTTCGCCAATGAAATGGGCTTTGGCATCGGGCCTGCGGGCACCGGCAAGACCTATCTCGCGGTGGCGGTCGGCGTGACCATGTTCATCTCGGGCGCGGTGGAAAAGATCATCCTCAGCCGCCCCGCGGTCGAGGCGGGCGAGCGTCTGGGCTTTCTGCCCGGCGACATGAAGGAAAAAGTCGATCCCTACATGCAGCCGCTCTACGACGCGCTGAACGATTTCCTGCCCGCCAAGCAGGTGCAGAAGCTCCTCGAAGAAAAGCGGATCGAGATTGCCCCCCTCGCCTTCATGCGCGGGCGCACGCTGTCGAACGCCTTCGTCGTGCTGGACGAGGCGCAGAACGCCACCTCGATGCAGATGAAGATGTTCCTGACCCGTCTGGGCGAGGGCAGCCGGATGGTGATCACCGGCGACCGGACCCAGGTCGACCTGCCGCGCGGCACCGCCTCGGGCCTGGCCGAGGCCGAGCGCATCCTGAAGGGCGTCAAGGGCGTCAGCTTCAACTACTTCACCTCGAAAGACGTGGTGCGCCACCCGCTGGTCGGCCGCATCATCGAGGCTTACGAGGCCGACGAAGCCCAGGGCTGAAATCGGCGCTGAGATCGGCGCTGAAATCGGCTGAATGTTGGAAAACTGCAGGATGAGGTGGCGAAAGCCGCCTCATTTTGTTTTGTCCTGTTGGAATTGTGCTTCCCAGAAGGCGGGGGTGGTCAGGGCGTCAAAGCCCTCGCGCCAGATCTGCTGCCGGCGGCGATGTCCCGTAAGGAGGCGCAGCACATTGCCCGCGCCGCGCAGGGCCTGGCGCAACAGCGCCGCTTTGTTCTGCCGCACCGTCATGATCCTTTTGCCCGCGGCATCCAGATAACTGATCTGGCTCGCCCCCAGCGCCGGGCCGAAGCGGCCCCTTTGATCGGGGCGCAGCGTGACGTGATTGGCGAAGGCGGCGTAGAAGGGCAGGAACAGCCCGTTCAGCGTGGCCAGCAGCAGAAGCCGGGTCAGAGGGGCCTGCGGGTTCAGCCTTTGCCGGGTCGGGGGGGCCTCGGTCAGGGTGCGCCAGACCTCCTCCCGCGCAAGGGCTGCGATCTGGGCGCGGCGCTCGGCAAGGTCGGCATGGCTCGCGAAATAGCCGGGGCCGCGCAGCACATCCTCGATGGCGAGGTTCAGCGCCTGCATCGAATCGGCATGGTGCTGCAACAGGCTGCGCCCGAAGAAGATCATCGCGATGCGGGCCAGCTGCCAGCGGCTCAGCGCCATCTTCGGCAGGGCGAGGTGCTGGATCAGGTGGTTGCGCAGCTCCAGATACAGCGTCAGCGCGCCCTCCTTGGCGGCAAAGTCCCGATCCTGAAAGCAGATCACCCCCGGCAGGCTGACCGGGCGGAAGGGGTTGGACAGCGAAAAGGCAATGTCATCGCCGCGCACGAAGAAGGGAAAGGGGTCATGGCGGACCGCGGCAAGCGGGAAGGCCAGAAACCAGAAACCGGCGTAGAAGTTGAAGGGTTTCTCCCCGGCCTCGCTGGCCAGCAGCACGGAGGCGGCGGCAGAGGTCAGGTCGAGGCCACGGTGCAACGGCCGGCAGATCTGCCGGAAGGTGGCGCCGCTTTCGAAGATCCGCGTCGGATCGGCGCCTTGCGTCAAGCCGCCATAGACCGCCGTGGCCGGGTCCGTCGCATGGGCGAGAAACGCCCTGACCCGCGCAATCGCGCCCATGTCGATGGCGGCATCGTCATCCATGAAGATCGCATGGCTCGCGCCGAGGGCCCGCGCCTCCCGCAGGCAGCGGGCAAAGCCGCCCGCGCCGCCGAGGTTGCGGCTGGGGATCACGGTGACGCCATCCATCGCGGGTAGGGTCAGGCTTTGGCCATTGTCGACCACGACCAGATGCAGATCCGGCTGGCCCCTGGCGAAGGCGGCAAAGCGGGTGGCAGAGGCCGTCACCGCAGCCTCGCGTTGAAAGGTGGTGATGCCCAGCACGATCTTCGGCTGGTGCAACGGCGGATCAGCCGTCAGCCAGTCCGCCGCCGCAAGATGGCCCGGGGTCAGGGCGCGCAGGCCAAGCGCGAGGGTGGGGGCATCGGCCAGAAGGGCAGGGGCAAGGTCGATCACCGGGCTTTCGGCCAGATCGACCTCCACCGTCAGCAGGGTCTGCGCCCGGGGGCCAAGGCCACGGATCGTCAGCTGAAAGCGTCCCTGACCGCGCAGCGCCAGCCGCAGATCGCGCAGGCCGCAATGCTGCCGCCAGATGGCGAGGGGGAAGAGGTTGAAGGCCGTGTCGAAATCGACCACGCCGCCGGGTTCAAAATCAACGCCTTGCCCGGCCAGCTGCGCCAAAGGCCCCAGCCGCAGGGTCAGCCGCGGGTCCGGGCACAGCTGCGGCGCGGGCCAGAGCAGGGCTTGCAGCAGGGTCAGGCCGGGCGTGGTCATCCGTTCTGCCTGAGGCCGGCTCAGGGCATCAACTGGCCGCCGTTCACCTCGATCACCTGGCCGATGATATAGCCCGACAGCGCCCGGCTGGCGAGGAAGAGGTAGGCGCCGGCGCAATCCTCGGCCAGACCAAGGCGGCCCTGCGGCACGGTGGCGAGGTTGGCGGCGAGCTGCGCGGCAGAGGAATAGCGCTCGTGGAACGGCGTCGTGATCACGCCGGGCGCCACGGCATTGGCGCGGATGCCGAAGGGGATCATCTCCTTGGCCAGACCCCGGGTCATGTCATGCACGAAGGCCTTGGAGGAGCCGTAAAGCCCGGCCCCGCCCGAAGCCCCGTTGCGTGCGGCAATCGAGGTCGTGTTGATGATGAAGCCGCTGTCATCCCTGGCCGCCGCCTTCAGATGCGGGATCGCCGCGGCGGTCGCCACCACGACCGAGCGGGCGTTGAGGTCCATGATCTCGTCATAGTCCTTTTCGGTCGCATTCTCGTAGGTCACCCGCCGCACCATGCCGCCGGCGTTGTTGATCAACCCGTCGAGCTTGCCGAAGGCCGCCACCGCCTGATCCACCGCCGCCCGCGCCCCGGCCCCGGTCGAGACATCGGCGCGGATCAGCGCGACCCTGCCGCCCGCAGCGGTGATCTCGGCCGCCAGCGCCTCGGCGGCCTCCTGGCTCGCGTTGTAATGCAGGCCGACCAGCGCGCCCTGCGCGGCAAAGGCCCGCGCCGTGGCCGCCCCGATCCCGGTGGAGGCGCCGGTGATCAGCACCGCCTTGCCGGCGAGGTCGGGGATCTTCAGTCCGGCGAAGGAAGCCAAGGTCATGATGCAGCCCTTTCCTCAAGGCGGGTTTCCACGGCAGCGATGGCGGCTTTGACCGCCTCGTCCACCGTCATTTCGGATGTGTCGAGCAATATGGCATCCTCGGCCGGGCGCAGCGGCGCCTCGGCGCGGGACATGTCGCGGGCGTCGCGCTCCTGCACCTCGGCCAGGACCTGCGCCGCATCGCCGCCAACCTCAAGCCAGCGGCGGTGGGCGCGGACCTCGGCGCTGGCGGTGACGTAAAGCTTCACCTCGGCCTCGGGGCAGATCACGGTGCCGATATCGCGGCCATCGAGAACGGCACCCCCCGGCGCGCGGGCAAAGCGGCGCTGAAATTCGGTGAGGGCGGCGCGCACCTCTGGCAGGACCGCGACCCGGCTGGCCGCCTGCCCCGCGGCAAGCGAGCGCAGGTCGGGCCGGGTCAGATCCTCGGGCGCAAGGGTGCTTGCGGCGGCGACCGGATCGCCGCCCTTCATGCCGACGGCACGGTACAAAAGCCCGGTGTCGAGATGGGCAAAGCCGAAACGCCGGGCGATCTCGCGCCCGATGGTGCCTTTGCCGGCTGCAGCCGGGCCGTCGATGGCGACCGTGAAGATCATCGCGCGCTCCTGTCGGAAGGTGAGCCTAGGACGCCCGTGGCCGCCCGTCAAACTGATGGCGTCAGCGGCGACGCCAGGCCTGCCAGGTTGCATAAAGCGCCAGCGCCAAGGCCAGGGCCAGGGCCACGAACTTCGCCTGGGTGAAGCCCGAGGCCACGCCGACCGGCCCGGCCTCCACATCCAGCCCCAGCCGCAGCACCCGCGCCACGGCGACATTCTCGGCCAGATCGAAGATGCCATAGGCCAGCGCCGGCAGGAACCAGAGCTGGCCGCGCCCGCGCAGCGGCAGGCAAAGCGTCAGCGTCAGAAGGATCGGAAACACCGTATCCGCCAGCCGCCCCCAGCCAAGGTAAAGCGCTGTTCCCGCAGGGGAAAGCACCGCCATATAGGCCCGCGCCTCCGCAAGGTCATAGCCGTCGAACCGCAGATCGAAGGGCAGCCCACCCGAGGCCGCCGCCACGAGGTGCGGCACGACATCAAACGCCAACAGCGCGAAAACCACCAGGGTGGCGAGGGCCAGGGCCCAGTTCAGAAGCCGCATCTCATCCTCAGCTTTCCGGCCTTGCGGTCAAAGCGCCCCATGCGAGAGGCTGGCGCCCAGCCCGGTCATCAGGCTTTCGAAAATCGGGAAAGAGGTGACGATGGGCGAGGCGTCATCCACCGAGATGGGCTTTTGCGATGCCATCCCGGCGACAAGGAAGCTCATCGCGATCCGGTGGTCGATATGGGTCCGGGCCGTGGCCCCGCCCGGCATGCCGCCCGCGCCCATGCCGTGGACGATCAGCGTGTCCTCATCTTCCTCGATCGTGACACCGCAGGCCTCGAGGCCCCGCGCCATCGCGTCGATCCGGTCGCTTTCCTTGACCCGCAGCTCCTTGACACCGCGCATCACGGTCTTGCCCGTGGCGAAAGAGGCCACGACCGACAGGATCGGATATTCGTCGATCATCGACGGCGCACGTTCCGGCGGCACCTCGATCCCCTTCATGTTGCCACTGAACCGCACCCGCAGATCGGCCACCGGCTCACCGCCTTCGGTGCGCGGGTTCTGGAACTCGATCTCGGCGCCCATTTCGACCAATGTCAGATAAAGACCATTGCGGGTCAGGTTCTGGCTGACCCCGGGCACGAAAATGTCGGAATTTTCGACGATCAGCGCCGCGCAAACCGGGAAGGCGGCCGAGGACGGGTCGCGCGGCACCGCCACCGTCTGCGGCCGCAGCTCGGGCTGGCCGGTCAGGGTGATGACATTGCCCTCGGCGGTCTTCTCCACCGTCAGCGCGGCGCCAAAGCCCAGAAGCATCCGCTCCGAATGGTCGCGGGTCGGTTCCTTCTCGATCACCACGGTCTGGCCCGGCACGTTCAGCCCGGCCAGCAGGATCGCCGATTTGACCTGGGCCGAGGCCACGGGCAGCGCATAGCGCACCGGCACGGCATTGGCCGCGCCCACCACGGTCATCGGCAGACGGCCGCCCTTGCGGCCATAGGCCTGGGTGCCGAACAGGCTCAGGGGATCGGTCACCCGCCCCATCGGCCGCTTGCGCAAGGAGGCGTCGCCGGTGAAGGTCGCGGTGATCGGCGTGGTGGCCATGGTCCCCATGATCAGCCGCACCCCGGTGCCGGAGTTGCCGCAGTCGATCACATCGGCAGGCTCCTGAAAGCCGCCGACACCCACGCCCTGCACCGACCAGGCGCCCGGCCCATGCTGCACCACCGTCGCACCAAAGGCCCGCATCGCCTTGGCCGTGTCCAGCACGTCCTGGCCTTCCAAGAGCCCGGTGATCGTCGTCTCCCCCACCGCCATCGCGCCGAAGATCAGCGCGCGGTGGCTGATCGACTTGTCCCCCGGCACCGAGGCCATGCCTTTCAGCGGGCCGGATTTGTGGGCGGTCATCGGTTGGGCGCTGCCGTGGGCGGACATGGGGGGCTCCTCTCGTTCCGCCCGCCTGATAGCGCAAGCAAGGAACAGGGTCCACCCTCCAGCAGTCACAAGCCGGTGCCTCCCAGAGCAAACCGGCCAAACCCAGCCCCACTTGCTCTTTGCCCAAATACTCCCGCCGGAGGCGTGGCCCGAGCCGGTTGGCCGCAGGCCAGAGGCGAGACAAAGACCTGCGCGAAAGCGCGCCTTTGTTTCAGCCGTCAGTCCCGGCGGAAGGTCAGGTAATGCGGCGCGCGGCCCTCGCGCAGGGCTTTTTGCTCGTAGCGGGTCGAATACCAGTCGGTCCAGGGCGTGCTGCCTTGGTCGATCAGGGTGAAGCCGGCCTGCGGTACCTCTTCCAGGGTCTGGCGGACGTAATCGGGAATATCGGTCGCCACGCGGAACTCGGCCCCCGGCACCAGCACGCGGGCGAGGGCGGCGAGGTAATCCGGCGTCACAAAGCGCCTGCGGTGGTGGCGCGCCTTGGGCCAGGGGTCGGGGTAGTTGAGAAAGGCCTTCTCCACCCCCGCCGCGGGCAGCACCTCGAACAGGTCGCGCACATCGCCGGGATGCAGGCGCAGGTTGCTCACCCCGGCCTTGCGGATCTTGCCCAGCAGCATCGCGATGCCGTTGACGAAGGGCTCGGCGCCCAGCAGCGCGACATCGGGATAGGTCTCCGCCATATGCACCATATGCTCGCCACCGCCAAAGCCGATTTCCAGCCAGAGCGGGCGCCCCTGCCGCCAGGGCTCCATCTCGACCAGGCTGCGCGAAGGGTTCTCCTCGCGCGTCACGCCATGCAGGGTCATCGGGCCGAGGTCCTCGGCCAGGTAATCCTTCTGGCTCGCCCGCAGCGTCTTGCCCCGGATGCGGCCATAGAAATTACGCCTTGCGGGGGCGGCATCGGCATCGGGTTCGGTTTCGCGGGTCATGTCACGCCTCGTTTCTGCGAGGGGCCGGATAGTCCCCCCGGGTGCGGCGCGTCAAGCCGTCTTCGGACTTGACGCCGGCCCCCGCCAGGCCGGATCCTGCTGCGGGGAGGACAAGCCATGCCCGCACCACGCCGAAACCTGACCCTGACCGCCGCCCATGTCGCCGCCGTCCACCGCGCGGTGCCCGACACCGGCCCGCCGCCGGGCATGGTGCTGCAGACCGATGCCGATTATGCCGCCTGGGTCGACCGCATCCTGGCCGAGCATCCCGCGCCGGAGCGTCCGACAGCGCTTTTCGCCTATGGCTCGCTGATCTGGAAGCCCGAGATCCCCCATACCGGCGAGGAAGCCGCCCGCGCCCGCGGCTGGCACCGGTCGTTCTGCCTGCGGATGATCCGCTTTCGCGGCACGCCCGAACAGCCCGGCCTGATGATGGCGCTGGACCGTGGCGGGCAATGCGGCGGCATGCTTTACTCCCTGCCGCAGGACGATCTGCCCGGCCAGCTTGACCGGCTCTTCCGGCGCGAGTTCACCATCAAGCCGATCAACACCATGCCGCGCTGGATCACTGTCGAAACCGCCGCAGGGCCGCAGCCCGCCCTCGCCTTTGTGGTCAACCGCGCATCGCCCGCCTATGCCGCAAGGCTGAGCGCCGAGGACGTGGCCGAGGTTCTCGCCCAGGCCTGCGGCCATTGGGGGCCGGGGGCGGAGTATCTTCTGAACACCGTCACCCATCTGGAGGCCAAGGGCATCCACGACCGCCATCTCTGGCAGTTGCAACAGCTGGTCGCGGCGCGGATTGCGGCGCAGACGGGCGTTCAGGCCGAGGTTCAGCCGCGGCCGCGGTAGGGGGCCACGCCCTGATCGGGGATCCAGACGCCCTCGGGCGGGGCGCCAGTCTGCCAGAAGACATCGATCGGGATGCCGCCCCGCGGGTACCAATAGGCGCCGATGCGCAGCCATTCCGGGTCCAGCAGCGCCACCAGTTTCTTCGCGATGTCGAGCGAGCAATCCTCGTGGAAGGCGCCGTGGTTGCGGAAGCTCGCGAGGTACAGCTTCAGCGACTTCGATTCGACCAGCCAGTCGCGCGGCACATAGTCGATGACGATATGGGCGAAATCCGGCTGCCCGGTCATCGGGCAGAGCGAGGTGAACTCGGGTGCGGTAAAGCGCACGACATAAAGCGTGCCGGCATGGCTGGCCGGAACCCGCTCCAGAATGGCCTGATCGGGGCCTTCGGGCATCGTGGTCGCCTGGCCAAGCTGGGTCAGGCCGGAAACATCGGTTTTGGACATGGGGCAGCCTCGCGCCGGTTTGGAATCCGGGCCTGCTGCCTGAAAACCCGGCGCTTGGCAAGTGTTCCGCAGGGGCAGGCGCCAGGTCTGGTCCCAGATCAGGCGCCTGGCGGCATGGTGGCAAAGCGGGGCAGGGCGGGGTCGAGATGGTCCCAGACCTGCGCCCGGCTGTGATAGGCCACGAATTGCGGCTGGTAGAGCGAAGGGTCGTCCAGCGAGGCGGCGCGCACCGCGAAGAGGCCCGGCTGCGCCTCGAAGGTGCCATAGACCGGGGTGCCGCAGCTGGGGCAGAAGGCGCGGGTCTTGACCGTGCCGCTGTCGCCGCGCATCGGCCAGAAGCTGGCAGCCCCTGTGACGGTGACCGCGTCGGAGGGGAACAGCACATGGCAGGCATGGCCGGTGCCGCTGTCCTTCTGGCAGTCGAGGCACTGGCAGGCCACCATGACCAGGGGTGCGGCGGCGGCGCTGTAGCGCAAAGCGCCGCAGAGGCAGCCGCCGGTGATCGGGAGGGTCACGGACTCATGCATGGGGCACCGCATCGGCATCGCGCGCCGCCTCGTTCAGGCGAGGCATCAGGGTGACCCAGCCCTTGCTCATGTTCTCATGCGCGAAGGCGTTGCGCGGCAGCTCGAAGCCGGCGTGTTCGACCTTCAGCCGCGTGCCGGTGGCGGTGGGCGTCAGCGTCATGGTGACCGTGGTCGACAGGCGCGAGCCGTAGCCGACATTGCCGTCATCGCCGCCCTCCCAGCTGTAGACCAGCCTTTCCCCGGGCAGCACACGCAGCACGCGGCAGCGGATCGTGCCATCCCAAAGCCCCGCGGGCTTGGTGTGGAAGGTAAATTCCTGCCCCTCCACCGCGGCAAAGCCCTGCGGCGGCATCATCCAGCGCGCCATCAACGCACCCTCGGTCAGGGCGCGCCACATCAGGGCGGGTTTATGGGGAAAGTCTTCTTCGACGGTGATCGTGGCCATCTGGTCAAGCATCGGAAGCGTCCTTGGGTTCAATGGGGAAATCTTGTTGCGGGTCAATCTGTTGCAGCAGGGCACGCAGATCGCCGAAGCTCTGGCGCCAGAACCGGCCGTAATGGTCGAACCAGGTGGCGAGCGGGGCGAGGCCCTCTGGCGTGGCGCGGTAATGCACGTTCCGGCCCTGCGGGCGTTCGGCCACAAGGCCCGCGAGCCGCAAAGCCTTCAGATGCTGCGAGACGGCGCCTTGGGTCACACCGCTGCCCTTGGTCAGATCGGCCACGGTCAGCTCTGGCGCCTGCGACAGGCGTTCGTACAGCGTGCGCCGCGTCGGGTCGGCCAAAGCGCGCATCAGGGCGGAGAGGGTGGGGTCCTGGATCATGGCAGAATCATTAGCATCGGCTAATCAATGAGTCAATGCTAATGCATAAGGCCCGCAAAAAGCCCGCGTCCTTGGCGGAACGCGGGCTTTGAAACGTGGGTTTCAGGTCGTGTCAGACGGCTTTCTTCAGCGCATCGACCAGATCGGTGCGCTCCCAGGAAAAGCCGCCGTCCTCGGTCGGCGCGCGGCCGAAGTGGCCATAGGCCGAGGTGCGGGCATAGATCGGCTTGTTCAGACCCAGATGGGTGCGGATGCCGCGCGGGGTCAGGTCCATGCAGGTGGCGACGGCGGCCTCGATGCGGGCCTCCTCGACCTTGCCGGTGCCATGGGTGTCGACATAGATCGAGAGGGGCTTGGCCACGCCGATGGCGTAGGAGACCTGCAGCGTGCAGCGGTCGGCAAGACCTGCCGCCACGACGTTCTTCGCCAGATAGCGCGCGGCGTAAGCCGCCGAGCGGTCCACCTTGGTCGGGTCCTTGCCGGAAAACGCGCCGCCGCCATGCGGGGCGGCCCCGCCATAGGTGTCCACGATGATCTTGCGGCCCGTCAGGCCCGCATCGCCATCCGGCCCGCCGATCACGAAAGTGCCGGTCGGGTTGACCCACCATTCGGTCTTCTCGGTGATCCAGCCCGAGGGCAGGACCTCGCGGATATAGGGCTCCACGATCGCGCGGATATCGGCGGAGGACTGGCTTTCATGCGCATGCTGGTGGCTCAGCACGATCGACATCACCTCGACCGGGACGCCGTTTTCATAGCGCAGGGTCAGCTGCGACTTGGCGTCCGGGCGCAGGGTCGGCTCGGCGCCGGATTTGCGCGCCTCGGCCAGACGGCGCAGGATGGCGTGGGAATACTGGATCGGCGCCGGCATCAGTTCCGGCGTCTCGCGGCAGGCATAGCCGAACATGATGCCCTGATCGCCGGCACCGTCGCGGTCAACCCCTTGGGCGATATGGGCGGATTGCTTGTGCAGGTAGTTCTGCACCTCAAGCGTGTTCCAGTGGAACTCGTCCTGTTCGTAGCCGATGTCCTTCACACAGGAACGGACGATCGTATCCACCCGCTCCATCATGTCGGTCAGCGCGGCGGGGTCCGACAGGCCCACTTCACCGCCGACCACGACACGGCCCGTGGTGGCAAAGGTCTCGCAGGCGACGCGCGCATTCGGCTCGACCGTCAGGAAGGCGTCCAGAACCGCGTCCGACACGCGGTCACACAGTTTATCGGGATGCCCCTCTGATACGGATTCAGAGGTGAAGACATAGGACTTGCGCGGCGAGGACGAGGTCATGGGGGAAATGCTCCGTTTGATGATCCCTGTCACGCCAGGAAGCCGTTGTGACAGTTCGGGGGCCAGCGCTAGACCGATTGGCCGGGGGCGTCAAGCGGAAGGGGAGGATTGTCGGCGTAACGCCAGAAGGGCGAGGGCTGCCAGCAACAGAAGGGCCGGGATCTCGCCCCAGCGGGCATAGGGCGGGGCGGGCAGGGCGCCAGGCAGGGCCACGTCAAGGAAGCCTTGCGTGCCGAAGGGCAGGGCGGCGGTGATCCGGCCACGCGCGTCGATCATCTCGGTCACGCCGGTATTGGCGGCGCGGGCGAGGGGCAATCCCTGCTCGATCGCGCGCAGCCGCGACTGGGCGGCGTGCTGGAAGGGACCGGAGAAAGTGCCAAACCAGGCGTCATTGGTGATCTGCAACAGCCAGGCCGGGCGCTCCGTCCCGCGCAGGTCCTGCGGAAAGACCGCCTCGTAGCAGATCAGCGGCAGGACCTTGCCAAGCTTCTTGCCCAGATCGAGCACCTTCGGCCCCGGGCCCGCCGTATAGGCCTGGCCGGTGCGCGCGGCAAAGGCACGGATGCCGAACCAGTCATAGGCCAGATCGCCCAGCGGGATATATTCGCCAAAGGGCACGAGGTGGTGCTTGTCGTAGCTGGCAAGCTCGACCCCACCCGCGCCATAGACCTTGAGGCTGTTGAAGCCGCGCACATCGGCGCCCGCGTTCTCGACCCGCTGCATCCCCACGACGACCGGCGCGCCATGTCCGGCGGCGGCGATCATCGCGGGCAGCTCGGGCGCATCCTCGACCAGATAGGGCAGGGCGGTTTCCGGCCAGATCACCAGATCGGGCGTGACGGGTGGCTGCGCGGTCGGAGCGGCGGCGGTCAGGGTCAGCAGCCGGTCAAAGAAGATCTGGGCATGGTCGGGGTCCCATTTGGCATCCTGCGGCGCATCGGGCTGGACAAGGCGCAGGGTGACGCCGGGCGAAGGCGGCGCGGGCTGGCCCAGGGCCCAAAGCCCATAGGCCCAACCGGCGGCGATCATCGCCCCCCCGGCCACAAGACCCGGCCAGCGCAACCGGCTGGCGAGTGCTGCCGCGGCAAGGGTCAAGAGGGTCAGCCCGAAGGGGCCGACCAGGGCATCGACCTGCGCCACGGGGGTATCGATCCAGAGATGGCCGGGCAGCGCCCAGGGAAAGCCGGTCAGGATATAGCCGCGCAGGAACTCTGCCGCGGTCAGGCCGGCCACGAGGCCCGGCGCGCGCCGCGGCAAGAGGGCGCCAAGACCGAAGCCCAGGGCCCAGAACAGCGACAGGCCCGCCGCCATCAGGACCAGCGCGAAGGGCGCCATCCAGCCATAGGTCGCGGCATCGACCATGAAGGGCTCGACGATCCAGTTCAGCCCGAGGCCGAAATAGCCGACCCCGGCACACCAGCCAAGCCAGGCGGCCTCACCCGGGCGGGCGGGCGTGGCCAGCCGGATCAGCAGCGCCAGGGCCGCGAGCGCAAGCCACCACAGGCCGAAGGGTACCAGTCCCAGCGCCATGGCCACGCCAAGCGCCCCGGCACCAAGCGCGCGCCGCCAGCCGGGAAAGCCTTGCCGCATCAGGGCGCCTTGGCCACGGCGTCATCTTCGGCCGCATCGCCGGCCTGGCGCACCCCGGCCCAATCGGCGGCAATCGCCTTCAGCGCGGCCTTGTCGGCGGCAGCCTTCTCGGCCGCGGCCTTTTCGGCGGCGCGTTCGACGACTTCGGCGGCGGCGGCGGCAGAGACCGCGCTTGGCAGCCGGACGCGGACCCGCTTGATCCGCCGGGCATCGGCATCGACGACCTCGAACTCGACCCCGCTTTCATGCGGCACGATCTCGCCCCGCGCGGGCATCCGCCCGGTGCGGATCATCACCAGACCGCCGAGCGTGTCGATCTCCTGGTCTTCCTCGCTGGTGCGCAGGGGCACGCCGAGGGCCGGTTCGAACTCTTCCAGGGGCGCCGTGGCCTGGGCGAGGAAGACGCCGGGCCGTTCCTCTTTCCACAGCGTATCCTCGGCCTCGTCATGTTCGTCCTCGATCTCGCCGATCACGGTTTCGATCAGGTCCTCGATGGTGACAAGCCCGTCCACCCCGCCATATTCGTCGATGACCAGGGCCATATGGACCCGCTCGCGCTGCATCTTCTGCAAAAGCACCCCGACCGGCATCGAGGGCGGCGCATAGAGGATCGGGCGCAGAAGCTTGCGCAGCGAGAAGCGGCCGCCGGGGCCGAAGCCATGCTGCAGGGCGAGGTCCTTCAGCAGGATCAGACCCTGCGGGCTGTCCAGCGTGCCCTTGTAGACCGGCAGGCGGGAGAAGCCATGTTCGCGGAAGACCGCGACGAGGTCATCCTTGCCGATGTCCTGGGCCACCGCGACGATATCGACCTTGGGGATCGCCACGTCATCGACGCGCAGGCGCCGCAGGTTGCCCATGCCATGGGTGGTGGTGGTCTGCACGACCGGCGCGATGGTGTCCTCGGACACCGGCTCGGGGGCGGCGCGTTTGAAGAGGCGCCCCAGAAGCCCGCGTTGCGGAGGCTTGTCGGCTTCCGAATCGTTCCTGGCGGAAGTGGTCGTGTCGGGTGTGGCCGGCAAAGAAGAGGCCGATCCTTCGGTGCTACTGCCCATTGGTCCTGTGTCCAGAGTGGCCCTGCAAGAGGGTTATCGTCTAATATGGGTCAGGAAGACCCAGAGATGCAAGTATCCGCACCTCCAACCCCTCCATCCGCGTGGCATCGCCCTCGCGGACATGATCATAGCCGAGGCAATGTAACAGGCCGTGAATGACCAGATGGGTCACATGATCTGCCATCGGCTTCTCGGCCTCCGCCGCCTCGCGGGCGCAGGTCTCCCAGGCGAGGGCGATGTCGCCAAGGGATTCGGGGTCGGCAGGATCGCCTTCGCCGGGCAGCCAGGGCTCGTCGCCCTCCACTTCGGGGGAGAGGTCCTCGGCCGGCCAGCTCAGCACATTGGTCGGCGTGGGCTTGGCCCGAAACTCGGCGTTGAGCGTGGCGATGCGCGCGTCGTCGCAGCCCATGACGCAGATCGTGTATTGGTTCAGCGGCAGTTCCAGCTCGGTCAGGGTCGCCGTGACGGCACGGGTGGCCAGCGCCTCCAGCTCGAAGGCCTCCCAGCGGTCATCTTCAAGGACGAGGTCGACAAGGTTTTCCATGGCCGGCTGATAGCCTTTCGCGGGCCGAAGGGGAAGACGGCGCGGATGCAAGGGTCGCGACGGATCAATCCGCCTTACATCGGCATGCCAGGGTAAACCCCACACAGGGAAGGTCGGTTGCGTATGGCATGGGGCTGCAGGTTGGTCGCCATGGCTCCGCCCAGAAGCGCCATCTCCTCCGGTGGCACCGCTATGCCCGCAAGTCCGGCAGCACCGAAGTCAGCACATGCATAGGCGCGGAGGGTCCCACCCGATTGCGGGTGTTGCCGTCGCCGCCCCCCTATCAATCTTTGCGATAAGCCTGACTCATTTCGTTATTCTGTCCATACAGCTGAACTTGAATTGCGAGGCTGGACGGGATCATGGTTTCCGTCAGGCATCTCGGACCGCAGGAGTGGGCATTGGGGGATAGATCCGTTTCTCTGGCCGCGAAAGCGGCGATCGAAGCGATCCGTGAGCATCTGGCCCCTTTGGGATTTGTCGAAGGGCGCAACGGCGCGTTTCGTACACGGTCCCTGCCAAGACCCGACGGCTCTCAGCGTTCCGGCGCCCGTGTCTTCAGTGCCTTGACCGATGCGGAAATGGATGCGCTTGCCCGCACTCTGCCCTTTCCCGTGCCGGAACGGTCTGCCGCAGAGATCCCTCGAACCTTGCGGGATTTCTATGCCGTCGCCAATGGGATGGAGCTTTTCGGCCTGGCGATCTTCGGCGATTACTCCCGCGTCGAGCCAGCGGCGGCAGCCCCTGTCGGGCTCTACTATGGCATGATCGAGCGTCCCCCCGGCACGCCAAAGATGCATTTCGGGTTTGGGGCCATCAACGGCGCCTGGGCTGCCCAAGGTAAGCTCTATCTGGCCGAAGACGGCAGCGTGGACTTCCGGCACGGGGACACGGGTAAGGTCGGGGCGAGGTGGCCGTCCTTCGCGGCGTTTCTGCGTCAGGAGGTTACGCGCCAACTGAGGGTCCATGACCTGGCGGGCGATCTGCTGCCGGGAGAGGAGGCCTTGCCAGGTGACTGTCAAGACTGGGAGGACGTGAGCAAAGCCTTGGCCGAGCGGCGTCAGAGGGGCACTTTGCGAGATCGTGTGACGGGGCGGCTGCGCAAGCTCCTCCGCCTCTGACCCGCCTTCATGCTTGCCGCGGGGAGGGTTGTCGCCTGCCGCCCGAAGGCGACATGGCGTTGTTCTGCAGGGGCGAGGTCGACGGCGGGTTCATGGGTGGCGGACAGCCTTTTGCGCGGCGAAGGGGAAGATGCGGTGGACGGGCGGGGCGAATCGGGGGCTGCGGGGCGGGAACCTTTGGTGGCGTCGCGGCGTTTGTCTTTTGTGGCAGGCTTTGGGGGATGACGATGGCAGCGCGCAAGGCGATCCTGATCACGCGGGTCCGCAGCGAGCCTCGGCCAAGCGGCGGGGTCGGGCAACTGGTGGCCAAGGCCCTGGTCGTCGGCACGGCGCTCTGGGCCTTCAACCGCCTGATCGAAAAGCCGCAGCCGAGCCTGGTCGCCGCCTCGGCCCGGGGGCGGCTGCAGTTGGACGGGCCGCCGCATGGCGGGCTGGTGCAGCCGGGCGATCCGAAACTTGATGGCGCGGGCCTTTGGTTCACCATCCGCCGGGTCTGGGAAGAGACCTCCAAGGACCGCGTGCTGAGCGTCGCGGGCGGGCTGACCTTCTTCGGCCTGCTGGCGCTGTTCCCGGCGCTGACGGCGCTGGTCTCGATCTTCGGCCTCTTCGCCGACCCGCAGCAGGTGGCGCTGCAGCTGGGCAGCTTCACCTCGCTTCTGCCGCATGACGCGGCGCTGATCCTGATCGACCAGGCCAAGGCGATCACCCAGGCGGGGCCGGTCAAACTGTCCTGGGCGCTGGTCCTGGCGCTGATCCTGGCGCTCTGGTCGGCCAATGGCGGCACCAAGGCCCTCATCGAGGCGCTGAACGTCGCCTATGGCGTGGCCGAGGACCGCAGCTTCCTGCGGATGAACGCGCTGTCGCTGATCTCGACCCTCGGCACGATCGCGACGGGGCTGGTGCTGATCGCCGCCGTGGCGCTGCTGCCGAAGTTTCTGGACTTGATCTGGCTGGGCGCCGCGGCCGAGAACCTGATCCTTCTGGGGCGCTGGCCTGCGATCTTCCTGATCATGCTGGGTTTTCTGGCCGTGGCCTACCGCTTTGCCCCCAACCGCCCCGATGCCAGGTGGCGCTGGATCTCGCCGGGGGCGGTGCTCGCCTCGACCGGGATGGTGGCCTTTTCGCTGGTCTTCAACTGGTATGCGCAGAACCTCGGCAGCTACAATCAGACCTATGGCTCGCTCGGCGCCGTGGTAGCGCTGATGACCTGGATGTGGCTCTCGGCCACGCTGGTCCTGGTGGGGGCCGAGCTGAACTCCGAACTCGACCGCCAGTCGATGGCCGCCAACAAGAAGGGCCCGGCGGCCGCCCCCGCCAATGCCTCGCGCTAGTGCCATCCGGGCCTTAATATACTGGACATAAGCCCCCCCAAGGGGTAAAGCGGCGCGAGCAAAGGCAGGGTCGGGCATACTCCCGGCCCTGTTGGCATTGAGCAAGACCGGCGGAGCCAACCGCATGGCCAGTGAAAATACGTGAAAAGGATAACGACTGCATGTGCGCTAAAAACACTATGGAAGACTTCGAAGCCCTGTTGAAGGAAAGCTTTGAAATCGACACGCCCGAAGAGGGCACGGTTGTCAAAGGCAAGGTCATCGCGATCGAAGCGGGCCAGGCCATCATCGACGTCGGCTACAAGATGGAAGGCCGCATCGATCTGAAAGAATTCGCAAATCCCGGCGAAGACGTCTCGCTCAAAGTGGGCGATGAAGTCGAGGTCTACCTGGACCGCGTCGAGAATGCCCGTGGCGAAGCGCAAATCTCGCGCGAAAAAGCTCGCCGCGAAGAAGCCTGGGATCGTCTGGAAAAGGCCTATGCCTCCGAGACCCGCGTCGATGGCGCGATCTTCGGCCGCGTCAAGGGCGGCTTCACCGTCGACCTCGGCGGTGCTGTTGCCTTCCTTCCCGGCTCGCAGGTTGACGTCCGCCCGGTGCGTGACGCTGGCCCGCTGATGGGCATGAAGCAGCCCTTCCAGATCCTGAAGATGGACCGTCGTCGCGGCAACATCGTTGTCTCGCGCCGTGCGATCCTGGAAGAATCGCGCGCCGAACAGCGTGCGGAAGTCATCGGCAACCTGCATGAAGGTCAGACCGTCGACGGCGTGGTCAAGAACATCACCGAATACGGTGCTTTCGTTGACCTCGGCGGCGTGGACGGCCTGCTGCACGTCACCGACATGGCCTGGCGCCGCGTCAACCACCCGTCGGAAATCCTTGCCATTGGTGAGACTGTCAAAGTGCAGGTCATCAAGATCAACAAGGAAACCCACCGCATCTCGCTCGGCATGAAGCAGCTGCAGTCCGATCCGTGGGATGCCGTCGAAAAGGCCTACCCGCTGGGTTCGGTCCACAAGGGCCGCGTCACCAACATCACCGATTACGGCGCATTTGTTGAGCTGGAAGCCGGTGTCGAAGGCCTGGTTCACGTCTCGGAAATGTCCTGGACCAAGAAGAACGTGCACCCCGGCAAGATCGTCTCGACCTCTCAGGAAGTCGAAGTCATGGTGCTGGAAATCGACTCTGCCAAGCGTCGCGTTTCCTTGGGCCTCAAGCAGACCCAGCGCAACCCGTGGGAAGTCTTCGTCGAGAACCACCCGGTCGGCTCCGTCATCGAAGGCGAAGTCAAGAACATCACCGAATTCGGTCTGTTCGTGGGTCTGGACGGCGACATCGACGGCATGGTCCACCTCTCCGACCTGTCCTGGGACCAGCGCGGCGAAGATGCCATTGCGAACTACCGCAAGGGCGACACCGTCAAGGCCTCGGTCACCGAAGTCGACGTCGAGAAGGAGCGCATCTCGCTCTCCATCAAGGCGCTGGGCGATGACAGCTTCACCGACGCGGTTGACGGCGTGAAGCGCGGCTCGATCATCACGGTTGCCGTTTCGGCCATCGAAGAAGGCGGGATCGAAGTGGATTACAACGGCGCCAAGTCGTTCATCCGCCGCTCGGACCTGTCGCGCGACCGTGGCGACCAGCGCCCCGAGCGTTTCTCGGTCGGCGACAAGATCGACGTCCGCGTCACCAACATCGACCCCAAGACCCGTCGTCTGGGCCTGTCGATCAAGGCGCGCGAGATCGCTGAAGAGAAGGAAGCCGTCGAACAGTATGGCTCCTCCGATTCGGGCGCCTCGCTGGGCGACATCCTCGGCGCCGCGCTGAAGGGCGACCGGAGCTGAGTTAAGCCACCGCAGGTGATGAAAGGCCCCGCCGAAAGGCGGGGCCTTTTGCTTGTCGGCTGTTTTTGCAGATCAATTTCATTTGTGCGGAACGGAATTTTCGTTACAGTCACGGGTAATGTGAACAACAGCGGCATCAAACGGCCCGGAACAGGGCTGGGGTGACCGCGAGGGGGGTATCGGATGATCCGTTCGGAACTGATCCAGAAGATTGCGGATGCGAATCCCGATCTGTCGCAAAAGGTGGCCGAAAAGGTCGTGCAGACTGTCTTCGACGAGATCATCGCAGCACTTGCCAATGGCGACCGGGTCGAGTTGCGCGGTTTTGGCGCTTTCTCGGTCAAGGCGCGTGACGCGCGCGTGGGCCGCAACCCCCGCACCGGCGAGGCCGTGAAGGTCGAGGACAAGAAGGTCCCCTTCTTCAAGACCGGCAAACTCTTGCGTGATCGGCTGAACGGCAAGGCCTGAGGCGGCTCCAAGCTTGCAAGCCCGCGCCAAGGCGGTGATACAGGGCGGGACAACCCCTGATCCGAAGGTGCGGGCATGAGCCGATATCTGCGATATTTCCTGCTTCTGGTCCTGACCCTGGGCCTGCTGGTGCTGGCGCTGGCCAACCGGACCCCGGTCACTCTCAGCCTCCTGCCCGATGATCTTGCCGTGCTGCTGGGCTGGCAGGGGCGGATCGACGTGCCGGTCTTCGTGGTGCTGGGGCTTGGTGCCGTGGTCGGGCTGGCGCTTGGCTTCATCTGGGAATGGCTGCGCGAGCACAAGCACCGCAAGGTGGCGCGGGTGCAGACCAAGGTCGTCTCCAAGCTGGAGCGCGAGCTGGCGGCGATGAAGGATCAGCATTCGCTGCCCGAGGATGAGGTGCTGGCCCTGCTGGAACGCCCCAAGGCACGATGATGGGCGAGATCCGGGTCAAGATCTGCGGTCTGCGGACCGAAGCTGATGTGGCGGCCGTGGCTGCGGCCGGGGCGGCCTATGCGGGCTTTGTCTTCTTTCCCAAATCCCCCCGCCACCTGACGCTGGAGGCGGCGCGCCCCCTGGCACTGGCGGCCCCCCTCGGCCTCGCCAAGGTGGCGCTGACCGTGGATGCGACGGATGACTTCCTCGATTCCCTCGTCGAGGCGATGCCGCTCGACATGCTGCAGCTCCACGGCCACGAGACGCCCGAACGGGTGGCCGAGATCCGCGCCCGCTATGGCCTGCCGGTGATGAAGGCGGTGGGCGTGGCGGATGAGGGCGATCTGGCGGCGATCCTCGACTATGCGCTGGTGGCCGACCAGCTTCTGATCGACGCCAAGCCGCCGCGCAACGCGACCCTGCCGGGCGGCAACGGGTTGACCTTCGACTGGCGCCTCGTGGCGCAGCGGCGCTGGCTCCGCCCCTGGATGCTGGCCGGCGGGCTGACACCGGAAAACGTGGCCGAGGCGGTGCGCCTGACCAATGCCCGCCAGGTCGATGTCTCCTCCGGCGTGGAATCGGCGCCCGGCGTCAAGGACCATGCCCGCATTGCCGGCTTCGTACGGGCGGCGGGCTGACCGGCGCCCGGATCACTGCGGATAGGTCGGCAAATTCCCGAGCGCCTGCAACTTTGCATCGGAGATCTTGCCCTTGGCGGCAAAGGTCTTGCCGGTCCAGACATAGACCGGAAAGGACATGCCCGGCCCGCCGAGCGCGAAATCATGCACGCCCCGGTGCTGCGTCGGAAGCAGGATGACATAGCCGCCGCCGTGGAACAGGGTACGGAACCCTGCGCCCTCGGCGATCATCAGATACATGTCGCCCGGCACATCGCCGTAGCAGGTCGCCATCTGCGGCCCGCCGGGAATCACCAGAAGCGCCGCGGTCCCGACCGCACCGCCGAAGTCGATGGCGTTGACGGCAGGCGTCACCCTCTCGTCACAGGCATTTGCCACCTGGCCATCGGCGCCCGCAGTCATCCCCAGGGCGCGGAGCAAATCTTCCGCGGTCGGCGCCGCCCCGGCGGCATCGGCCAGAAACGGAGATGCGGCCAGCGCCACTGCAATCCAACCCTGTCGCATCGCCCCAATCCCTTGCCTGAAAACCCCGATACAGCGAAACACGTCGCGCGCCATCGGGCAAGCCGTTGCCTTGCGGCGCGCTGACGCGCAAGCCTGGTTCTCGCCTCTGGCCTGCGGCCAACCGGCTCAGGCGTGCCTCCGGCGGGGATATTTGGATCTGGATGAAGGGGGCAGGGCTCCCTTTCCCCTTCATCCAGAGGCAAATATCCTCGGGGGGTGAGCGCGCAGCGCGAGGGGGGCAGACAGCCCCCCTTTCCTCGGTCAGGCCAAGGCGCTAGGTAGGGGAGTGCAAGCGTCAGGGAGCAGGACATGGCCAAGGACAATCCGAATTCTTTCATGACCGGTCCGGACGAGCATGGCCGGTTCGGCCTCTTCGGCGGGCGCTTCGTGTCCGAGACGCTGATGCCGCTGATCCTCGACCTCGAGGAGCGGTACGAGTTCGCCAAGACCGACCCCTTGTTCTGGGCGGAGATGGACGACCTCTGGAAGCATTACGTCGGGCGTCCCTCGCCCCTCTATCACGCCTCGCGGCTGACCGAACATCTGGGCGGCGCCAAGGTCTACATGAAGCGCGACGAGCTGAACCACACCGGCGCGCACAAGATCAACAATGTGCTGGGCCAGATCATCCTGGCGCGGCGGATGGGCAAGACAAGGATCATCGCCGAGACGGGGGCGGGCCAGCATGGCGTGGCCACCGCCACGGTCTGCGCCAAGTTCGGCCTGAAATGCGTGGTCTACATGGGCGCGCATGATGTCGAACGCCAGGCCCCCAACGTCTTCCGCATGCGCCTTCTGGGGGCCGAGGTCGTGCCGGTCACCTCGGGCCGTGGCACGCTCAAGGATGCGATGAACGACGCGCTGCGCGATTGGGTCACCAATGTGCGCGACACCTTCTACTGCATCGGCACCGTCGCCGGCCCGCATCCCTATCCCGCCATGGTCCGCGATTTCCAGTCGATCATCGGTAAGGAGGTCCGCTGGCAGCTGGCCGAGCAGGAGGGTGAGGGTCGTCTGCCCGACACGCTGGTCGCGGCGATCGGGGGCGGCTCGAACGCCATGGGCCTGTTCTTCCCCTTCCTCGATGATCCTTCGGTCAACATCATCGGCGTCGAGGCCGGCGGCAAGGGTGTCGACGACCGGATGCAGCACTGCGCTTCGCTGACCGGCGGCCGCCCCGGCGTCTTGCATGGCAACCGGACCTATCTGCTGCAGGACCCGGATGGCCAGATCCTCGAAGGCTTCTCGATCTCGGCCGGGCTCGATTACCCCGGCATCGGGCCGGAGCATTCCTGGCTGCATGACATCGGCCGGGCGAAATATGTCTCGATCACCGATGCCGAGGCGCTGGAGGCCTTCCAGCTCTGCTGCAAGCTTGAAGGCATCATCCCGGCGCTGGAGCCCTCACATGCCCTCGCTCATGTGATGAAAATCGCGCCGACGCTGCCCAAGGACCATATCATCGTGATGAACATGTGTGGCCGTGGCGACAAGGACATCTTCACCGTGGCCAAGCACCTTGGCTTCGACATGAAGATCTGATCCCCGCGACCCGCCGCCAGCCTCGATTTTTCTGCGAAAAATCGCTTCGGGATTTTTCGCAGAAAAATCGGGCGCCGGGCGGTCGCGTCGGGCGGGCGGCTCAGTTGCCCGAGGGCGCCGGCGTTGCCGGGGCAGGGGCCTCGGGCGGGGCGATCAGGATGCCGTGTTTCCAGACGCCCTCGCTGATCTGGTCCTTGCGGTAGGTGAGCTTGCCTTGCCCCTCGCGCTGGCCCGCCACGAAGGCGCCCTCATAGACCGCGCCGCCGGGATAGGTCGCGATGCCCTGGCCCTCGATCACCCCGTTCTTCCAGTCGCCGTCATAGGTGAAGCCGTCCTTGGCCTTGAGCTTGCCCTTGCCGTCGCGCTCGCCGGCGGTGAAATGGCCGGTATAGACCGTGCCATCGGCATAGGTGGCGACCCCTTCCCCCTCGCGCGCGCCGGCTTTCCAGCTGCCGGTGTAGCTGTAGCCATCGGCATAGGTCATCGTGCCCTGGCCCTCGGGCTTGCCGGCGAGGAAATCGCCCTCATAGGCCTGGCCATTGGCATATGTCGCCCGCCCCTTGCCCGAGATCACCCCCGCGACCCAGGCGCCATCGTAGCTCGTCCCATCGGCATAGGTGATCTTGCCATTGCCATCGGGCAGGTCGGCCTTGAAGCTGCCCTCGTAGACCGCGCCATCGGGATAGGTCATCTTGCCCTGGCCCTCGCGGCGACCCGCGACCCAGGCCCCGGTATAGGAGGAACGGTCCTTGGCGGTGAAACTGCCCTGACCCTCGCGCAGGTCGGCCTTGAAGTCGCCGTCATAGACATCGCCATCGGCATAGGTGACGCGGCCCTTGCCCTCGCGCTTGCCGTCCTTGAAACCGCCAGTGTAGCTGTCGCCATTGGCCTGTTTCAGCGTGCCCTCGCCGTTGATCTGGCCCGCGGCCCAGGCGCCGTCATAGCTCACCCCATCGGCCATGGTCAGCTTGCCCGTGCCCGCCCGCAGACCGGCCTTGAAGCCGCCCTCATAGGTGGTGCCGTCCGGGCTGGTGATCTTGCCCTGGCCGTCCTTCTCGCCTGCCAGCCAGTCCCCCTCGTAGGTCGTGCCATTGGCATCGGTCATCACCCCCTTGCCCTGGCGCTTGCCTTCGACGAAGGCGCCGACATACTTGGCCCCCCCGGCATAGGTCGCCGTGCCCTGGCCGGTCATGGCGCCGTCCTTCCAGTCGCCGTCATAGGTGCTGCCATCGGCAAAGGTGATCTTGCCCTTGCCCTCGGGATGGCCCTTGGCAAACATGCCGACATAGGCCGAGCCATTGGGGTAATGCGCCGTGCCCTGGCCCTTGATCTCGCCATCGACCCATTGGCCGGAATATTCATAGCCATTGGGCAACTTGTAGGTGCCGGTGCCATCCTGCCGGCCGTTCTTGAAAGTGCCTTCGTAGATCGACCCGTCGCTGTACTGTTTGGAGACGACCTCCTGTGCGGCCAAGGGCGCCGCGGCAAGGCCGACCGCAAGACCCAGAACCGCCATTCCGCTGCGCAAAGCCATCGCCATCTCCCCAACCGACACCGGCGCGAACCCTAGCCCCCGGTCCGTAACCTGACAAGTCTCGCAGATCACAACCCCGTCAGGTGCGCGCCGCAGCATCCCCGGGCTTTTCCCTGCCGAACAACCTGCTAGAACCGCAAGGAACATGGAGAGACCGATGCAAGCGACCTTCCGTCTGACAGTGGTGCAAGCCAACCCGACCGTGGGTGCCTTGGAGGCCAATGCCGCCCTGGCGCTGGAGGCCTGGAAGACCGGCAAGGAAGCCCGCGCCGACATGGTCGCCCTGACCGAGATGTTCATCACCGGCTATCAGACCCAGGACCTGATCATGAAGCGCGCCTTTGCCGAGGCGGCGCTCGACCGGCTGGCGATCCTCGCCGACGATTGCGCCGATGGCCCGGCGCTCGGCATCGGTGGCCCGGCGCTGAAGGATGGCAAGCTTTACAACGCCTATCACATCCTGAAGGGCGGGCGGATCGCGGCCACGGTGCTGAAGCACGAACTCCCCAATGACGGCGTCTTCGACGAAAAGCGCATCTTCACCCCGGCCGATATCTCCGGCCCGATCCCGATGGGGCCGATCCGCCTCGGCATCCCGATCTGCGAGGATGCCTGGCACAGCGATGTCGCCGAGACCCTGGCCGAGACCGGGGCCGAGATCCTCTTCGTCCCCAATGGCTCGCCCTATCACCGCGGCAAGCCCGAGGTGCGCACCAATCTCATGGTCGCCCGCGTGGTCGAGACCGGATTGCCGCTGGTCTACCTCAACATGATCGGCGGGCAGGATGACCAGGTCTTTGACGGCGCCTCCTTCGTCCTGAACCCCGGCGGCGGGCTGGCGGTGCAACTGCCGCAGTTCGAGGCTTGCGTCGAACATGTCGATTTCATCGAAACGCCCGAAGGCTGGCGCGCGAAGCCCGGCCGGATGGACCTGCTGCCTTCGGCGCATGAGGCGGATTACCATGCGATGGTGCTGTCCTTGCGCGACTATTGCCGCAAGACCGGCTTTGGCAAGGTGCTGCTCGGCCTGTCGGGCGGGGTCGATTCGGCCATCGTGGCGGCCATCGCGGTGGACGCCTTGGGCGCGGGCAACGTCCGCTGCGTGATGCTGCCCTCGCGCTTCACCTCGCCCCATTCGCTGGAGGATGCCGCAGCCGTGGCGCGCGCCCTGGGCACCAGGCTGGATACGGTCCCGATCTCCGGCCCGCAGGACGCGGTGGGCACGGCTTTGGGGCCGCTCTTTGCGGGCACCGAGGCGGGCGTGACCGAGGAAAACATCCAGTCCCGCCTGCGCGGGCTTCTTCTGATGGCGCTGTCCAACAAGTTCGGCGAGATGCTCCTGACCACCGGCAACAAGTCGGAAATGGCGGTGGGCTATTGCACGATCTATGGCGACATGAACGGCGGCTACAATCCGCTGAAAGACCTCTACAAGACCCGGGTTTTTGACTCCTGCCGCTGGCGCAATGCCAACCACCGCCCCTGGATGATGGGGCCCGCGGGCGAGGTGATCCCGCCCCGCGTCATCGAAAAGCCGCCAAGCGCCGAACTGCGCGAGAACCAGAAGGACGAGGACAGCCTGCCGCCCTATCCGGTCCTCGACGCGATCCTGCATGGCCTGGTGGAGGAGGAGCTTTCCGTGGCCCAGATCGTCGCCCGCGGTTACGATCAGGCCACCGTCAAGCGGATCGAACACCTCCTCTACATCTCGGAATACAAACGCTTCCAGTCGGCCCCCGGCACGCGGCTCACCAACAAGGCCTTCTGGCTCGACCGCCGCTATCCGATCGCCAACCGCTGGCGCGACCCGTCGTGAGGCCGGGGTGAGCCTCGCCCTCTACGCCCTCGCAGCGCTTGCCGAAATCGCCGGCTGCTTTGCGGTGTGGAGCTGGTGGCGCGGTGCCTCCGCCCTCTGGCTCCTGCCCGGCGTGCTCTGCCTTGCCGCCTTCGCCGGACTACTGGCGCTGACCCCGCCCGTCCACGCCGGGCGGTCCTATGCGGCCTATGGCGGCATCTATATCGCCGCCTCGCTGCTCTGGCTCTGGCTGATCGAAGGCACCCGTCCCGACCGCGCCGATCTGGCCGGCGGCGCGCTGGCCCTGGCCGGGGTGGCGGTGATCCTGTTCCTGCCGCGCGGCTGAAAGGGCGGAGCCTCCGGCGGGGATATTTGGGGACCAATGAAAGCGCAGGGGCGCTCTTTCCCTTTCATCGGTCCATAAATATCCCGCAGGGGGGACGGAGCAGCGGATACGCTGCGACGCGGGGGGACGCGAAGTCCCCCCGCCGGGTCCGCGGAGCGCGCTCCGGCGCCGGGGCTCAGATGCGGCTTACCCGGCATTCTGGCAGAAGCCGCAGCACATCTTCCCGCCGGCAAAGCTGGGTCGCATCGGTCGTCACGGCAGAGGAGGCGCTGGCGGCGGCCATGGCGAGGGCGGCTTCGGGCGTCTCGCCCCGGGCGAGGCTGAGGATCAGGCCCGCGACAAAGCTGTCTCCGGCGCCGACGGTGGATTTGACCTTGACCCGGGCCGCGGTGGTGAAGAGCCGCCGGTTGGCATCGACCAGAACCGAGCCTTCGGCGCCGCGGGCGATCACCACCATGCGGGCGACCCCGGCCCTGACCAGACCTTCGGCAAAATCGGCGGTGGCTGCATGGCTTTCGAGGGGCCGGCCCGCCAGCGCCTCGGCCTCGGCCCCGTCCATCCGCAGGATGGCAAGGCCGGGGATCGGATGGGCCACCGCCTCGTGCAGGGCCGGGCCCGAAGTGTCCAGCACCACGTTCAGCCCCGGCATCGCCCGCGCCAGCCGGGCGGGAAAGTCGACCGGCACGCCGGGCGGCTGGCTGCCCGAGATCACGCCGAAGGCCCCCGGCCGGGCCGAGGCGCGCAACAGGGTGAAGACGCGCTCCTGATCCGCCTCGGCCCAGATCGGGCCGGGCAGCATGAAGCGGTACTGCCGCCCGGTGCTGACCTCGGTCACGGTCAGGCTTTGCCGCGTCTCGCCCGGGGCGGTCATGGCCAGAAAGGGCACGCCCTCCTCGCGGATCAGGCCCGCCAGCCGGTCGCCGGTCAGCCCGCCGAGGGCCACGAGCGCCAGGCTCTCGCCGCCAAGCGCCGCAATCGCCCGGCTGACGTTCAACCCGCCGCCGCCGGGGTCGAGCAAAGGTTCGGTGCAGCGCAGCTTCTGGTCGGGGATGAGTTCGGGCACCTCGCTGGACATGTCCAGCGCCGGGTTCAGGGTCAGCGTGACGATCGGGGTCTGTGCGGCTGCGGGAGACATCTTGTCGCCTTACTGGGTGATCTCGATCGCGGTTTGGAAACTGCCGGCCTTCTGCGAGTTCTTGTCGCGCAGCGTGGTGACCAGCGTGTAATGGCCCGGCTGGATGCCATCCAGCGTATAGGTGATGTTGGACTGCACCTCGCGGTTCTGATGGCGCGAGGTCATGTTGTATTCGGTGGCATTCGGCGCATTGGCCAGCTGGTTGCCCGAGGCGTCGAGGATCTGCAGGTCGATGAAGAAATTGACCGAATACAGCCCCTCGCCCGGTGCGCCATAGGCAAAACCATAGGGTTCGCAATAGATCAGGATCGGCTCGCCCTTCTTGAAGACATTGGTCGGTCGCGGGTTGTAGACGCCGTAGCCCGTGGCATTCTCGGCCACGAGCGTCGCCTGGGTGAAGCCGATCTGCGCGTTATGGTCCCAGACCTGGGCGTAAAGATCGCCCGCCGCCAGAAGCGCGCCCGCCGCATCGCCATCGCCCAGCTTGCCCTCGATCGCCTTGGCCGCATCGGCGACCGGCCCGGCCAGGGCCGGCAGCGCCATGACCACCACGAGGGCGGCGGGTAGCAAAGTCCTGAGCATCACCTTGGGCTTGCCTTCTCGTCGGAATTTCTCCGCCTAGTTAGCGAGAAAAAAGCCCCGAGGCCAAGAGGAAAGCCTGTTATTCCCACCAGGGGTCGATCTTGGCGATCTCGGTGTCGGTCCAGCCGAAATGATGCGCCAGTTCATGGACCATGACATGGGTCACCAGCTCGGCCAGCGAGACATTGCCGCGCTCCACCCATTCCTCCAGGATCGGGCGGCGGAACAGGAAGATCTGGTCGTTCTCCAGCGACGGCGAGGAGAGGTCCTTCTCGGTCAGGGGCACGCCGTCATAAAGCCCGGTCAGCTCGAAAGGATCGCTGATGTCAAGCGCCTCAAGCAGCTCGTCCTCGGCG
Organism: Rhodobacter sp. P1_C2; assembly: GCF_056406375.1. Classification (NCBI taxonomy): domain Bacteria; kingdom Pseudomonadati; phylum Pseudomonadota; class Alphaproteobacteria; order Rhodobacterales; genus Rhodobacter; species Rhodobacter sp. P1_C2. The sequence continues at coordinate 187,893 of NZ_JBFUAG010000004.1, forward strand.
AAATCCTCGATGCGCAGCGCCACTTCGCGGGCGGCGAGGCGGTAGGGCTCGGGCAGATCCTCCAGCGCGGCCTGGGCCAGCTCGAGGATCATCTGCGCATCGGGCGCCACGGCGGAGGAGGGGGTGCGTGTCATGCCCTTGGATTTAAGCGCTGGCGCTGCCACCGCAAGGGCCGAATGCGTCACCTTGCAGAAGGAAGCGGCACGGTGGGCCGGGGGCACGCAAAGGTGATGGCCCTCATGCGGCCCAACTGGACATTTGCCGCCACTCGTGACAGGGAAAGATCGCTTTCAGGAGGTTCTCATGACCCAGCGCCCGACCGTGACCCGCTTCGCCCCTTCGCCCACCGGCTTCATCCATGTGGGCAATCTGCGCACCGCCTTGATGAACTACCTGATCGCCCGACAGCAGGGCGGCACCTTCATCCTGCGGCTGGACGACACGGATCAGGAACGCTCCAAGCAGGAATATATCGATGGGCTGATCACCGATCTGGCCTGGCTCGGTCTGAAATACGACCGGATCGAACAGCAATCCCTGCGCTTTGACCGCTACCGCGAGGCGGCCGAGGAGCTGAAGGCCGTCGGCCGGTTCTACGAATGTTTCGAGACACCGGTCGAACTGGACCTGAAACGCAAGAAGCAGCTGAACATGGGCAAGCCGCCGGTCTATGACCGCGCCTCGCTGCACCTGACCGAGGCCGAGAAGGCCGCCTACCGCGCCGAGGGGCGCGAGGGCTATTGGCGCTTCAAGCTCGATCTGGAACGGATCGAGTGGAACGATGGCATCCTCGGCCCGATCTCGATCGACGCGGCTTCGGTATCGGACCCGGTCCTGATCCGCGCCGATGGCCAGATCCTTTACACCTTCGCCTCCTCGGTCGATGACATCGACATGGGCGTGACCAATATCGTGCGCGGGGCGGACCATGTCACCAACACCGCCACGCAGATCCAGATCATGAAGGCGCTGGGCGGCACCCCGCCCGACTTCGCACACCATTCGCTCTTGACCGGCCCGCAGGGCGAGGAACTGTCCAAGCGCCTTGGCGTGCTGGCCCTGCGCGACCTGCGCGGGCGCGGCATCCAGGCCATGGCGCTCTTGAGCCTGATGGCGCGGCTCGGCTCCTCCAAACCGGTCGAGCTGGCCCATACGATGGACGACCTGATCGCAGGCTTTGACGTGACGAGCTTCGGCGCCGCCCCGACCAAGTTCGATGCCGAGGACCTTTTGCCGCTGACCCGCCATTACAACCAGTCGTTGCCCTTTGCGGCGGTGGCGGATCAGATCAAGGCGATCGGGGTGCCGGACGAGCTGGCCGAGCATTTCTGGAAGGTCGCGCGCGAGAACATCACGCTGCTGTCGGATCTCGAAGGCTGGTGGCACCTCTTCCGCGACGGGGCGGAGCCGCTGGTCGATGTCGAGGATGCGAGTTTCGTCGCCGATGCCGTGGCGATGCTGCCGCCGCGGCCCTGGACGCAAAGCACCTGGCACGACTGGACCGAGACTGTGAAGGCCGCCACGGGGCGCAAGGGCAAGGGCCTCTACCGCCCGCTGCGCCGGGCGCTCACCGGGCGCGAGACCGGGCCGGAGATGGCCGACCTGATGCCGCTGCTGCAGGTGATCAAAGCCGGCAACTGAGAGCGGCGGAGGAGGCGCGCGCGGATGCGCCGCTTCCCCCGCCCGCGATCTTTCTGCGAAAGATCGGGCGCGTTGCGCCGGATTTTTCGCAGAAAAATCGAAACCCCGAACCCCGATTTGGACCCCCGAATCCCGATTTTTCGGCGAAAAATCGCGGCCCGCCCGTGATTCGCGGCGCATGGTTAACGATCCCCCGTCTCTGCGCGCGTAGAGACGGAGGGAAGACGGAAGCAAGACGGGTTCAAGACATCCGAACCCGTCCCGCCCTTCCGGTTTAACGCAGCGTTCTCAAGCCCTTGCCCTATTCCGCCGCCTCGGCATAGCTTTCCAGCGGCGGGCAGATGCATTGCAGGTTGCGGTCGCCCCAGACGTTGTCCACCCGGCCCACCGGCGGCCAGTATTTGTCGACCCGGAAGGCGCCGGGTGGGAAGCAGCCCTGTTCGCGCGGGTATTTCCGGCTCCAGTCGGCCACCAGATCCTCGACCGTATGGGGCGCATGGCGCAGGGGCGAGTCCTCGGCCGTGATCTCCCCGCGCTCGACCTCGGCAATCTCGGCCCGGATCGCCAGCAAGGCGGTGATGAAGCGGTCGATCTCGGCCTTGGTCTCGGATTCCGTCGGCTCCACCATCAGGGTGCCCGCGACCGGCCAGGACATGGTGGGCGCGTGAAAACCGTTGTCGATCAGGCGTTTGGCGATGTCATCCACCGTCACCCCGGCCTCGGCGAAGGGCCGGGTGTCGAGGATGCATTCATGCGCCACCCGCCCCTTGTTGCCCATGAACAGGACCGGATAGGCCCCCTTCAGACGTGCCGCGATGTAATTGGCGTTGAGGATCGCCACCCGCGTCGCCTGGGTGATGCCCTCGCCGCCCATCATCAGACAATAGGCCCATGAAATCAGCAGGATAGAGGCAGAGCCATAGGGCGCGGCACTCACCGGACCCTCGGCACCGCCGGTATGGGCATGGCCGGGCAGATAGGGGGCGAGGTGGGATTTCACCCCGATCGGCCCCATCCCCGGCCCGCCACCGCCATGCGGGATGGCAAAGGTCTTGTGCAGGTTCAGGTGGCTGACATCGCTGCCGATCTCGCCCGGTTTCACCAGACCCACCATCGCATTCATATTGGCCCCGTCCAGATAGACCTGGCCGCCGAACTCATGGGTGATCTCGCAGATCTGGCGGATGGTTTCCTCGAAGACCCCATGGGTAGAGGGGTAGGTGACCATGCAGGCGGCAAGCCTGTCGCCCGCCGCCATGGCCTTGGCGCGGAAATCCTCCAGGTCCACATCGCCGTTGGGCGAGGATTTGACCACCACCACCTGCATCCCCGCCATCTGCGCGCTGGCCGGGTTGGTGCCATGGGCCGAGACCGGGATCAGACAGATCTTGCGATGCGCCTCTCCCCGCGCCCGGTGATAGGCGAGGATGGTCATCAGGCCCGCATATTCCCCCTGCGCGCCCGAATTGGGCTGCATCGAAAATGCATCGTAGCCCGTGATTTCGCAGAGTTTTTCGGTCAGGTCCGAGATTGCCTCATGATAGCCCGCCGCCTGATCCGCCGGCACGAAGGGGTGGATATTGGCAAACTCCGGCCAAGTGATCGCAAACATCTCCGCCGCCGCGTTCAGCTTCATCGTGCAGGAGCCGAGCGGGATCATCGCCCGGTCCAGCGCCAGGTCGCGATCCGACAGGCGGCGCATGTAGCGCATCATCTCGGATTCGGCCCGGTTCATGTGGAAGATCGGGTGATCGAGGTAGCTGGAGGTGCGCAGCATCTCCTCCGGGAAGGAAAGCTCCGCCCGGTGCGGCGGCACGCCCTCGATGCCGAAGGTGCGCAGGATGCGGATCAGCACCTGTTCATCGGTCGTCTCGTCAAGCGAGATCCCGACCCGATCCGCGCCGATCTTGCGAAAGTTCAGCCCCTCGGCCCGGGCAGCGGCGAGAATCCCCGCTTGCCCCACACCAACCTCGACCGTGATCGTGTCGAAGAAGGCCTTGGGCGTCACCTTGGCGCCCGCCGCCATCAGGGCGCGGGCGATCCGGTTGGCGCGGAAATGCACCCGCTCGCCGATCGCGCGCAGGCCTTTCGGCCCGTGGAAGACCGCGTACATCGAGGCCATGACCGCCAGCAGCGCCTGCGCCGTGCAGACGTTGGAGGTGGCTTTCTCGCGCCGGATATGCTGTTCGCGCGTTTGCAGGGCCAGCCGGTAGGCCTTGTTCCCGCGCGAGTCGATCGAGACGCCGACGATCCGCCCCGGCATCTGGCGTTTCAGCGCATCGGCGCAGGCGAAAAACGCCGCATGCGGGCCGCCATAGCCCATCGGCACGCCGAAGCGCTGGCTGGAGCCGATGGCGATGTCCGCCTCCATGGCGCCGGGCTCTTTCAGCAGGGTCAGGGCCAGAAGGTCGGTCGCCATGACGGCAATCGCGCCCTTTTCATGCAGGGCGGCAATCTCGGCGGTGAAGTCGCGCACCTCGCCAAAGGTGCCCGGGTATTGGAAAATCGCGCCGAAGACGCTGGCGGCCTCCATGGCCTCGGGCGCGGCCACGATGACCTCGATCCCGAGCGGCAGGGCGCGGGTTCTGATCACGCCGATGGTCTGGGGATGGCAGTTCTCGTCGACAAAGAAGGCGCGGGCCTTGGACTTGGCGCAGCGCTCGGCCATGGTCATCGCCTCGGCGGCGGCGGTGGCCTCGTCGAGAAGGCTGGCATTGGCGATGTCGAGCCCGGTGAGGTCGCAGACCATGGTCTGGTAATTCAGCAGGGCCTCAAGGCGGCCCTGGGCAATTTCGGGCTGGTAGGGGGTATAGGCGGTGTACCAGGCGGGGTTTTCCAGGATGTTGCGCTGGATCGCGGGCGGGGTCACAGTGCCATAATAGCCCTGGCCGATCAGCGAGGTCATCACCTTGTTGCGCGAGGCCACCGCCCGCATCCGCGCCAGCAGGTCCTGTTCGGAGAGCGGCGCCCAGCCCAGGCCCAGACGCTGGCGGATCGAGGGCGGGATGGTCTCGTCGATCAGGCTTTCGAGCGTGGGCGTGCCTACGGCCTCCAGCATCTCCACCATCTCGGCGGGGGAGGGGCCGATGTGGCGGCGGTTGGCGAAATCGTAGGGGTTGTAGTCGATGGGCGTGAAAGTCATGCCAGACTCCTGGATGCAAAGCGCCAACCGCCTCGAATTTTCTGCGAAAATTCAGGGGCGCGACGCGAGACGGTGAATTTTCGCAGAAAATTCGGGTTTGGGTCAGCCGATCAGGTCGTTGTATTCATCCTCGTCCATGAAATCATCCAGGACGCTGAGGTCATCAATCTTGATCTTGAAGAACCAGGCCGCGCCGGTCGGGTCTTCGTTCACCAGGGCCGGGGCATCGACCAGCTTTTCGTTCACCGCGACGATCTCGCCATCGAGGGGGGCCAGGATGTCCGAAGCGGCCTTCACGCTTTCGATCACGCAGACCTCGTCGCCTTCGGCCACCACGGTCTCGACCTCGGGCAGTTCGACGAAGACCACATCGCCAAGCTGGGCGGCGGCATGTTCGGTGATCCCGACCACGACCAGATCGCCTTCAACGCGCAGCCATTCGTGTTCCTTGGTGTATTTCATCTTCAGTCCTCAACGTTTGTAGGAGGTAGGGTGGAAGGGCATGGCGCATATGGTGACAGGCAGACGCTTGCCGCGCAATTCTGCTTCAAGGCGCGTGCCCTCTTTGGCATGGGCGGCCGCCACATATCCCATCGCGACGGGGGCAGCGACCGAGGGGCCGTAGCCGCCCGAGGTGACCTTGCCGACCAGCGTGGAGCCGGCGTAAAGCTCGGTCCCCTCGCGCATCGGCGCGCGGCCCTCGGGGCGCAATCCGACGCGCAGGCGGTCGGGGCCCTGGGCGAGTTCGTGCAGGATCTGCGAGGCGCCGGGAAAGCCGCCGGGGCGGCTGCCGCTGGCGCGGCGGGCTTTCGAGATGGCCCAGGTCAGATTGCCCATGACCGGGGTGGTGGTCTGGTCAAGGTCATGGCCGTAAAGGCAAAGCCCGGCCTCGAGCCGCAGGCTGTCGCGCGCGCCAAGGCCGATCGGCTGCACCTCGGGCTGGCCGAGCAGCGCCTCCGCCAGGGCCTCGGCGCGGTTTTCGGGGACCGAGATTTCATAGCCATCCTCGCCGGTATAGCCCGAGCGCGAGACCCAAAGCTCCACCCCGTTCCAGTCGAGGAAGGCCATGTCCATGAAGCGCATCGCGGCGGCTTCGGGCACGAGGCGGGCGAAGGCGGCTTCGGCCTTGGGTCCCTGCAGCGCCAGAAGGGCGCGGTCGGTGACGGGCACCACCTCGGCCACGGCGGCGAGGTTGGCCTTCATATGGGCGATGTCCTCCACCTTGCAGGCGGCGTTGACCACGACGAAGAGGTGATCGCCCCGGTTGGCGAACATCAGGTCATCGAGGATCCCGCCCGTCGCATCGGTGAACATGCCATAGCGCTGGCGCCCCATGGGCAGGTCCAGCACATCGACCGGGATCAGCGCCTCCAGCCCAAGTGCCAGATCGGCCAGGCTTTTCTTCGGCCGCAGGATGACCTGGCCCATGTGGCTGACGTCGAAGAGGCCTGCGGCCTCCCGGGTGTGCAGATGTTCCTTCATCACCCCGGACGGATATTGCACCGGCATCTCATAGCCGGCAAAGGGCACCATCCGCGCGCCCAAGGCCACATGCAGGTCATGCAGACACAGGCGCTGCAAAGGCGCGTGCAGAGTTTCGTCGGACAAGCCGAACCCCCTATACTTCCGCCGGAAAAATACATGCCGGCACCGTTCGAGGCAGGCTGATCCCCGCCCCCCGATGCCCCCTCTGTCCTTGCCTGCGGTCCCGTCGGGGGCCAAGGCGCCTGAGATCGTTATCCCTTCGGCGGGTGCGCGCACCACTCTCCAGAGTTCCGTGATCAGGACGGTTCTTTTGCCTGAGAGTTTACCGGGGCGGTTGCTCCTTCGGCACCAGCACGGAGCTGGATTCTCCCGAACCTGACTGTCGGAAAATAGGCGTGAAGCGTCGGAATTGGCAAGAGGGAAAGTGGCGGCCCGGAAAAGCGGCGGCGGCGACGGGCCGGATCGGGGCCGCTCAACTTGACAGGCGGGGGCGGGGGTGGCTACCGCTTGAGCGATGCGTGACACATTTCCCGTCCGGGCCGGATTGCAGGCCGCCTTTCCCCTGGTGCTGGGCTATTTCCCCATCGCCTTTTCCTTTGGTGTGGCCGCGACCCGGCAGGGCCTGTCGGGGCTGGAGGCATTCAGCCTGTCGCTGATCGTCTTTGCCGGGGCCTCGCAGTTCCTCGCCATCGCCCTCGTCACCAGTGGCGCGCCGGTGCTGGCCGCCGGGCTGACGCTGGCCGCGATGAACCTGCGGCATCTGCTCTACGGGCCGACCCTGCTGCAGAAGGCCGGGGCCGGGGCGACGCGGCGCTGGTCCTGGGCCTGGGCCTTCACCCTGACGGATGAGGTCTTCGGCGCGGCCCTCGGCGCCTTCGGCAAAGGCCAGCGCTTTTCGGAGGCCTTCATGCTGGTCCTCGGCTTTTGCGCCTATGGCTCCTGGCTTGCGGGCACGGCGGCGGGGGCCTGGGCCGGAGGCGGCGCGCTGGAGCAATGGCCCGCGGTCGGCGCGGGTCTGGATTTTATGCTGCCGGCGCTGTTCCTGGCGCTGCTTCTGTCGATCCTCAACGGCAGGCAGGTGCCGGTGATCATGGTGGCCGGGCTGGCCACCATGGCGGGGACCTGGGCCTTTTCCGGCACGGCCGGGCTTTTCGCCGGGATGATCGCCGGGGCGCTTTCCGGCATCGCACTGCCGCTGCGGAGGGCAAGCCATGCGCAGTGACGTGCTGGAACTGGCGCTGCTGGCCGGGGGGCTGACCTATCTCTGGCGGTTTCTGCCGCTGCGGGCCAATCTGAACGACCTTTCACCGCATGGCGTTCCGGCGCGGTTTCTGGCGGCGACCGGGCCTGCGGCAATTGCCACCCTCTTCGTGGCCGAGATGCTGCCACTGGTCCATGCCTCAGGCGCCGTGCAGGGCAGGTCGGCGGTGGGGGTGCTGGCAGTGCTTCTGGCCTATCTCTGGCGCCGCTCGGTCGTCTTTGCGACGCTGGCGGGCGCCTTGGCCTGCGGGATTGCCGCCGCCCTGGGCATGGGGTGAGGGCATGACCCAAAGCCGCCCGCGCCGCAGCTGGTCTGACCTGTCGCTTGCCGGGCAATTCGCGCTGGCGGGCGGTCTGGTCATGGTTCTGGCGGCGCTGGTCGTGGGCTTCTGGGTCTCGGGCCGGATCAAGACCGATGTGGTGCGCAACACCGCCAATGCGACCGCCCTCTATATGGAAAGCTTCTTTTCCCCGCTTATCCAAGAGCTTGCCACCTCGGACCATCTGACGCCCGAGGATGCGGCGGCGATCGCGCGGCTCTTGCACGACACGCCTTTGGGCAGCCGGGTGGTCAGCTTCAAGATCTGGGTCAAGGGCGCCAAGGTCGTGGCGGCCTCGGACCCCGACATCATCGGCAAGACCTTTCCCGGCAGCGAGGACATCAAACAGGCCTGGGCCGGGCAGGTCGTAGGCTCCTTCGACAAGCTGGACGAGGACGAGAACATCGCCGAACAGGCGCTGGGCATCCCCCTGCTGCAGATCTATGCCCCGATCCGCGCCCGCCAATCCGGCGAGATCATCGCGATTGCCGAGTTCTACGAGGTCGCGACCCAGCTGCAATCCGATCTGACCATGGCGCGGATGACCAGCTGGCTTGCGGTCTGCCTGGTGATGGCCGCGATCTTCGCCAGCCTCTTTGCCATCGTCCTGCGCGGCAACCGGATCATCGACCGCCAGATCGTCGACCTCAGCGAGATGGCCGCCCGCAATGTCACCCTGCGGCTGAAGGTGCAGGGGGCGGCGGCGCGATTCTCGCAGCTGAACGATCAGGCGCTGCGCCGGATCGGGGCCGATCTGCACGACGGCCCGGCCCAGCTGATCGGCTTTGCCGCCCTGCGTCTGGACGCGCTGCGCCGCGAGGCCGCCAGCCCCAAGGCCCAGGCCGAGATCGACGGCATCGAAAAGGCGGTGCGCGAGGCGATCACCGAGATCCGCACCATCTCGCGCGGGGTGTCGCTGCCCGATATCGAAAGGCGCGATCTGGCCGAGGTGATCCAGGGCCTCGTCGATGCCCATGCCGCCCGGACCCATAGCGAAGTTGCCCTGACCATGGCGCTGCCCGCACGGGATCTGCCGATCGCGGTGAAGATCTGCATCGGCCGTGTGGTACAGGAGGGGCTGACCAATGCCTGGCGCCATGGCGAGGGCAAGGGGCAGGAGGTCACCCTGACCGAGGCGGCGCAGACCCTGCGCGTCGTCGTGCGCGACAGCGGCCCGGGTCTCGGCCCCGGGCTCGGCAGCGATCCGGCAGAAGACGATCTGACCGAGGGGCGCTATGGTCTGGGGCTTGCCGGCCTCGCCGGGCGGGTCGAAAGCCTCGGCGGGCATTTGACACTGGGCCGCAGGCAGGATGGGCTGCCGGGGGCGGAATTGCGGATGGAACTGGATTTGAGGGGCGTGGAATGACCGATGTGATCCGAATCGTGCTGGCTGACGACCATCCGATCTACCGCGAGGGCCTGGTGCGCAGCCTCGAGGATGCCGGCGGGATCGAGGTGGTGGGCCTGGCCAAGGATGGCGAGGAGGCTGCCGAGGTCGTGCTGCGCGCGCGGCCCGATGTGGTGCTGTTGGACATCTCGATGCCCAAGGGCGGCGGTCTGGCGGCGCTGGCCCGCATCCTGCAGATGGAAAACCCGCCCCGCGTGGCGATGCTGACCGCCTCGGAAAGCGACGAGGACCTGATGCAGGCGATCAAGCTCGGCGCGCTGGGCTATATCCTGAAGGGCGTCGGTGCCGGGGAGCTGGCCGACCTCGTGCGCGAACTGGCGGCCGGGCGGTCCTATGTCTCTCCCGGGCTGGCCGGGCGGCTTCTGGTGGCGCTGCGCCGCCCGCAGGCCCCCGCGGCCGCACCCAACCCGCTGGAGGACCTCACCAAGCGCGAGGAGGACATCCTGAAGCTGGTGGCGCAGGGCAAGTCCAACCGCGAGGTCGGCGAGGCGCTGGACCTGCAGGAGAAGACCGTCAAGCATTACATGACCTCGATCCTGCAGAAGCTGCAGGTCAGGAACCGGGTCGAGGCCGCCATGCTGGCCCGGGCGCATCTGAAGGGCTGAGCCGGGTGCGGGCAGGGGGCAAGGGCGGGGCAAAGGTCTGAAAACCGGCCCGACCTAGGTCGCAAAAGAAGGCGTGGATCGCCGGCCCTCGGTCGGTGCCCGAAGCGGGGGCGAATCCCTAGAGTGTAGGGACCGGAGCAGACCGAAACGCTCCCCAACCCCCGAACGGAGACTTCGCCATGAAATCCCTCATCCTCGCCACCACGCTCGCCGCCCTGTCCCTGACGCCCCTGGCCCCGCTGCAGGCCGCGACCACGGCGCCGGTGCTGACCCTCGACAGCCACGCCGCCATCGACCGCCGCGGCCGCGGCACCGATTCCACCCGCGACAAGACCGAAACCTCGGGCGTCACCCATCCCTGAGCCCCGCTTCGGGCCACGGACGGGCGGCCTCCCCCGGGGCCGCCCGTCCCGCCGCACAAGTTGCGCAGCCGCCTTGACAATCCGGCGCAATTCGCCCACAAACCGGGTCGCGGATGGGGCAATAGCTCAGTTGGGAGAGCGTATCGTTCGCAATGATAAGGTCAGGGGTTCGATCCCCCTTTGCTCCACCAAATTCCTCACATTGGCAGACGTGACCCGGCGCGGCAAATGAGCTGCGGGCCGGGTATTGCGCGTGCTGTCATCTGCGACAGGTCGCTGCACACCGACTTGGACTCGACAGGCAAAGCACAAACGGAAAGGGCGTCCCGAAGGACGCCCTGTCAGCCGTTTGGAAGGTTGGTGGAGCCAGGGAGGATCGAACTCCCGACCTCTTGAATGCCATTCAAGCGCTCTCCCATCTGAGCTATGACCCCGTTCAACCTGCCGATCTTGCGATCGTCCGATCTTTCGATCGGCGACGCTGGGCGCGTCGTGGCGGCTTATTAGGCGGGGGCGGCGGGGGGTGCAAGAGGAAAAATGCACTTCCCGAAAAATCGCCCCCAACCCCTTGTTTAGACTTCCTCTTCGTCGCCGGGCACTTCGGTCAGATCGTCGAGCGACACATTGTCGTCGGCGTCTTCTTCCAGAAGCTCGTCGTCCAGCTCCGCATCATCGGCAACGCCGGGCGTCAGCAGATCATCATCGGCGTCCAGGTCATCGACCAGAACGTCATCGTCCTTTTCAGGTGCGACTCGCGCGATCACCGAGGCGGCCATCTTGCGGCGCGCGCTTTCGATATCGACGACCTCGCCCGTGTAGGGGCTGACGATCGGCGAACGGTTCAGGTCATAGAAGCGCTTGCCAGTGGTCGGGCAGATCCGCTTCGTGCCCCATTCAGCTTTGGGCATGGTCATCCTTGCTAGGCTATGTGCCAGAGAAACGTTCGCTTGCCACAGGCGATCCGCACTGTCAAAGGCTTTTCTACGCCTGCGGCAGCGGTTGTGGCAGGGCCAGATCTGGGTATTGTGGCCTGCCATTGCAAGAGGTGCCATGCCCGTCCTTCCCGGAACCCCGCCTGTCGAGATCACCCTGCGCCGGTCCGCCCGGGCGCGGCGATTTTCCTTGCGAGTCTCGTCACTTGACGGGCGGGTGACCCTGTCGCTGCCGCCGCGCGCCCGCGAATCCGAGGCGATGGACTTCGCCCGCGCCCAGGAAGGCTGGCTGCGCGCCGCCCTGGCAAAGCAGCGCCGGCCGAGCGCGATCAGCTTCGGCAGCACGGTGCTCTTCGAGGGGCGCGAGGTCACACTTTGCCCCGGAACGGGTCGTGCGCCGCGGCTGGAGGGTGATTCGCTGTTCCTGCCCGGCGATGCCGCCCAGGCCGCCGCCCGCACCGCCGCCTTCCTGCGCGCCATGGCCCGCGACCGCCTGGCCGCCGCCTCTGACCACTATGCCGGGCTTCTGGGCCGCCGGGTCAGCCGGATCACCCTGCGCGACACAAGGTCGCGCTGGGGCTCGTGCAGCCATGAGGGGCACCTGATGTATTCCTGGCGGCTGATCATGGCGCCGCCCTCGGTCCTGTCCTATGTCGCAGCGCACGAATGCGCCCATCTGGTGGAAATGAATCACTCCGCCGATTTCTGGGCCGTGGTCGCGCGCCTGTTTCCGGGGTGGGAGCGTGAGCGGGCCTGGCTGCATGCCCAGGGCGCGCGCCTGCACTCCTACCGCTTCGACGCTTGACGCGGGGCGCGGCCTTTGCTTGGGTCGGGGGATGACCACCTCTCCGCGCCCCGCGACCCTCCGGCTCGCCGATCCCTCCGCCCCGGCGCATGAGCGGCTCTACCGGCTCTTGCGCCAGCAGATCATGCATGGCGAACTGGCGCCGGGCCTGTCGATGACGCTGCGCGGGCTGGCCGCACAGCACGATATGTCGATGACCCCGGCGCGCGAGGCGGTGCGCCGGCTGGCGGCCGAGGGGGCGCTGACCATCTCTTCCTCAGGCCGGATCTCGACGCCGGAACTCTCGCCAGAGCGGATTGAGGAACTGGCCGCGATTCGCGCCCTGCTGGAGCCGGAGATGGCCTCGCGCGCCTTGCCCCGCGCCCACTTTGCCTTGATCGACCGGCTGACCGCGATCAACGCGCTGAACCAGGAGGCGGTGATGAACCACAATGCGGTGGCCTATGTCCGCACCAATCTGGAGTTTCACCGCACGCTTTACCTGCGCGCCCAGACGCCCGCGATGCTGGCTATCTGCGAGACGGTCTGGCTGCAGCTTGGCCCGACGATGCGCGCGCTTTACGACAAATTGCGCCGCCGCGATGTGCCGCACCACCACCGGCTGATCCTCGCGGCCTTGCGGGCGGGGGACGAGCCGGGCCTGCGGCTGGCCGTGCGCACCGATGTGACGCAGGGCCTGCGGCATCTGGCGAGTTAATCGACCGTGACTTTGGTGGCGATGCGGTCGACCTCCACCCCCTTGCGGAGCAGGCGGACAGAGCCGGCATAGGTGCCGGGCGTCAGATCCTCGTGCAATCTGGACCCAGCGGCGCGGAAGAGCAGGTCCTGGGTCCGCTCCAGCCTTGACGTGGTCTGCAGCATCACCTCGCCCCGGGAGGAGGCGATGGCAAAGCGCAGTTCATCCCCGGCCTGCCCGCCATAGACCTCGGCCCAGAGGACGAGGGCAGGGGCGCTGCGCGGCAGGGATGGGGTCGCAAGGCCCGCCTTGATCGCATCGAACTGCGGCACCTCGGCGCTGAACCCGGCAGAGAGGAACCCGCCCGGCTGATAAGGCAGCGGATTGGCCCAGAGGCCGGGGGAGGCGGTCGGGCCGCAGCTGGCCTGATCGGGGGCGAAAGGGTCCACGACGGCGCCCTTGTGGCGCAGCGTCAGATGCAGATGCGGGAAGTCGGCGGCGCCGGACTGGCCGACGAGGCCGAGTGTTTGCCCCACCGTGATCTCATCCCCGGGGCGCACCGCGACAGAGCCTTGTTTCATATGGCAATATTGCGTCTGCCAGCCATCGCCATCCTCGATCAGGACGCCGTTGCCGCATTCCTTGCCCGGGACCGGCGGCAGAAAATCGGCGATGCCGTCGCGGATGCCGCGCACCTTGCCGGGGGCCGCCGCCAGAACCGCCACCCCCGCCGCCATCGCCGCCCGGTTGGGCAGGCCGATGTCGGTGCCGTCGTGGCCGTCGTAGCTGAGGGTGCCGCAGGTGAAATCGCGGTCCTCGGGGCCGGGGTCGCGGTCGACGTAGTGCTGGATGTAGCAGGATTTGCCCAGAGTGCAGGCGAGGGGCCAGTTCAATTCAAAGGCCCCCGCCGGTGTGGCGAGGGCCAAAGTCAGAAGCAGTCCCCTGATCATTCCACCAATCATTCCGCCGTCAGAAGCGGCGGCTTGGAGCCGGTCAGGCGCGGCTTGGCGGGTTCCTCGTAGGTCAGCACGATGGTGTCATCCTTGACGCCAACATGCACGAGACCGCCCTTGGTCAGCTTGCCGAACAGCAGTTCCTCGGCCAGCGGCTTCTTGATGTGTTCCTGGATCACGCGGCCCAAGGGACGCGCGCCCATCTTGTCGTCGTAGCCCTTGTCGCCCAGCCAGTCGGCGGCTTCGGGGGTCAGGTCGATATGGACGCCACGATCCATCAGCTGCGCTTCCAGCTGCATGACGAACTTCTCGACGACCGAACGGATGATGTCCTTGCCCAGCGAGGAGAAGGCGATCACCGCGTCCAGACGGTTGCGGAACTCCGGCGTGAAGGTGCGTTCGATAGCGGCGGTATCCTCGCCCGTCCGCTTGTCGCGGCCAAAGCCGATGGCGGCCTTGGCGGCATCCGAGGCGCCCGCGTTGGTCGTCATGATCAGCACCACATTGCGGAAATCGACCTGCCGCCCGTTGTGGTCGGTCAGCTTGCCGTGGTCCATCACCTGCAGAAGGATGTTGTAGACATCCGGGTGGGCCTTTTCGATCTCGTCCAGCAGCAGAACGCAATGCGGGTGCTGGTCGACGCCATCGGTCAGCATGCCGCCCTGGTCAAAGCCGACATAGCCGGGCGGGGCGCCGATCAGGCGGGAGACCGCGTGCTTCTCCATATATTCCGACATGTCGAAGCGCAGGAGTTCCACGCCGAGGATGCTCGCCAACTGCTTGGCGACCTCTGTCTTGCCGACACCGGTCGGGCCCGCGAAGAGATAGTTGCCGATCGGCTTTTCCGGCTCGCGCAGGCCAGCGCGGGCAAGCTTGATCGCCGAGGACAAAGCCTCGATCGCCTTGTCCTGGCCGAAGACCACGCGCTTGAGGTTCTTTTCCAGATCGCGCAGCACTTCGGCATCGTCCTTGGACACCGATTTCGCCGGGATGCGGGCGATCTTGGCCACGACAGCCTCGATCTCTTTCTGGCCGATGGTCTTGCGGCGCTTGGATTCGGTCAAGAGATGCTGCGCCGCCCCCGCCTCGTCGATCACGTCGATCGCCTTGTCGGGCAGCTTGCGGTCATGGATGTAGCGGGCGGAAAGTTCGACCGCGGCCTTGATCGCGTCATGGGTATAGCGCAGGTCGTGATGCTCTTCGAAATAGGGTTTCAGACCCATCAGGATCTTGACCGAATCCTCGACCGAAGGCTCGTTCACGTCGATCTTCTGGAACCTGCGGCTCAGCGCGCGGTCCTTTTCGAAGTGCTGACGGAATTCCTTGTAGGTGGTCGAACCCATGCAGCGCAGCTTGCCGCCCTGCAGCGCGGGTTTCAGCAGGTTCGAGGCATCCATCGCCCCGCCCGAGGTGGCGCCGGCGCCGATCACGGTGTGGATCTCGTCGATGAAGAGGATCGCGTCGGGGTGATCCTCCATTTCCTTGACGACCGCCTTCAGACGCTCTTCAAAGTCGCCGCGATAACGGGTCCCGGCGAGCAATGCGCCCATGTCGAGGCTGAAAATCGTGGCTCCGGCCAGAATCTCCGGCGTCTCGCCACGCACGATCTTGAGGGCGAGGCCCTCGGCGATCGCCGTCTTGCCCACGCCGGGGTCGCCCACCAGCAGGGGGTTGTTCTTGCGACGGCGGCACAGGACCTGGATCGCACGCTCCACCTCGGCCTCGCGGCCGATCAGGGGGTCGACATCGCCCTTGACCGCCTTGTCGTTCAGATCGACGCAGTATTTCGACAGCGCGGATTCCTTGGCTTCGCCCGCCTCGGCCTTGGGGGTTTCGTGGTGTTCATCGGCGCCCGACACCGGGCGCGCCTCGCCGAAGGAGGGGTTCTTGGCCACGCCATGGGCGATGTAATTGACCGCGTCGTAACGGGTCATGTCCTGTTCCTGCAGGAAATAGGCGGCGTTCGATTCGCGTTCGGCAAAGATCGCGACCAGAACATTGGCCCCGGTCACTTCGGTCCGGCCGGAGGATTGCACATGGATCGCGGCACGCTGGATCACGCGCTGGAAAGCCGCCGTCGGCACCGCTTCGGAGCCTTCGACATCGGTGACGAGGGTGGAGAGATCATCGTCGATGAAATCGGTCAGGGTCTTCTTCAGCGCATCGAGGTCAACCGAGCAGGCCTTCATGACGCGGGAGGCGTCAGGCTCGTCGGTCAGCGAGAGCAGCAGATGTTCCAGCGTGGCCAGTTCATGGCGGCGGGCATTCGCCAGCGCCAGGGCGCCATGGATGGCTTGCTCGAGGGTTGTCGAAAATGTCGGCACTTGCGTCGTGCTCCTGTCCTGCAGGTCGGCATAACCCGATCGGGGATCGTTCGGGCCTGCCTTGACCGTGGCCTCATATGATTAAGGATCGGTTTTCTACGCCGATCTTCAAGTGCTATTTCACACGAAATCGCACTTGGCGGGGGATGACCCACAAAAAGTGATGCGGGCTGGTCAGAACTTGTCCTTTCGCGCCCGGATTTCCGCGAAAACCGCGGCGTCGGAGGCCTCTGCCATGCCGACCGCGGCCTTCACCGAGGCCAGCGGGGCGCGCAGGAAGGGGTTGGTGGCCAGTTCTTCGGACAGAAGAACCGGCACGGTGGATTCGCCCTTGGCCCTTGCCGCCGTCACGCGGGCGATGCGGGCCTGAAGGTCGGGGTTGGAAGGTTCGACGGTGGCGGCGAAACGCAGGTTGCTCGCGGTATATTCGTGGCCCGAGCAGATCAGCGTCTCGCCCGGAAGCGCGGCGAGTTTGGTCAGTGAGGCCCACATAGTATCGGGGCTGCCCTCAAACAAGCGGCCGCAGCCGCCGGACATCAGACTGTCTGCGGTGAAGGCCAGGTTCGCATCCGGGAAGATGAAGGCGATATGCCCCATCGTGTGGCCGGAAACATCCAGAACGTACCCGGCTTCGGCGCCGACGGTCACGCTGTCGCCCTCGACCAAGGCGCGGTCAAGGGGCGGCAGGCGGTGGGCGTCGGCGGCGGCGCCGTAGACGCGCGCGCCGGTGGCGGCGACAAGCTCCGCCACGCCCTGGATATGGTCGGCATGGTGGTGGGTGATCAGGATCAGGTCGAGCTGCCAGCCCCGCGCCTGGAGCGCCGCCAGAATCGGCCCCGCCTCCGGCACGTCGACCACGGCAGTCTCGCCGCTTTCGGCATCGTGGATCAGATAGGCGTAATTGTCCGAAAGGCAGGCAACGGTGACGAGTTCAAGCGGCATGGGGGGATTCCTGACCTGGGCCGAAAGCACGCATGGCAATCGGGGGGCGAATGGCTATGGTGAGGCAATGTGGCCCTGAACCGTGACACCTTCAATGCATCTGGACGTTCTCGACCTGAGGAATTTTTACTACCGCACTGCCCTGGGCCGGGTGTTGACCTTGGCAGGATTGATGACCCTCCTGGTGCCGCCACCGCTAGCCATAGCTGTTGCGCAGGAGTTGCCTTTGGATCGCGCGGCGGTTGAAAGATGTTTTGACGACACCGCGCCCGATACACTTGAGGCGGCATGTGTTGGCGAGGCGGCGGAAAAATGCAGCAAAACTCCTCCGCTCCACCAAACCACAATTGATATCTGGCAATGTTACGTCGCCGAGGCTGAAGTGTGGGACGAAATTGCAGCGGGTCTGGAGGCCCATCTCAGGGTGGTTTGGGGCACTGTCGATAAGTCGAATCGCGATGCAGGATGGGATCTTGAGAGTGAAGGTATCACGACAGAGGTTAGCTTTCAGCGTTTGATCCTTGCAGAGCGCAATTATCGAGAGGCGATGTGTAGCATGATCTACGCGGCAAATGGGCCGGGCTCTATGAAAAACATCGATGCGGGGCGCTGTCGGATGCAGATGGCGTCGCGTTGGGCCTTGAAACTGCGCAATACCGATGACTGGAGCAGGGTCGGGGCAAGCCCAGGCCAGCCGTAGAAGTATCGGCCGATGATTTAGGCGACGTTCGGCAATAGTCTCATGCCGCGCTCTCGGTATGATCGGTGTGAGAAAGCTGGAAAGGCTAAAGCTGACAATGCATCTGGACGTTCTCGACCTGAGGAATTTTTACTACCGCACCGCCCTGGGCCGGGTGGCGCAGCGGGCGATCCGCGAGCGGGTGGTCGAGCTTTGGCCGCCGATGGCCGGGCAGACCATGGTGGGTTTCGGCTTTGCGGTGCCCCTGCTGCGCCCCTATCTCGCCCATGCGCGGCGGGTGATCGGGCTGATGCCCGCGCCGCAAGGGGTGATGCCCTGGCCGATGGGCGAGCCGAATGTCTGCCTTCTGTGCGAGGACAGCGAATGGCCGCTCGCCACCGGCTTCGTCGACCGGCTGATCCTGATGCATGGGCTTGAGACCTCGGACAATTCCGCCGCCGTGATGGAGGAGGCCTACCGTGTTCTCGGCCCCGGGGGACGGGCGCTTTTCATCGTGCCGAACCGGATCGGGCTTTGGGCGCGCGGCGATGGCACGCCCTTTGGCTATGGCAGGCCCTATTCGATGGGCCAGATGGAGGCCGAGCTGAAGCGCCACGGTTTCATGCCCGAGCGCGCGATGACGGCGCTGTTCGCGCCGCCGGCGCTGGGGCGGTTCTGGCTGCGCACCTCGGCCTTCTGGGAATGGGTGGGCCGTTCTGCCCCCTGGTTGGCGGGCGGGGTTCTGATGGTCGAGGCCTCCAAGCAGGTCTATGCCCCGACGCGCGGCGGCATCGGGGCCATCGTGCGCCGCCCCCTGCGCGCGCTGGAGGGGATGCCCGTGCCGCAGCCGGTGCCGCGGCTGGGGCCGGGCGCGGAGTAGGGCCTTCACAGGCGGAAGAGGCCCAGCCCCGCCATGATCTCCGCCTTGGTGGCCTCGGTCACTTCGCGGGCCTTGGCGGTGCCCTGGCGGATCAGGTCCAGCACCTGGCCCGGATCGGCGGCATAGGCGGCGCGGCGGGTGCGGATCGGGGCGAGGAGGTCTTGCAGCACATCCTCCAGCCGGGCCTTGAGGCGGGCATCGCCGAGGCCACCGGCGCGGTATTGCGCCTTGAGTTCGGCCACTTCGCCAGGGGCGGGGTCGAAAGCGTCGAGATAGGTGAAGACGACATTGCCCTCCACCCGTCCCGGGTCTTCGGCGCGCAGATGGTTCGGGTCGGTGAACATGGCTTTCACGGCGGCGGAAATCTCATCCGGGCTGGCCGACAGGGCGATCGCATTGCCGGAGGATTTGCTCATCTTCGCCCGGCCATCGACGCCGGGCAGGCGCCCCACGGTGGAGACATGCGCGGCGGCCTCGGGCAGCAGGCGGCGCCCGGCGGAGATGTTGAGGCGACGGATGATCTCGTTGCATTGCTCGATCAGCGGCAGCTGGTCTTCGCCGACCGGGACCACCGTGGCGCGAAAGGCGGTGATGTCGGCGGCTTGCGCTACGGGATAGCAGAGGAACCCGGCCGGAATGTCGCGCCCGAAGCCGCGGGCCTTGATCTCGTCCTTGATGGTCGGGTTGCGCTCCAGCCGGGCGACGGTGACGAAATTGAGGTAAAGCTGGGTCAGTTCGGCCAGGGCGGGCAGATGCGATTGCAGGCAGATCGTGCTGCGCGCCGGGTCGATCCCCACGGCGAGGTAATCCAGCGTCACCTCGATCACGTTCTGGCGGACCTTGGCGATGTCATGGGCATTGTCGGTCAGGGCCTGACTGTCGGCCAGAAGCAGGAATTGCTGATGGCTGTCCTGAAAGCCGAGGCGGCTTTTGAGCGACCCCGCGTAATGGCCCAGATGCAGGGGGCCGGTGGTGCGGTCGCCGGTCAGGATGATGGGTTTGGTCATGGCAGTCTCCGTTCGGGGATGAGGGGGACGCCGCTTAGAGCTGAAAACAAAAGGCCGCCCGAAGCGGCGGCCTGAAAGGGCAAGGATCAGTTCACATGACTCTGCCGGGCCGCCCTAAATTTGGGCGCGCCACCAGAAACCAAGGGGAAGGCACTGTGATCCGGTCATTTGGCCAAGCTAAGGCCCGGAGCCCGCGATTTCAACCCCGTCCGGGGCTGTTTGCGCAAACCTTCCGCCCCGGTCCGGCCCCACTTTCCCCCGCTTCACGCCCGCGTGAGGCCGGCGTGAAGATTTGCCGCAACGGACCGCGGAAAACGGAGGGATTCTTGGTTGCGAGGTGGCGGGGCCTATGCTAGAGCCGCCCCAATCTCAAAGAGACGCAGACACTATGTGTGCGCCAACGGAGGCTCTTGATCTGTCATAACGGCAGGTCGGGCGCCCAGACAGCGGAAGGGTTGACGTGTCGGAAACAGCATCCATCTCCCTCAGCATCGCCGGGCGCTATGCCCTGGCTCTATTTGAACTGGCAAAGGAAAGTGGCGCCCTGATGGCGCTGGAATCCGATGCCGATGCTCTGGGATCGGTTCTGACCGAAAGCCCCGAGCTGGGAGCGATGATTGCCTCCCCGGTGGTGAACCGGGACGAGCAAGCCGCTGCCATGGCCGCCGTGGCCGATCAAATGGGCCTCTCGGTGCTGACCAAGAACACTCTGGCCTTGATGGCACAAAAGCACCGTCTTTTCGTGCTGCCGCAGCTGGTGCAGGACCTCAAGTCCCGCATCGCCGAGGAAAAGGGCGAAGTGACGGCGGATGTGGCCTCGGCCACGGTCCTGACGGCGGGGCAGCGCGATGCGCTGGTGGCAGCCCTCAAGGCCAATGTCGGCAAGGACGTCAAACTGAACACCACCGTGGATGAAAGCCTCATCGGCGGTCTTATCGTCAAGCTGGGCTCGACCATGATCGACACGTCGGTCAAGGCCAAGCTCGCGGCACTCCAGAATGCAATGAAAGAGGTTGGGTGATGGGTATCCAGGCTGCTGAGATCTCTGCGATCCTGAAGGCGCAGATCAAGAACTTCGGTCAGGATGCCGAAGTCGCTGAAGTTGGTCGCGTGCTCTCCGTCGGTGACGGTATTGCGCGCGTCTACGGGCTGGACAATGTCCAGGCCGGTGAAATGGTCGAATTCCCCGGTGGTATCCGCGGGATGGCGCTGAACCTCGAGATCGACAACGTCGGTGTCGTGATCTTCGGTTCCGACCAGGACATCAAGGAAGGCGACACCGTCAAGCGCACCAAGTCCATCGTGGACGTGCCCGCCGGTGACGGCCTCCTCGGCCGCGTCGTGGACGCGCTGGGCAACCCGATCGACGGCAAGGGCCCGATCATGTTCGCCGAGCGTCGCGTCGCCGACGTGAAAGCCCCGGGCATCATTCCCCGCCAGTCGGTGCACGAGCCGATGGCCACCGGCCTCAAGGCCGTCGACGCCATGATCCCGATCGGCCGTGGCCAGCGCGAGCTGATCATCGGCGACCGTCAGACCGGCAAGACCGCCGTGGCGCTCGACGCGATCCTGAACCAGAAGGTCTATAACGACGCGGCTGGTGCGGACGAATCCAAGAAGCTCTACTGCATCTATGTCGCCATCGGTCAGAAGCGTTCGACCGTGGCCCAGCTGGTGAAGAAGCTGGAAGAAACCGGCGCGATGGCCTATTCGATCGTCGTGGCCGCCACCGCTTCGGACCCGGCGCCGATGCAGTTCCTCGCCCCGTTCGCCGCGACCGCGATGGGCGAATACTTCCGCGACAACGGCCGTCACGCCCTGATGATCTACGATGACCTGTCCAAGCAGGCCGTCGCCTACCGTCAGATGTCGCTCCTGCTGCGCCGCCCGCCGGGCCGCGAAGCCTATCCGGGTGACGTGTTCTACCTGCACTCGCGCCTGCTGGAGCGTTCGGCCAAGCTGAACGCCGACAATGGCTCGGGCTCGCTGACCGCACTGCCGATCATCGAAACCCAGGGCGGCGACATTTCGGCCTTCATTCCGACCAACGTGATCTCGATCACCGACGGCCAGATCTTCCTTGAAGGCGAGCTTTTCTACCAGGGTATCCGCCCGGCCGTGAACACCGGTCTGTCGGTGTCGCGCGTGGGCTCCTCGGCCCAGACCAACGCGATGAAGTCGGTGGCCGGCAAGGTGAAGCTGGAACTGGCGCAGTACCGCGAAATGGCGGCCTTCGCGCAGTTCGGTTCCGACCTCGACGCCTCGACCCAGGCTCTGCTGAACCGCGGTTCGCGCCTGACCGAGCTGATGAAGCAGCCGCAATACTCGCCGCTGACCAATGCCGAAATCGTCTGCGTCATCTTCGCCGGTGCCAATGGCTATCTCGACAAGGTCGCCGTCAAGGACGTGGGCCGCTACGAAGCGGGCCTCCTGAAGCACCTGCGCACCAAGGGTGCAGCGCTTCTGGCGGACATCACGGCGAAAGACCGCAAGGTCGCCGGCGATCTGGAAAAAGCTATTCGGGCCGAGCTGGACGCATTCGCCAAAGACTTCGCGTAATTTAGGTCCAGGAGCAGCACAATGCCCAGCTTGAAGGACTTAAAGAACCGGATCGGCAGCGTGAAGAACACGCGCAAGATCACGAAGGCGATGCAGATGGTCTCTGCGGCGAAACTTCGCCGCGCGCAGGACTCTGCCGAAGCCGCCCGGCCCTATGCCGAGCGGATGGCGGCGGTGATGGCGGGACTTGCCGCCTCTGTCGGCACCAGCGATGGCGCGCCCCGGCTTCTGGCCGGGACGGGCGCGGACAAAGTGCACCTCCTGGTCGTGATGACCTCGGAGCGTGGCCTCTGCGGCGGTTTCAACACGACCATCGTCCGGCTGGCCCGGGCGAAGATCGCGGAGCTGCTGGCGGCCGGCAAAACGGTGAAGATCCTCACCGTCGGCAAGAAGGGCCGCGAGCAGATGCGCCGCGAATATGGCCAGTACTTCGTCGGTCATGTCGACATGAGCGAGGTCAAGCGGATGGGTTACGCCAATGCGCGTGACGTCGCCCGCGAGATCCTGAGCCGTTTCGACGCCGGCGAATGCGATGTGGTCACGCTGTTCTACAACCGCTTCCAATCGGTGATCAGCCAGATCCCGACGGCGCTTCAGGTCATTCCGGCCAAGTTCGAGGGCCCGGCCCAGGCTTCGGTCGTCTATGACTATGAACCGTCCGAGGAACTGATCCTGGCCGACCTTCTGCCGCGTGCCGTGGCCACCCAGGTCTTCACGGCCCTGCTGGAGAATGCGGCGTCGGAACAAGGTGCGCGGATGAGCGCGATGGACAATGCCACCCGCAACGCGGGCGACATGATCAACAAGATGACCATCGTCTACAACCGCTCGCGTCAGGCCGCGATCACCAAGGAACTTATCGAAATCATTTCGGGCGCCGAGGCGCTCTGAGGAACCGGAGAGACACCATGTCACAAGGTAAAATCACCCAGGTGATCGGCGCCGTGGTCGACGTTCAGTTTGATGGCGCGCTGCCGGCGATTCTGAACGCTGTGATCACCGACAACAACGGCAAGAAGCTGGTGATGGAAGTCGCCCAGCACCTTGGCGAAAACACCGTCCGCTGCATCGCCATGGACGCGACCGAAGGTCTGGTCCGCGGCGCCATCGTCACCAACTCGGGCGCTCCGATCTCGGTGCCGGTGGGCGACGCAACGCTCGGCCGCATCCTCAACGTCATCGGCGAGCCGGTGGACGAAAAGGGCCCGGTCAACGCGACCGAATTCCGCGCCATCCACCAGAAGGCCCCGACCTTCGCCGAACAATCGACCGAGTCGATCGTTCTGGTCACCGGCATCAAGGTCATCGACCTGCTGGCACCCTACGCCAAGGGCGGCAAGATCGGCCTCTTCGGCGGCGCCGGTGTGGGCAAGACCGTTCTGATCATGGAACTGATCAACAACATCGCCAAGGTGCACTCGGGCTACTCCGTGTTTGCCGGCGTGGGCGAGCGGACCCGTGAGGGCAACGACCTCTACCACGAAATGATCGAATCCGGGGTTATCAACCTGGAAGACATGACCAAGTCGAAAGTGGCGCTGGTCTATGGTCAGATGAACGAACCGCCGGGCGCCCGTGCGCGTGTAGCTCTGACCGGTCTGACGCTGGCCGAGCAGTTCCGCGACCAGTCCGGCACCGACGTTCTGTTCTTCGTCGACAACATCTTCCGCTTCACCCAAGCTGGTTCGGAAGTGTCGGCTCTGCTGGGTCGTATCCCCTCCGCCGTGGGCTATCAGCCGACGCTGGCGACCGACATGGGCGCCCTGCAAGAGCGGATCACCTCGACCAAGAACGGCTCGATCACCTCGGTTCAGGCCATCTACGTTCCGGCCGACGACCTCACCGACCCGGCGCCTGCGACCTCGTTTGCCCACCTTGACGCCACGACCGTTCTGTCGCGCGCCATCTCCGAACTCGGCATCTACCCGGCCGTGGACCCGCTCGACTCGTCGTCGCGCCTCCTCGACCCGGCCGTGATCGGCGAAGAGCACTACAACGTCGCCCGTTCGGTGCAGGGCGTGCTGCAACGCTACAAGTCGCTGCAGGACATCATCGCCATCCTCGGCATGGACGAATTGTCGGAAGAAGACAAACTGACCGTGGCCCGTGCCCGCAAGATCCAGCGTTTCCTGAGCCAGCCCTTCGACGTGGCAAAGGTCTTCACCGGGTCGGACGGCAAGCAGGTTCCGCTGGAAGAGACCATCAAGTCCTTCAAGGCGGTGGTTGCCGGCGAATACGACCACCTGCCGGAAGCGGCCTTCTACATGGTGGGCGGCATCCAGGAAGTCATCGAAAAGGCCCAGCGTCTGGCTGCGGCCGCAGCGTAAGAGGGCATCATGGCAGGCACCC
This sequence comes from Rhodobacter sp. P1_C2, assembly GCF_056406375.1. Classification (NCBI taxonomy): domain Bacteria; kingdom Pseudomonadati; phylum Pseudomonadota; class Alphaproteobacteria; order Rhodobacterales; genus Rhodobacter; species Rhodobacter sp. P1_C2. The sequence continues at coordinate 212,222 of NZ_JBFUAG010000004.1, forward strand.
TGCAATTTGACCTCGTGAGCCCGGAGAAGCGCCTTGCTTCGATGGCCGCGACCGAGGTGCTGATCCCCGGCACCGAGGGCGACCTGACCGCGATGGAGGGCCATGCGCCCACCATCGTCACCCTGCGCACCGGCACCTTGCGGGTTGTGGGTGTCGATGGCGCGATCAAGTCCTATGTCGTGACCGGCGGCTTTGCCGAAATCAACGGCTCCAGCGTCTCGGTGCTGGCCGAGCGTGTCGTCCCTTTTGAAGAGGCGACCGGCACGATCATCGACACGATCCTCGCCGAGGCCCGTTCGCTGGCCGCCGCGGCCTTGCCGGAAGACAAGGACATGGCGGAAAAAAACGTCGCTGACGCCTTGGCCCTGCACGACGCGATCCTCAAGGGCCATTGAGGCCCCGGGGTTTGCGAACCGGCTGAACTTCACCAAGGCTGCCACAATTCTGACAAGGCCCCGCCACAGCGGGGCCTTTCTCATTGCGCGATTTGTGATTATCACTTGTGCATGGTCCTTTCAGAGGCAGCATGAAGCGCATATCGACGGGCAAGATTGGCATTTCGCAGGGAAGCAGGGTTCTGTTTTCCGATTTTGCCGATGGCGGGAAGATGTGGACGGGGCAGGGCGAGCGGGAAAGCCGCCATGCCATCACCTTCAAGGAGGCCTACCGCACCGCACCCGCCGTGATGGTCAGCATGTCGATGTGGGACATCGACAACCGCCACACCCAGCGCGCCGATATCGCGGCCGAGAAGATCACCGAAAGCGGCTTTGAACTGGTGTTCCGCACCTGGGGCGACACCCGCGTCGCCCGGGTCCGCGCCGACTGGACCGCGATCGGCGCGGTGCGCGACGAGGACGACTGGGAAATCGACTGACCCTTGCCGCGCCTGTGTCGCCTTTGGTGCTCGGTCAGAAGGCATAGGCCAGCCGCAGGCCGCCCCAATGCCGGCCCTGCACGGTGATCGGCGCCGAGATGTCCTTCATCATCAGGAAGGTGCCGCCACCCATGTCGCGGCGGTAGATCTGCAACAGGAAAGGCTCGGTCGAGCGTCCGGCGCCGAGGCCGACGCGGTCGTTGAACATCCGCCGGTGCCGCGCATGGGCCGCGTTCCAGACCGGATCAGCGCCCTGCGGCTGCGAGAATTTGCGGTTATGCGTCGGCAGATAGCCGTTGCGGTCCACCGCGGCGCAAAAGACGATCCTGGGGTTTTCGGCGAGGACCGGTTCCTGCACCGGCGGGAACAGCCGGTCGGTCAGGGCGGTGAAAGGGGCGACGAACTGCTTCGGGTCCGATCCCGGCACCGGGCGGTAATCGCCGCTGAAAAGGTCGGCCATGGTGATCTCGCCGCGCTGCACCGCCTGTTCCAGCGCGGTGGAAAGTCGCGCGGCATTGGCGATCACCGCCTCGATCATCGGCTGGTCGCTGGTGGCGCCGCCCATCTGGACCAGGCGCTGGATCATCCCCTCGCTGAGGCGGATCAGCTCCGACACCCGGCGGCGCGCCTCGCCCACCTTGGTCGCCTGCTCCTCCACCCCGGAATCGAGCGCCCGGAAGGCCGGGCCGAAACTGTCCATCGCCGTCCGCATGCATGCCGTATCGCCCGCGATGGTCGAGGCCAGCGTGCCGCCAGACCGCGCCACGGTGGAGAGCGCCTCCATCGTCTGTTCGGCCTCGGCCAACTCGCCCAGGCTGCCCTGCGCCGCGGCGGCGACCCGGCGCGCATCCTGGCGCAGGGCTGCAATCTCGGCCACCAGCAGGCCCACGGTGTCCGAGATCACCGCGGCCGCCTGCGCCGTCTGTTGCGACAGCGTGTTGATCGCATCGGCCACCACCGCAAAACCCCGGCCCGAGGCGCCTGCGCGGGCCGCCTCGATCTTGGCGTTGATCGCCAGGATGTTCACCTCGCGCGCGATATGCAGGATGCGGCCGTTGGAGGATTGCGTCCGGTCCACCGTGTCATCGACCTGGCTCAGCCGGTCGTCCAGCCCGCTGACCCAGCTGAGCACGCTCTGGCTTGACCCCATCACGGTTGAAAGCTTGTCCGCCGACTGGCCGAGGGTCTGCACCATGCCGCCGATCGACTGGCCCAGCTTCTCGCTCGCCTCGATCATCGTGTGGCTGGCCTGACCCAGGCCCTGCGCCGCGCGCCGCGCCTCGACCAGCTGCGCGGTCTGCTGCTGCGCCGAGGCTTCCGCGCCATCCAGAAAGCCCGCGACATCGACGATGTCATGGCCCAGCCGGATCGTCGCCTCCGCCATCTCGTCCAGGGCGGGGTCGCGGTGGGGCAAAGGCTCGATAAGCCGGGTGGCAAATTGGGCGGTCATGCGGGCACTGATCCTTGGGGTTCAGCGCAGCATGACCGCCCGACGTTTAGAAATGCTGAACAGGGCTCAGCGCTGATACATGCCTTCGTAGATCGGCACGAGGGTTTCCGTCTCGAAGAGGGAGGAGACCGAGGTGCCGTTCCAGATGTTCAGAATCGCCTGCGCGAACATCGGTGCGGTCGGCACGATGCGGATATTGGTGGCGTTGCGCACCTCTTCCGAGGGTTCGATGGAATCGGTGATCACCAGCGATTTCATCGCCGAACCCGCGACCCGCGCCACGGCCCCGTTGGAGAGAACGCCGTGGGTGATATAGGAATGCACCTCCTTGGCGCCGCTTTTCATCAGAAGATCGGCGGCCTTGCAGAGCGTGCCGGCGGTGTCGGCGATGTCATCGACGATGATGCAGACCTTGCCTTCGACATTGCCGATCACCGTCATCTCGGCCACTTCGCCGGCCTTCTCGCGCCGCTTGTCGACGATGGCGAGCGGGGCATTGATCCGCTTGGCCAGCTCGCGCGCGCGGGCCACGCCACCCACGTCGGGCGAGATGACCATGATGTCGGTCATCTTGTCCTTGAAGTGATGCTCGATATCCAGCGCAAAGACTGGCGAGGCGTAGAGGTTGTCCACCGGAATGTCGAAGAAGCCCTGGATCTGCGCGGCATGGAGGTCGAGCGTCAGAACCCGGTCAATCCCGGCCTCGGTGATCATGTTGGCGACCAGCTTGGCGGTGATCGGCGTGCGGGCCTTGGCGCGGCGGTCCTGGCGGGCATAGCCGAAATAGGGGATCACGGCCGAAATCCGGTCCGCCGAGGACCGGCGCAGCGCGTCGGCCATGATCAGCAGTTCCATCAGGTTGTCATTCGCCGGGTTCGAGGTCGGCTGGATGATGTACATATCCTCGCCGCGGACGTTCTCGTAGACCTCGACGAAGATCTCGGCATCGTTGAACCGTTCGACGCGGGCGTCGACCAGGTTGACGGACATGCCACGATGCATCGACATGCGACGGGCGATGGCTTTGGCCAGGCTCATGTTGGCATTGCCAGCGATGAGCTTCGGTTCGGTGATTACGGGCATATTCTATCCTTGCGCTCAGCGCAGGCTGGCAGGCCTGGCATGACGGATTCGTGACGTTGACACCGCTTATCAACCTTCTAGGGTCTTGCAAACCAGTGTGACCGCTAACCGGAGATCAGGATGCCGCAGATCGAGTATTTCTTTTCCACCATCTCGCCCTTTTGCTATCTGGCGGGCGGGCGGCTGGAGGAAGTGGCGGCGAAGCATGGGGCCGAGGTCCGCTATATCCCGCTGGACCCGATGGCGCTTTTCCCGCGCACCGGGGGGCAGGTGCTGGCTGACCGGCATCAAAGCCGCAAGGATTACCGCCTGCAGGAACTGCGCCGCTGGTCCAAGCGGCTGGACATGAAGCTCGACCCCAAGCCGCCCTTCATGCCGGTGAACCCCGCGCCCTCTTCCTATGCGGTGCTGGCGGCAATCAAGGCGGGCGGTGGCGATCTGCCGGGGCTGGTGCAGGGCTTCTTGCGCGCCGTCTGGGCCGAGGGGCGCAATGTGGCCGAGGATGAGGTGGTCAAGGCGGTGCTCGCCGAACATGGTTTCGACCCTGCGATTGCCGACCGTTACATGCTGTCCGCGGCCGAGACCTATGGCCGCAACCTTGACGAGGCTATGGCGCGCGGTGTCTTCGGCGTGCCCTTCTACATCGTGGGCGAAGAGAAGTTCTGGGGTCAGGACCGGCTGGAGGATCTTGACCTGCATCTGGCCGGCAAGCTCTGAATGACCGACCTGCCGCCGCATCGCAGCTGGGCCCTCGGCGCGGCGCGCCCGGTTCTGGCGCTGCATTGCTCGCTTGCCCATGCCGGGGCCTGGGCGGGGATGGCGGGGCAGTTGCAGGGCGTGACCCTGACGGCGATGGACCTGCCGGGCCACGGCAAGGCGGCGGATTGGGATGGGGTCAGCGACCTGCATGCGCTGGCCACCGCTTCGGCGGTGGCCCTGGCCGAGGCGCTGGGGCAGGGCGCGCCGATCGACCTTCTGGGCCATTCCTTCGGCGGCACCGTGGCCCTGCGCATGGCGCTGACCCGGCCTGACCTGGTGCGCAGCCTCGTGCTCTTTGAGCCGGTCTTCTTCGCCGCCGCCCATGCCGACCCGAGCTTCGCAGACTTCACCCGCCATCATGCCGAGGTGACGCGGCTTGTGGCGGAAGGCGACAACCGTGGCGCGCTGCGGCTGTTCCATGCCGACTGGGGCGCCGGTCAGGCGCTGGAAACCTTGCCCGAGCGGATCCAGAGCTACATGGAAGACCGGATGCCGCTGATCCCGGCGCTGAATGGCGTTCTGGGCGAGGACGGCGCCCATATGCTGCGTCCCGGCGGGTTGGAGGCGGTCGCCGTGCCGGTCCTTCTGGCCGGAGGCACCATCAGTCCGCCGATCACCGCGGCGATCCACAAGGCGCTGGCGCAGCGTCTGCCACGCGCGAGGGTTGAGGCGCTGCCGGGGCTGGGCCATATGGCCCCGGTCACCGATGCCGGGGCGCTGGCGCCGCTGGTGCAGCGCCATCTTGAAGCCTGCTGACCCTCAGGCCTTCAGCGCGGTGAGAAGGGCATCCACATCCTCGGGCGTGGTGGACCAGCTGGCGACCAGACGCGCGCCCTCCAGACCCTCGGGGGCGGGCATCTCGTAATAGACGGCGCCGCGCGCGGTGGCGCGGGCATTGGTGCCCTTGGGCCAGGCGGGAAACAGCATGTTGGCCGGGGCGGGGTGCAGCAGGCTTGCCCCCGGCACCTGCGCCAGACCCTGCACCAGACGCGCGCCCATCGCATTGGCTTGCGCCGCGAGCCGCAGCCAAAGGCCATCGGTCAGAAAGGCCTCGAATTGTGCGGAAAGGAAGCGGTGCTTGGAGAAAAGGTGCCCGGCGCGCTTGCGGCGCAGCTCGAACTCCCAGGCCTTGGTCGGATCGAACAGAACCACCGCTTCCACCCCAAGGCAACCGCTCTTGGTGCCGCCAAGCGAGAGGACATCGATCCCGGCCTTCCAGGTCATCTCGGCCGGGGTGGCGCCGGTGGCGACCAGGGCATTGCCAAAGCGCGCGCCGTCCAGGTGGCAGGGCAGGCCCTGCGCCCGGGCCAGGGCGGTCAGGGCGGCGATCTCGGACGGAGTATAGACGGTGCCGGCCTCGGTCACATTGGTCAGGGAGAGCATGCCGCGCTGCACGCCATGCACGCCGCCAGTGCCGATCCGCGCCAGCGCGGCGCTCAGGCTTTGCGGCGTGATCTTGCCATGCTCGCCCGGCACCCCGATCAGCTTGGCCCCGCCCGAAAAGAACTCCGGCGCGCCGCATTCGTCGGTGGCGATATGCGCCTCGCCATGGGCGAAGACGGCCGACCACGGCGGGCAGAGCAGGGCGATCGACAGCGAATTGGCGGCAGTGCCGGTGGCGACCAGATAGACCTCGGCCTCGGGAGCCTCGAAAAGGTCGCGGATCTGCGCCTTGACCCGTGCCATGATTGGATCGGCGCCATAGCTGCGGGCGTAACCTTCGTTGGCGCGCATCAGGGCGGCCATGATTTCGGGTGCGCCACCCGAGGTATTGTCAGAGGCAAAGAACATCAGGGTCTCTCATCAATCAGGTATTCGTCCCAGACTTCTTCGGGGACTTCGACTTCCGACACCGTCCAACCGCGGACCGAGATCCCCGCCGCATGGGTGCTTTCGGGGTCACCGGTCAGCAGAGGGTGCCATTCCGGCAGATCCTTGCCCTCGTAAAGCAGACGATAGGCGCAGGTGCGCGGCATCCAATAGGCGATCTTGGGCAGGGTTTTGGGCGACAGGCGGACGCATTCGGGCACATATTGGTGCCGGGTTTCATATTTCGAACAGCGGCAGGTCTCGCCATCCAGGAGCTTGCAGGCGACGCGGGTGAACTCGACCTCGCCGGTGTCTTCATATTCCAGCTTGTTGAGGCAGCACTTGCCGCAGCCGTCACACAAGGCCTCCCATTCGGCGGGGGTCAGCTTGGTCAGCGGCAGATGCCAGAAGTCGGGGCGCAGGTTTGTCATGGCGCGCAGAGTGCCGGGAATTGCGGGGAATGGGAAGTCAGGAAAGGAGCGCCCGCGCCCGGTCGCAATCCGCCGCCATCTGGGTCATCAGCGCGGGCAAGCCGTCGAACTTCATCTCGGGGCGCAGGTATTCGACCAGGGCCACCGAAAGGTGCTGGCCATAGAGATCGCCCTTGAAGTCGAAGATGAAGGTTTCAAGATTGGGCAGGTTGGTGCCGAACATCGGCCGCACGCCAAGGCTGGCAGCGCCGATGTAATGCCCCGCCTGCGGCCCGGTCAGCACATCGACCTGCACCGCATAGACGCCAAGCTTGGGCAGATGCAGCCCCGCCACCGACATGTTGGCGGTCGGATAGCCCAGCTCACGCCCGCGCTTTTCGCCGTGGATCACCTCACCGTCGATCCGGTGCCAATGGCCGAGCATGGCGGCGGCATCGCGCGGCCGCCCCTCGGCCAAAGCGGTGCGGATCGCGGTGGAGGAGATATCCGTCCCCTCGTGCCGCACCAGATCGGCCACCGTCACGCCAAAGCCATGGGCCCGGCCCAAGGCCACCAGATCCTCCGCCGTGCCGGCCCGCGCCTTGCCAAAGCGGAAGTCATTGCCCACCACGACATGGGACACTCCCAAGCCCTCGGCCAGCACGTCGCGGGCAAAGGCCTCGGGCGTCAGGCCTGCCAAAGTCGCATCGAAGGGCAGCTCGTACAACTCCTGCACGCCCAGCTTCGCCAGCCGGTTGGCCCGCGATTCCGCGTTCATCAGCCGGAAGGGCGCGGCGTGCGGGGCAAAGACCTCGCGCGGGTGGGGTTCGAAGGTGACGATTCCCAGGGGCGCCGTGCCGCGGGCGAGGTTTATCACCGCCTGATGGCCCAGATGGACGCCGTCGAAATTGCCCATGGCGACGGAGGCTCCGCGCGCGTCAGGGGCAAGCCCTTGCCAATGCTTGCTTATCCGCATTCTTCCCCGGGTGCGGGGCCTGTCCCCGTCAGTCGAACTTGCGGCTTGGCGCCAGAACCAGCGCCTCGCCTTTCAAGACCACGGTATTGCCCACCATGCAGTAGGTTTCAAGCGTAACCCGGCGCTTGGCATGGTCGATGGCGGTGACTTTCACAAATGCCTCCAAAAGATCACCCGGGCGCACCGGCGCCATGAAGCGCAGGCTTTGCGAGAGATAGACCGTGCCATGGCCGGGCAATTGCTCGCCCACCACGGCGGAAATCAGGCTGGCGGTCAGCATGCCATGCGCGATGCGGCCCTGAAACATCGTCTCCTGCGCATAGGCCTCGTCCAGATGCACCGGGTTCCGGTCGGTCGAGACATCGGCAAAGGCGAGGATGTCATGGTCGGTGATCTGCTTCTTGCGCGAGCGGATCATGCCGATTTCCATATCTTCGATGCAGATCGTCTCGGGCGCGTGGTTGTCGAACATGATTCCCTCCGGGTTGCGGGCAGACTAGCAAATGCCGCAACGCAGCGCAATCCGTCACGCAAGATAATTGCGCATGGAAGCGTAAGGGGGAAAGACTGTTGCTCGCCTACCGCAGCTTGCCGATCGAATAGCGCGCCGACATCTGCCGCGCCGCCAGCCAGCTTTCCAGCAAGCCCTTGTCCGGGTTCTCGGAATCCGCCCCGAACTCGGCGGCAGAGATCCCGCCGGTGACGAACAGCACATCCAGCCCCTCGGCCATCGCCCCCTGTACATCGGTGCCGATCCCGTCGCCGATGCAGAGGATTTCTGCATTGCGGCGCAGGCCAAGCGCCTCCAGCCTGCGGCGGGCGAGGTCATAGACCGGCGGATGCGGCTTGCCGAAATACATGGTGGCGCCGCCCAAAGCCTCGTAGGCCTGGGCAATCGCCCCGGCGCAGTAAAGCCGCTTGTCGCCGTAATCGACGATGATATCGGGATTGGCGCAAAGCATGGTCAGCCCGGCATTCTTCGCCCGCATCAGGTCCAGCCGGTAATCCTCGGGCGTCTCGGTCATGTCATCGCGCAGACCGGTGCAGATGACGACCTCGGCCTCTTCGGCGGGCACGCGGGTGATCGGCACCGGGGTCAGGTCGGGCGGCAGATCGGTGAAGAAGGGCTCGTCCTTGTCGGCGCCGATGAAGAAGGCCCGGGTACCGAAGGCACCGGAAAACAGCGCATATTGCGTCGCATCGCCCGAGCTGACCACGATATCCCAGGCATCGCGCGGCACGCCCATCCCGTCCAGCTGGCGGATCACGCTGCCGTTCGGGCGCGGCGCGTTGGTGAGAAGCACGACCTTGCCGCCCTTGGCGCGATAGGCCTGCAGCGCCGCGACCGCCGCCGGAAAGGGCGCCTTGCCGTTGTGCAAGCAACCCCAGAGGTCACAGAACACCGCATCATAACGGCTGCCGATGTCAGAGAGGTTCCGGATCAGTTCGGTCATCTTGCGCCCTTCGCCCATGCTTGATCCGGGCCTATCTAGCGCGCGTCACCCGGAAATGACAGCGGGCCGGAAGGATTTTCCGGCCCGCAGGCAAAGAGAACAGGTCTGTCCGGTAGGATGGGCCATTGGCCCATCCGGGTCAGAGCTTCAGCGCCGGGATGATCTGCTTCTTGCGGCTCATGATGCCGGGCAGAACCACGGTGTCGCCGGTCACTTTCACGTCGAAGGAGGCTTCGGCCATCTGCTTGACCAGATCGTTCGGCACCAGAAGCGTCGCTTCTTCCTTCAGGATGTCGACGACGAACAGCAGGACCTGATCCGCGCCGTCTTCCTTGGCCACACCGACCATCGACTCCATCAGCGAGGCTTTGCGGTCCAGCACGATCTTCGGCGCGGTGGTCTCCAGGACCGAAACCCGCAGTTCCTTGCCGGCGACGTTGTATTCCTTGGAATCCATCCGCAGCAAAGCGGCATCCGAGAAGGCCGAGATGTCGGACTTGGCCTCGAACAGCTGGGTCGCGAAGGCACCGATGTCGACACCCAGTTCGGCCGCCAGCGATTCCGCCACGTCGCGGTCATGCTCGGTCGTGGTGGGCGAGCGGAACTCCAGCGTGTCGGAGAGGATGCAGGACAGCATCGCGCCCTTGATCGCGCGCGGCGCCTTGGCGATATCGGCACCCATCAGGTCGAACATGATGGTGGCGGTGCAGGCCAGCGGGCGGATCGTGATGTTGATCGGCGATTTGGTCTTGAGGCCACCCACCAGCATGTGGTGGTCGATGATGCCGATGACCTGCGCGTCATTGATCGCGGCGGGCAGTTCGGCGGGGTTGTTGGTGTCGACGATGACGACGGTGTCAGCCGCGGTCACATCCGCAATGATCTCGGGCTTGGGCAGGTCCCAGTGCTTCAGCACGAAGGCGGCTTCGGTATTGGGCTCGCCCAGCAGGCAGGGCTTGGCCGGGGTGCCTTTGACTTCAGACAGATACCAGGCCCAGACGATGGGAGAGCCGGTGGAATCGGTGTCGGGGGATTTGTGGCCGAAAACCTTGATGGTCATGGGATGCCCTTTGGAAAACTGGATTCCGGCGCCTTATAGGTTGCCTCTTGCCGATTGTCACGCGGGGCGGCGCGCGCGGGTGTGGACCTGCCGCAGCCTGCCGGATAAATTGGCAGCCTGAACCGAACCGGGAAGAGGGGCAAACCATGATCCGCAAGCTGGCAGAGGGCGAGGGCTTTGCCGTCTTTTCGCTGGGCGATGTCGAGGTTGTGGCGCTGTGCGACGGCCATGTCGACATGCCGGTCAGCCGTTTGCGCCTTGCGGGCGATGCGGCGCTGCCGGATGAGGCCTTGGCGGGCGTGCCAAGGGTCGGGGGCCAGCTGCGCCTCAGCGTCAATGCCTTCCTGATCCGGCACGGCGGCGCGTCCCTCTTGATCGACACCGGCGCCGGCGATGCCTGGCATGCGACAATGGGCCGCGTGCCGGCAGCGCTGGCGCGGGCCGGGATCGACCCTGCGACCATCGGTGCTGTGGCCCTGACCCATACCCATATCGACCATCTGAGCGGCCTTGCCCTGCCCGATGGCCGCCCGGCCTTTCCCGCCGCAAGCGTGATCCATGTCCCCGCAGCCGAGATGGAGCTTTTCGCCGCCGAGCCCCGCATGGCGCCCTTCCGCGCCCTCTGCCGCCCCCTGAGCGCCGGGCAAAACCTGTTGGGCTGCGTGACCGCCGTGGCGGCCCCCGGGCATGAGGTGGGCCACACTTCCTACCGGGTTCAGGGCTCCGAGGGCGGGGTGCTGATCTGGGGCGATCTGGTGCATGTCCCCGCGCTGCAATTCGCCCGGCCCGAGGTGACCTGGGAGTTTGACGCCGATCAGGACCGCGCCCGGACCAGTCGCGAAGCACTGTTGCGGTTGGTGGTGGCGGAAGATCTCGCCGTGGCCGGGGCGCATCTGGACTTTCCGGGCCTCGGCCGCGTTGCGCAGGCGGGGCAGGGCTACAGTTTCACGCCGCTTTGACCCGTGTCAGGGCGGCGGGCGGCGGTATTGCAGCCCTACTCCGGCAAGGGCGCGACGGCCCAGCCCCTTTGCGCCAGAAGGTTCAGCACGCCCTTCTCGCCCGGCAGATGCAAGGCACCGAAGGCGGCCAGAACCGGGCCCTTGGCGGCCTCGGCCTCCAGCACCGCGATCCAGCGCGCATTGCGCCCGGCGATCATCGCTCCATCGACCAGCGTGTCCGCACGGTCGGCCTCGGCCCCCGTCATGCCGGGCATGGCGGGCAGACGGTCCAGGGCGAAGGTGACGAAAAGCTGGCTCTCGCCGGCGAAATAGGCCGCACCCAGCGTGGCCGACATGTCATCGGCCATGGCATTGGTGGCGACCACCCGGTTGAGGGAAGCGATCTGATCGTCGAGGCTGAGGCCTCCGAAGACCTGCAGCAAAGTGTCATAAGGCTCGAGGGCAACGATGGGCAGACCCCGCGCTTCGGCCTTGGCGATCAGCCGCTTGTCGAGACCCTGGTCGCTGCCCGGATTCATCGGGAAAAGGCACGGCGGCAGGCCCAGGACCGTGGTCAGCATCCAGGGGCGCAGGCGAACGCCCATGGCGGGCGGCATCCCGCGGTCCGACAGCGCCGTCAGGAGGTTGTGCCAGGCTTCGGGCGACATCCGGTCCTTGAGGTTTTGCCCCGCGGGCAGCAGCAAGAGACTGGGGTCAGAGGCGACGCGGTCCTTGAGCGCCTTCTCCTCCTGCGGCCCGGCCTCGACCAGCAGGGCATGTGCCCCTTCCAGCGCGGGTTCCAGCCGGGCGAGGAGCGGGGCAAAGCGCGGGTCGGCCAGATGATAGGTGCCGGCCAGCGTGATCGTCTGGCCCTGCCGCGTTGCCGTCCAGAGATTGCCATGGGCAAAGGGCACCTCCGCCTCGGCCCGCAAGGCCGCAAGCTCCTGCGCAGGCAAGGCGGCGATCAGGTCGCGGCCGTGACATTCCGCCGCCCGCGCCGGGGCCGCGACGGCAGGCCAGAGGGCGAGGAGGCAGGCGAAAACCGAAAGGCGCATGGCAGTTCCCTTGCTGGACTTTGCGCCAGCCTGTCATTTCGCCGGGCAAAGTGCCAGAGCCCGCGCGCAACCGAAGGAGGAGGGCGTCCGCGCCCCCTCGCGCCGACAGCCTTAATGCAGCCCAAATTGCTGCACGCATTCGCCGCTATTTGAAAGGATATCAGCGGAATCCTTTGTGCATCACCCCAAGCCGGTACAGGACGCCCCATGACCATCTATAAATTCAGCACTTTGACCAACAATCAGAAGATCACCTTCGATCCCCTGCATGACGTGCTGTTCTTCGACACCGCCATCCGTCCGGCCGAGCTGCTGATCAACGGAACCTTGAGCGGGGTGCAGTTTTCGGTGAACGGCACCTCGATCGTGCTCTCCGGCATCTCGCTGGATGATCTGGGGGTCAGCTCGGCCACCGCGCTGCCCAATGTGAAATTCGCCTCGCCCGGCGTGCTTCTGGTGGGCGAGGGCACCACGGGCAGCGACGGCGACCTGCCCAACCTGATCCTCGGCGGCACGGGGGATGACGCGCTGGTGGGGCTTGGCGGCAATGACACGCTGGATGGCGGCGTGGGCGGCGACCTCATGGTGGGCGGGCTGGGCGATGACCTCTACAAGGTCGACAACGTGGCCGATGTCGTCACCGAAGAGAACAACACGATCAGCGGGGCGGGGATCGACCGGGTCGAGGCCTCGGTCACCTATACCCTGACCAACTATGTCGAGAACCTGACCCTGACCGGCAATCTCGCGATCAACGGCACGGGCAACACGCTCAACAACGTGCTGATCGGCAATGCGGCCGACAACGTGCTGAACGGCCTGACCGGCGGCGATACGATGAGCGGCGGCGATGGCAATGACACCTATTACGTCGACAGCGCCAACGACCGGGTCTACGAGACCAACAGCGACCCCGCCCAGATCGACAGCGTGGTCTCCTCGATCAGCTATATTCTCGGCGCCAACCTGGAGAACCTGTCGCTGATCGGCAGCATCTCCAACTCGGTCGGGATCGGCAACGCGCTGGACAACCATGTGACCGGCAATGCCGTAGCCAATGTGCTGAACGGCGGTTATGGCGCCGATACGCTGACCGGTGGCGACGGCAATGACATCTACATCGTCGATGACGCGGGCGACGTGGTCTTCGAAAGCTCCAACAGCGTGGCGCAGATCGACCTCGTGGCCAGCACGATCAGCTATGTGCTGGGCGACAATGTCGAAAACCTGCGGCTGCTCGGCACCGCCGATCTCAATGCGACCGGCAATGCGCTGAACAACACGCTTTTCGCCAATGCCGGCAACAATGTGCTGGACGGGCAGGGCGGCATCGACACGGTGTCCTATGCCAGCGTCAACCTCACCGGCCTCGTCCTGTCCAGCCTGACCACCGTGACCACGGTCAATGCCGTCTCCACCGCCGGGGTGATCGTCGATCTGAACATCACCGGCTTCCAGGACACCCAGGGCTCGGGCTTTGACAAGCTGATCGGGATCGAGAACCTGACCGGCAGCGGCTTCAGCGACGAGCTGACCGGCAATGCCGGCAACAACGTGCTGGACGGCGGCGCCGGAGCCGATGTGCTGACCGGCGGCAAGGGCAATGACACCTATTACGTCGATGGCGCCGATGTGGTGATCGAACAGGCAGGTTCGACGGAAGGCATCGACACGGTGCATTCGACCGTGTCCTACCGGCTGACGGCAAATGTGGAATATCTCTACCTCGACGGCTCTGCCGCCAATGGCATCGGCAACAACCTCGAAAACCGGCTTTTCGGCAATTCCAGCGCCAACTTCCTCGATGGCCGCGCCGGGGCCGACAAGATGGACGGCGGGGCGGGCAACGACACCTATGTGATCGACAACCTCGGCGACGAGATCAGCGACAGCTCGGGCACCGATCTGGTGATGACCTATATCAACCACAACCTCGCCTCCTCGATCGAGAATCTGCGGCTGATGGGCACCAATGCGCTGAACGGCAATGGCAACGGGCTCAACAACTTCGTCTGGGTCAATATCGGCGACAACGTGGTGGACGGCGGCGGCCAGCAGACGACCACCGGGCTGAAGGGCGACACGATCTCTTACGAATTCGGCGCCACCTCCGGCATCACGTTGGATCTGTCGCTGACCGGGGCGCAGTCCACCGGCGGTTCGGGCACCGACACCATCTCGAACTTCGAGAACCTGACCGGCAGCAACTACAACGACCTCTTGGCGGGCAACGAGGGGGCGAACATCCTCGATGGTCTGGCCGGGGTCGATACCGTCTCCTATGCCGCCTCGACCGTGGCGGTGACCGTCGATCTGACCTCGCAGACCGCCGTCGCGGGCGCCATCGTCGACACCGTCCTCAACTTCGAGAACATCACCGGCAGCGCCTATGACGATCTGATGATCGGCGATCTGCGCCGCAACGCCTTTGACGGCGGCAACGGGGCGGACACGGTGTCCTACCAGAACGTCAAGGAGGGCGCGGGCGGCGTCGTGGCGGACCTTTCCATCATCGGCGCGCAGAACACCCGGGCCGCGGGCTATGACACTTTCGTGCGGATCGGTAACACCACGCGGTCGAGCATCGAGAACCTCACCGGCTCGGTCAATGACGACAAGCTGAGCGGCGACGAATACAACAACGCCCTGAACGGCAGCGCCGGCAACGACTCGCTCTTCGGCGGCAATGGCGCGGATTCGCTGACCGGCGGGACCGGCGATGACCTGATCAACGGCGGCAATGGCAGCGATACGGCGATCTTCGTCGGCACCGACAAGATCACCGTCGATCTGAACCTGACCGACGCACAGGACACCGGGCAGGGCCTCGACAAGCTGGTCGCGATCGAGAATGTCGTCTCGGGCGATGGCGACGACCTGCTGACCGGCAACACCCAGAACAACGCCCTGAGCGGCGGCTTCGGCAATGACACGCTGATCGGCGGCGCGGGGTCCGATGTGCTGACCGGGGGCGCCGGGGCAGACCGGCTGACCGGCGGGTCGGGCACCGATGCCTTTGTCTTCAATACCGAATTCGGCATCGACAATGTCGACCGCATCACCGATTTCAACGTGGCCGACGACACGATCCGCCTGGCCGATGCAATCTTTTCGGGAATCGGCACCGGGGCTCTGGCGGCCTCGGCCTTCGTGGCCAATGCCTCGGGCCTCGCGGCGGATGGCTCCGACCGGATCATCTACGAGACCGACACCGGCAACCTCTACTACGATGCCGACGGCAATGGTGCGGGCAGTTCGGTGCTGTTTGCCGTGCTCAATGCCAACCTCGCGCTGACCAATGCCGATTTCCTGGTGATCTGAGCGCTGCCCGCGCGGCACCCTTCGCTGAACAGTCCCACCCGGCCGGAGCCCCCGCTCCGGCCGGGTTTTTTCCAGCGACCTTCCGCCGCTGATCGGTCAGTTTTTCATGCCTTGGCAGTTGACAGACTCACGCGAAATGCCTACCTCAAGCGTCGTTAGCACTCGACGTGCGTGAGTGCTAATCGAGATTAACCTGGAACCTAGGGAGTGTTACCAGATGGCTTTCAAACCGCTTCATGACCGCGTGCTGGTCAAGCGTATCGCCGCAACCGAAAAAACCAAGGGCGGCCTGATCATTCCGGAAAGCGCCAAGGAAAAGCCCGCTGAAGGCGAGATCGTTTCCGTTGGCGAAGGCGCGCGCAAGGATTCGGGCGAGCTGATCGCACCCTCCGTCAAGGCTGGCGACCGCATCCTGTTCGGCAAATGGTCGGGCACCGAAGTGACGCTGGACGGCGAAGAACTGCTGATCATGAAGGAAAGCGACATCATGGGGATTATCTCCTAAGTCGCCTTTCCGGTCCGGCGGGCGCCGCCCGCCTTCCATCCATCCATTCAAACGGGAGTTAGCACAATGGCTGCTAAAGACGTACGTTTTGACACCGACGCCCGCGACCGCATGCTGCGCGGCGTGAACATCCTGGCTGACGCTGTGAAGGTGACCCTGGGCCCGAAAGGCCGCAACGTGGTCATCGACAAGTCCTTCGGCGCTCCGCGCATCACCAAGGACGGTGTGACGGTTGCCAAGGAAATCGAACTGGCCGACAAGTTCGAGAACATGGGCGCCCAGATGGTGAAGGAAGTCGCTTCCCGCACCAATGACGAAGCTGGCGACGGCACCACCACCGCCACCGTTCTGGCCCAAGCCATCGTTCGCGAAGGCATGAAGGCCGTCGCGGCCGGCATGAACCCGATGGACCTGAAGCGCGGCATCGACATGGCGACCTCCAAGGTTGTCGCGGCGATCAAGGCGGCGGCCCGCCCGGTCAAGGACTCGGACGAAGTGGCGCAAGTCGGCACCATCTCGGCCAACGGCGAAGCCCAGATCGGCCGTTTCATCGCTGATGCGATGCAGCGCGTCGGCAACGAGGGTGTGATCACCGTCGAAGAAAACAAGGGTCTCGAGACCGAAGTCGAAGTCGTCGAAGGCATGCAGTTCGACCGCGGCTACCTGTCGCCCTACTTCGTGACCAACGCCGACAAGATGACCGCCGATCTGGAAGACGTGTTCATCCTGCTGCACGAGAAGAAGCTCTCCTCGCTGCAGCCGATGGTCCCGCTGCTGGAAGCGGTGATCCAGTCGCAGCGCCCGCTGCTCATCATCTCGGAAGACGTCGAAGGCGAAGCGCTGGCGACCCTCGTGGTCAACAAGCTGCGTGGCGGATTGAAGATCGCCGCCGTCAAGGCTCCGGGCTTCGGCGACCGTCGCAAGGCCATGCTGCAGGACATCGCGATCCTGACCGGCGGCCAGGTCATCTCGGAAGACCTCGGCATGAAGCTGGAGTCGGTCACCATCGACATGCTGGGCCGTGCCAAGAAAGTCTCGATCACCAAGGACAACACCACCGTCGTTGACGGCGCTGGCGCCAAGGCCGAGATCGAAGCGCGTGTCGCCCAGATCCGCACCCAGATCGAGGAAACCACCTCGGACTACGACAAGGAAAAGCTGCAAGAGCGCGTGGCCAAACTGGCTGGCGGCGTTGCGGTGATCCGCGTCGGCGGCATGACCGAGATCGAAGTGAAAGAGCGCAAGGACCGCGTGGACGACGCCCTGAACGCGACCCGTGCGGCCGTGCAGGAAGGCATCGTCGTCGGCGGTGGCGTGGCCCTGGTCCAGGCGGCGAAAGTGCTGCATGACCTCGTCGGCGCCAACTCCGACCAGCAGAACGGCATTTCCATCGTGCGTCGCGCCCTGGAAGCTCCGCTGCGCCAGATCGCTGAAAACGCTGGCGTCGATGGCGCTGTCGTGGCCGGCAAGGTGCGCGAATCCACCGACCCGACCTTTGGCTTCAACGCTCAGACCGAAGAATATGGCGACATGTTCGCTTTCGGCGTGATCGACCCGGCCAAAGTGACCCGCACCGCGCTGGAAGATGCGGCCTCGATCGCCTCGCTGCTCATCACCACCGAAGCAATGATCGCCGATCGCCCCGAGCCGAAGTCGGCTGGCGGCATGGGCGGCGCCGGCGGCATGGGCGGCATGGGCGGCATGGACGGCATGATGTAATCTGCTGCCGCCCAAAGGCACATACGGAAAGGGCGTCCCCCGGGGCGCCCTTTTTCCTGTCAAAAGGCGCGCCTGCGGCGCAAGACCTTGTCTCGCCTCTGGCCTGCGGCCAACCGGCTCGGGTGTGCCTCCGGCGGGGATATTTGCCCCAGTGTGAAAGCCGGAGGCGATCTTGCCCCTTTCATACTGGCGCAAATATCCACTGGGGTTTCTCAAGGGGAGGCGTGCCTCCCCTTGAGGCAGGGGGTGCGGGGGACGGCAGTCCCCCGTGGCCGGAGCCGCCGCGCGCCCACCGGTCAGAGCGGTTTGGCCAGACGGTGGATGCGGTGACCGGTTTCGGCGTCATCGCGGAAGATGCCGGTGGCGGCAAAGCCCATGCGTTCCCAGAAGGCGCGGCCGCGTGGGTTGGCTTCGAGGACAGCAAGGCAGATCTGCGGGCAGGCGCTGGCGCGGGCCTCGGCCTCGACATGGGCGTAGAAGGCGGCGCCGAGACCGGCGCTTCTGGCGCGCGGGGCGAGGATCATCAGGCCGAGGTAGGCATCCTGCGGCGCGGGATAGCCGAAGGAGAGTTCTGCCACCCCGCTCAGCTGACCTGCGAGAAAGAGGCCAAGCCGTTGCGAGCGGGCGGCGTCGCAGCTGGGCGGGCCGGCGGTGAAGACCTCCTCGACCTCCACCGCGCCGGGCGGGTGGCCGCGCCAGAGCAGGTAATAATCCTGCGCCTCGCGCAGCATATCGGCCACGGCGGGGCGGTCGGCAAGGGGCTCAAGACGGCGGATCAGGGCTGGTTTGGGCATTCTATCGCGAGGATCTCCAGATCGACCGCGCCGGAGGGTTTGCGCCAGCTGACGCTATCGCCGATCGAGGCGCCGATCAAGGCGCGCGCCAGCGGCGATTGCGGCGCGATGCGGCCCTGTGCTGGATCGGCCTCGTCCTCGCCGGTGATCTCGTAGCGCGCGGTCGTGCCGTCTTCGGCTGCGACGGTGACCAGATGGCCGAAGGCCACGGTTTCCACCCCTTGTGCTGCAATATCGACCGGGATCGCGCTGCGCAGCCGGGCCTCGAGATACCTGATGTCGCGTTCGGCTGCCGCCTCGGGGAGTTTGTCGAGCCTGTCGGCCCTGGACTTCAGCGCCGCCAGATCGGCCTGGCGGGCGCGCAGCCGGTCCTGCAGCGCCACCAATCCGCGCGGCGTCACATAATTCGGATGCGGCGACAGCGGCAGATCGGGCAGGGGGTCGAGCCCGCCATCACCCTCTTTCACGAAGGCCCGGCTCATCGCACCAGCCGCTCCAGCGGGTCATAGGTCAGGCCGCTGTCCTCCCAGGCCACCTGCACCAGGCTGTCGGGCTTGAACCGGATCATCCGCTGGCGCAGCTCCGCCTGCGAGAAGAAGCGGCGGTCGGTCACCACGCGCGCCGGGTCACGCCAGCGCTGATCGATCTCTCCCCCGGTCACCGTGCAGCGGAAGAAGATGTCGACCTGGTGAAAGCCGCTCGCCGGGTCGTGGAATTCGTTGATCAGGGCCGGGGCGCCGACGCTGATCCGCAGGCCGGTCTCCTCATGCACCTCGCGGATCAGATTGGCATGCAGCGAGGCGCCGGCCTCGACCCCGCCACCGGGCGCGCACCACAGATCCGACCTGCCGCCGGGGAAGGCATTGACCAAGAGAAGCCGGTTCTCTTGCAGGATCAGGGCACGGGCGGCAAGGCGGGGGGATCTGGGGGCCATGCCTCAGGCTTAAGCGTCAGGGCGCGTTTGTCCAGCTTTTATGCAAAGGCCGCGGCCCTCTCTTGCCGCCGCTCGGACCACAGAAGATAGGTCGAGCCGACGAGGATCAGCGCGATGCCCAGCCAGTAGCTGCCCCGCGGCACATCGCCGAAGATCAGCCAGCTGACGAAGATGTTGGAGAAAAGCTTCAGATCGTCAAAGGGTTGCACAAAGCCCGCATCCGCCGCCGCATAGCTCAGCGTCAGGAAATGCTGCGCGCCGTAGATCATCACCCCGCCGGCCAGCAACAGCGCCAGCACCTCGCCCGAGGGCAGTTCGAACCCGGCCTGCCAGGACAGAACCCCGTTGATCGGCGTCAAAAGCACCAGAAGCCAGAGCGTGATGGCGCTTTGCGTCTCGTCCCGCGTCAGGCGCTTGGTGATCAGCGAGGCTGCGCCCCAAAGAAGCGCTGCCGCCAGCGGGTAAAGCGCGCTCAGGGTCATCCCGCCCTCCCAGGGCCGCAAGAGGACCATCGCCCCGGCAAAGCCGATCCCGGCCGCGATCCAGCGGTGGGGCGACACCGCCTCGCCCAGAAACATCCTGGCCCCCAAGAGCACGAAGAAGGGCGAGGTCATCACCAGCGCCACCACATGCCAGACCGCCATGCCGCTGGCAAAGGCGGCGGTAAAGGCTTGCACGCCAAGGGCCGACAGAAGCACGCGGATCAGGTGCAGGCCGGGATGGCGGCTGCGCAGGCCCGCGATGCCCGCGCGCCAGAGGTAGGGCAGCGAGAAGAGCGTGGCGATCGCATATTGCCAGAAGGCATCGGACTGTGGCCGAAAGCCGAGAAAGGCTGTGACCTTGAAGGTCACCGCATTGGCCGCCGCAAAGCACAGGCCCGCCAGCACCATGAAGGCGGCGCCCTGGAGCGGTCGGGCCGGTCGCGTGATCGCTGGCATCGCATTCTCCTTCAGGCCCTGCGCCGGCTTGGCATAGCCTTGGCCGCCGACGCGGGCAAGCCGGCACGCCTTGCCCTTGCGCCGGGGCGGCAGCGGGACATATCAGGGGGAATGCGCCGCTCTGCCGCCCTGTTCCTGACCACCCTTGCCGCACTCGGGACCAAGCCCGCCAGTGCCGATTGCGTCGTGCTGTTGCATGGGCTGGCGCGGACCGAGGCTTCGCTGGTGCTGATGGATGCCGCCTTGCGGGCGCGGGGCTATCAGGTGATCAACGAAAGCTATCCCTCGACCCGGGCCACGCTGGCCGAACTGGCCGAAGGGGTGGGCACGCGCGTTGCGCGCTGTGCGCCGGGGGGGCAGGTGCATTTCGTCACCCATTCGATGGGCGGCATCCTCTTGCGGCTGTGGCTGCGCGACAACCGGCCGGAGAATCTGGGCCGGGTGGTGATGCTGGCCCCGCCCAACCAGGGCTCGGAAGTGGTGGATGCGATGGGGGGCATGGCGGCCTTCCGCTGGGTCAATGGCCCGGCGGGGGGAGAGCTGGGCACAGGCCCCGGCTCGGTGCCGCGCAGCCTGCCACCGGCGGATTTCGAACTGGGGGTGATTGCCGGGACAAGATCGCTCAACCCCATCTTCTCGCGGATGCTGCCGGGGCCGGATGATGGCACGGTCTCGGTCGCCTCGACCAAGGTCGCGGGCATGAAGGCGCATCTGACCCTGCCGGCCAGTCACACCTTCATGATGAACTCGCCCGAGGTGATCGCGCAAACCCTTGCTTTCCTTGCCACCGGCGCCTTTGCCCCGGGGATGACCTGGCGCGGCGCCCTTGCATCCTTGATTGCGCCGGGGCCGGAAGGGCGTAGAACGACGCCATAGCCCTTCCTTTCACAGGTCCGCCGATGCCCTTTCATTATGCCGCCATTGCCCGCGCCATCGCCCAGCAATCCGGACGCCCGGCCGCCTTCATGCTCGCCGCCGGCGTCATCCTGGTCTGGATCGTGACCGGCCCGATCTTCGGCTTTTCCGACACCTGGCAGCTGGTGATCAACACCGGCACCACGATAGTCACCTTCCTGATGGTCTTCCTGATCCAGAACACCCAGAACAGCGACACCAAGGCGATCCAGATCAAGCTGGACGAGCTGATCCGGGTCACCAAGGGCGCCCATAACGCCTTGATGGATCTGGAGGAGCTGGAGGAAGTCCATCTGCAGGACTTCCGCCGCCGCTATGCGGCCCTCGCCCGCAGCGCGCGCGAGAATCTGGCCCAGGGCATCGAGGATACCGACACACCCGAGGCCTGAGCCTCACTTCGCCGGTTTCACCCGGTTGACATGGCCCATCTTGCGGCCCGGACGCGGCGCGCCCTTGCCGTAAAGGTGCAGGGCGGCGTGACGCTCGCGCGCGATGGCGGGGACCTTGAGAACGTCATCGCCGATCAGGTTTTCCATCACCACATCGGAATGGCGCGAGCCGTCACCCAGAGGCCAGCCGGTCACGGCGCGGATATGCTGTTCGAACTGGTCCACCGCGCAGCCGTTCTGCGTCCAGTGGCCGGAGTTGTGGACTCGGGGGGCGATCTCGTTGACGATAAGGCCCTCTGCGGTGACGAACAACTCCACCCCCAGCACGCCGACATAATCGAGCGCGTTGAGGATCTTGGCCGCAAGCAGGATCGCATCGGTGCGCTGGCCGGGGGTCAGCTTGGCCGGAACCGTGGTGGTGCGCAGGATGCCGTCCTTGTGGACATTCTCGCCGGGGTCGAAACAGGCGACCGAACCGTCAAGGCCGCGTGCCGCGATGACGGAAACCTCGTGGCTGAAGGTCACGAAACCTTCCAGCACGCAAGGCTGCGTCATGCCGAGCCTGGCCGCCTCGGCCGCATCGGGGGAGGGGAGGCGGACCTGGCCCTTGCCGTCATAGCCAAGCCGGGTGGTCTTCAGGATCGACGGCGTGCCGACCGTGGCAATCGCGGCCTCCAGATCGGCGGGGGTGGCGACCTCGGCATAGGGCGCGGTCGGCAGGCCGAGGGAGGTGAGGAAATCCTTCTCCAGCATCCGGTCCTGCGAGGTCGCCAGCGCCTTTCGGTTCGGGCGGATCGGCTTGAGGCTTTCCAGAAGGTCGAGCGCCGAGGTCGGCACATTCTCGAACTCGTAGGTGATGACATCGACGCTGGCGGCAAAGGCGCGCAGGGCGGCTTCATCCTCGTAAGGTGCCGTGGTCACCGCATGGGCCACCTCGCCCGCCGGAGGATTGGCGCCGGGTTCATAGATATGGCAGCGAAAGCCAAGGCGCGAGGCTGCAACCGACAGCATCCGGCCGAGTTGCCCGCCGCCGAGAATGCCGATGACCGATCCTTGCGGCAGTTCACTCATCTTTCGGCTCCTCCGGGATCGAGGCGGAAAGCGCCTCGCGCCAGGCGTCGAGCCTTGCGGCGAGGTCGGCATCGTTGAGGGCGAGGATTCCCGCCGCCATCAGGCCCGCATTGGCCGCACCCGCGGCGCCGATGGCCATGGTGCCGACCGGATAGCCCTTGGGCATCTGGACGATGGAATAAAGACTGTCGACGCCGGAGAGGGCCCGGGTCTGGATCGGCACACCGATCACCGGCACCCTGGTCTTGGAGGCCATCATGCCCGGCAGATGCGCAGCCCCCCCGGCACCGGCGATGATCACCTGCAAGCCGCGGGCGACGGCGCTTTTGCCGAAATCCCACAGCCGGTCCGGCGTGCGGTGGGCCGAGACGATCTTGGCCTCGTAAGCCACGCCCAGCTGATCCAGCACGAGGGCTGCTTCCTTCATCGTCGGCCAGTCGGACTGGCTGCCCATGATAATTGCGACCTGAACGCCCATCGGCCCCTCCAAGGTGATGGGTCGAATTATACTGGGGAGGGGTTCAGGGCAAGAGAGAGGATCACGCGCCCCGTCCGGCCACGACGGTCCGGCAAGATGGGCAGATTGCCCATCCTACACCCGGAGACCTGCGCCCTGGTCCGGCGGTTCAGGCGATGATATCGGGGATCATGTCGTCCTCGATCTTCACGATCTGGTCTTTCAAGGACAGTTTCTGCTTTTTCAGCCGGCGCAGGGTCAGCTGATCCGGGCGGCCGGAGAGTTCCAGGGCATGGACGGCCTCATCCAGATCACGATGCTCACGCCGCAGCACTTCCAGACGGATGCGCAGCATTTCGTCAAAGTTCAACTCGTTCGAGGCATTCATGGGCGGGTCGCGGAAAAAGGATGTCATGCCCGACATGATACAATGATTCGTCGCGTCTGGGCGAAAATTCAGCAGGGAAATGAACGCCTCAGCGCAGATTTCTTCCCGCCCGCGCCCGGGCGATCCCCCTCTTGCAGCCCGCGCCCCGCCGCCCCATATTTCACCCATGCGGATGCCTTCGGGGTCCGCCCGGATATGTCGCTTGCGAAAGGACATGAGCATGACAAAACTGACTTTTGGCGCCCATCCCTATCTTCTGGGCTTTGAACAGCTTGAAAGACTGGTCGAGCGTACCGCCAAGACCGCCTCGGAGGGCTACCCGCCCTTCAACATCGAGGCGACCTCGGACAATACCTACCGCATCACCCTGGCCGTCGCCGGTTTCCGCGAGGAGGACCTGCAGATCACCGTGGAGGATCGCCAGCTGGTGATCCGCGGACGTCAGGCCGAGGATATCGTGGACCGCGTCTATCTGCACCGTGGCATCGCCGCCCGCGCCTTCCAGCGCAGCTTCGTGCTGGCGGATGGGGTGGAGGTCGGCGGCGCCGATCTGGAACATGGGCTTCTGCATGTCGATCTGCATCGGCAGGCGCCCGAGACGGTGGTGCAAACCATCCGCATTGGTTCGAAGTGAAAGGGCAAGATCATGGATGTGAAATTCGACAATCTGCCGGGCGCTGACCTGGTCGCGGAGCGCGCCATCGTCTATGTGCGCCCGGTCGCGGTGGCCGATCTGTCGGCCGAGCTGCAACAACAGGCCGAGGGGTTCAAGACGCTTTATGCCGTGCACCGCCCCGATGGCGAAAGGCTGGCCCTGGTGGCCGACCGCAAGCTTGCCTTCGCACTGGCCCGCCAGAACGACATGGCGCCGGTCTCGGTGCACTGAGGCGGCCCTGGCCCTGTAAAACAAGGTCTGCTCGGCGCGGATAAGCAGAATGCCGAGCAGAATATCCCCCTAAAACTGGAGTTATAGGGGCGATTTCGCCGATTTCTTAAGCCTTCCGGGATATTGCTGCATCTGCACGGCCACGCTTTATGCAGTAGCAGAACAACGGAACAGGGGCGGACAGGCCGCACCCTGCCAGATCCCGAAGGAAGACGAGAATGGCCTCCAGAACAGCATATAGCGGCGTACAGATCGGGCTTCACTGGGCGGTTGCCCTGTTGATTGCGGCAAACTACTTCATCTCCGAGGGCATGGGCGAGGCGCTGGATGCCCGTCTGGCCGGCGACCCGGTCCTTGGCTTGACGCCGGTCTGGCATGTCTGGGCGGGCACGCTGTTGCTGGCGCTGGTGCTGTTGCGCATCGTGGTGCGCCTGATGACCGGCGCGCCCGCACTCGAAGGGCCGAAGACCCTTGCCACAAGGGCGGCGGAGGCGGGGCATCTGGTGCTTTACCTTCTGATGCTGGCGGTGCCGGTCCTTGGCGCGGTGACCTGGTTCGGCATGACCGACAGCACCGGCGATCTGCATGTGCTGCTGATGAATGTGCTGATGGTCTTCATCCTGGGCCATGCCGCCGTGGCGATCTTCCACCACTATGTCCTGAAGGACCGCGTCCTCAGCAAGATGACCCCGCTGCGCTGATCCTTATGTGATCGGCAAAGCGGGCGAGATAGGCGCGCAGTTCTGCCACCTGTCCCGGCTCGGCCATCGCAGCCTCCACCTCGGCGGGGCTGCGCTTGCCTTGTGGAAAGCGCGCAAAGACCTCGGGCGCAAAGCCCGAGGAGACGGTGGCCAACACCCGGCGCAGATCGGCCAGCACATCCTCGCCCCGGTGCGAGGCGTGGATCAGGGCGATCGGCTTGGCCGTAAGCTCGGGGCGCGAGACCAGCCAGTCCAGCGCGTTCTTGAAGGCGCCTGGCAGGGCATGGACATATTCCGGGCAGGCGATCACCAGCCCATCGGCCGCCGCCACCTCTGCCGCAAAGGCCAGCACCGGGGCGGGCGTGAGGTCACCCTCAAGATCGGGTGAGAAGGCGGGCAGGCTGGCAAGGCCAGTCCAGACTTCCACCCGCAGCGGCGGCTCGGCCGCCCGCGCCAGCGCGTGCAACAGGGCGGTGTTGGTCGAAGCCGCCCGCAGGCTGCCAGACAAAGCCAGAATGCGCATCCTTCCTCCCCCTCATGCAAAACGCCGCCCTGAACCTCGGGGCGGCGTCTGATCTTTCCGGCGAAGGACGCGGGATCAGCCCTTGATCAGGCCCATCTGCTCCAGCTTCAGGATGACCTGATGCGCGCAATGGTCGACCTCGACCCCGGTGGTGGCCAGCACCAGCTCGGCATTGGTCGGGACTTCATAGGGGTCGGAGATCCCGGTGAATTCCTTGATCTTGCCTTCGCGGGCCAGCTTGTAGAGGCCCTTGCGGTCGCGCTTTTCGCAATCCTCGACCGAGGTCGCGACATGCACTTCGATGAAGGCGCCATAGGCCTCGACCATCTCGCGCACGGCGCGGCGGGTCGCGGTATAGGGCGCAATCGGCGCGCAGATCGCGATGCCGCCGTTCTTGGTGATCTCGGAGGCGACATAGCCGATGCGGCGGATATTGATGTCGCGGTGCTCTTTCGAGAAGCCGAGTTCCGAGGACAGATGCTTGCGCACCACGTCACCGTCCAGAATGGTGGTCGGACGGCCGCCCATTTCCATCAGCTTGACCATCAGCGCATTGGCGATGGTCGACTTGCCCGAGCCGGACAGGCCGGTGAAGAAGACGGTGAAGCCCTGCTTGTCGCGCGCCGGCGAGGTCTTGCGCAGCTGCGCGACGACTTCCGGGAAAGAGAACCAGGCCGGGATGTCCAGACCTTCGCGCAGGCGGCGGCGCAGTTCGGTGCCGGAAATGTCCAGAACCGTGCAGCCTTCCGGCACTTCGTTGGCGGGGTAGTACTGGTCACGTTCCTGCACATAGACCATGTGCTTGAAGTCGACCATCTTCACGCCGATTTCGGATTCGTATTTGGTGAAGAGCTCTTGCGCGTCATAGGGACCGTAGAAATCCTTGCCCTGGGAGTTCTTGCCCGGGCCGGCATGGTCACGGCCGACGATGAAGTGGGTGACGCCGTGGTTCTTGCGGATCAGCCCGTGCCAGACGGCCTCACGCGGGCCGGCCATGCGCATGGCGAGGTTCAAGAGCGACATGGTGGTGGTCGACTGCGGATACTTGTCCAGCACCGCCTCGTAGCAGCGGACGCGGGTGAAGTGGTCCACGTCGCCCGGCTTGGTCATGCCGACGACCGGGTGGATCAAGAGGTTGGCCTGGGCTTCCTTGGCGGCGCGGAAGGTCAGCTCCTGGTGGGCGCGGTGCAGCGGGTTGCGGGTCTGGAAGGCCACGACCTTTTCCCAGCCCAGCTTCTTGAAATAGGCGCGCAATTCGTTCGGCGTGTCGCGACGGGCCTTGAAATCGTAGTGGACCGGGGCCTGCAGCCCTTCGATCGGGCCGCCGAGGTAGACCGGGCCTGCGACATTGTGCAGATAGTTGATCGCCGGATGGGCAAGGTCATCGGCGCCATAGCCAAAGACCTTCTCGGCCTCGAGCTTCTTGTTGGGCACCCATTTGTCCGAAACGGTCATCACGGCCAGAATGACACCCTCGGCATCGCGCAGCGCGATCTTGGTGCCCGGGGCGACGCCCTCGGCAAACTTTTCCGACACGTCCAGCGTTATCGGCATCGGCCACAGCGTGCCATCGGCAAGACGCATGTTCTCGACGACGTTGTTGTAATCGGCCTCGGTGTTGAACCCTTTGAGCGGGCTGAAGCCGCCATTCATCAAAAGCTCCAGATCGCAGGCCTGGCGGGCCGTCAGATCCCAGGAGGGCATGGAGCCGGCCTCGACCTTCAGGCGGGCGGCATCCGACGCGGAAACATAGAGATCGGGAATCGGGGCGTGGTTGGAAATCGACATCAGGAGCTCGCTTTTAGGACAACCAGAAGGGCAGCGCCTGCCGCCCGTTGCAGCGGCTTTTGACCCGGAATGCGCCGAACAATCAAGCCGAAGGGCGCCGTTCCTGAGAAAAAGGGCGAAAATGCCGCAAAATCCCGCTGATCGGGGCCAGTTTTTTGGTCGAAGGAAAGAAGGAGGAAGAAGGTTCGCGCCGATCCGCGCATTTCAGATCGGCAGGGGTCTTCCAGAAAGACACGCGCCCTGGCCGCGTGCGGGGGCTTGCGCGGCCTCAAGGGGCGCGCAAGCCGGTTTGCGTCAGTGGCCCGACAGCCAGCGTTCGGCGTCGAGCGCCGCCATGCAGCCCATCCCGGCCGAAGTGACGGCCTGACGGTAGACATGGTCGGTCAGATCGCCCGCGGCGAAGACGCCGGGGATGGCGGTGCGGGTGCTGCCCGGCTCGACCTGGACATAGCCGCCATTGTGCAGGGGCAGCTGGTCCTTCACCAGTTCCGAGGCCGGCGCATGGCCGATGGCAACGAAGAAGCCATGGCAGGGCACGTCCTTGACCTCGCCCGTCTGCAGGTTGCGGGTGCGCACGGCGGTGACGGAGGAGGGCTCGTCGGTGCCCAGAACCTCGGTCACTTCGCTGTTCCAGAGAAGCGAGATCTTGGGATGCTTGAAAAGCCGGTCCTGCAGGATCTTTTCGGCGCGCAAGGAGTCGCGGCGGTGGATCAGCGTGACCTTGGAGGCGAAATTGGTCAGGAACAAAGCCTCTTCCACCGCGGTATTGCCGCCACCGATCACCACGACCTCCTTGCCGCGGTAGAAGAACCCGTCGCAGGTGGCGCAGGCCGAAACGCCAAAGCCCTTGAACTTCTCCTCCGAGGGCAGGCCGAGCCATTTCGCCTGGGCCCCGGTCGCAAGGATCACCGCATCGGCGGTATAGACCGTGCCGCTGTCCGACTGGGCGGTGAAGGGCCGCTTCTGCAGATCGAGGCTGGTGATATAGTCAGAGATGATCTCGGCCCCCATGTCGCGGGCGTGCTCTTCCATCCGGACCATCAGGTTGGGGCCCTGGACCTGCACATCGCCGGGCCAGTTCTCGACCTCGGTGGTGATGGTCAGCTGGCCGCCGGGCTGCAGGCCCTGCACCAGGATCGGCTGCAGCATCGCGCGCGACGCATAGACCGCCGCCGTATAGCCCGCCGGACCCGAGCCGATGATCAGAACCTTGGTATGCCGCGTCTCGCCCATTTTCGCCCTCATCCGGTTTTCCGAGGCTGTGATATAGGCAATGCCGGGGCTTGGGGGAAGGGCCCGCATGTCATGCCAGCCTTGCGGGGTCTTGCGACTTTTTCTTGCGCAAAGGTGAAACAATATTGCGCAAAAGCCGCTATCGGCATACGAAAGTGCAAATTGAAGGAGCGCTCCATGGCCGTCTCGAAACTCGACCCGATTGACCGCAAGATTCTGGCGGAGTTGCAGGCCGATGGGCGGATGACCAATGTGGAGCTGGCGAGCCGGGTCGGCATCTCGGCGCCGCCTTGCCTGCGCCGGGTCCGCACGCTGGAGGAGTCAGGCTATATCCGCGGCTACCACGCCGATATCGACGCGCGGGAGATGGGCTTCGAGGTGCAGGTCTTCGCGATGGTGCGGCTGTCGAGCCAGGCCGAGGCGGATCTCGCCACTTTCGAGGGCCGCTGCCGCGCCTGGCCCCTGGTGCGCGAGTGTCACATGCTGAATGGCGAGATCGACTTCATCCTGAAATGCGTGGCGCCGGATCTGTCGACCTTCCAGAACTTCCTGACCGAGCAACTTCTGAAGGCCGAGAATGTCGCCAATGTGAAGACCAGCCTGGTGATCCGCTGCGCCAAGGATGAGCCGGGCCTGCCCTTCGACGTGCTGGAAGCGCGACTGGCGCGCAACGCCTGACGCAAGGGCCAGATTTTTCGCAGAAAAATCGTGACTGCCTGCCGGAAGGACGATTTTTCTGCGAAAAATCGGTGCCTCCGGCGGGAGTATTTGGGCAAAGAGCAAATCGCAGGAAGTACGTCACAGGGTGACGCGCACCTCGATCATGCGGGGGCCGTCGCAGGGTTGCGACAGCGCCCAGTGCAGCACATCGGGTTCCTGCGGCACCGAGGTGAAGGGCAGATCGCAGGCCGCGGCGAAGGGTTCCATCCGCAGGGGCGAGGGGTGGCAGCCGATGATCTCGGTATTGGCGCCGCGCATGGCCTCGGCGATCTCGCGGAAGGCGGCGTTGTTCCAGACGAGGAAGGTGATCGGCAGGCGCTCATCCACCGCCGTGCGCAGCTCTCCGGGCGAGAATTGCAGGCCTCCGTCGCCGATCAGGCAGACGACCTTGGTGCCGGGTGCGGCCATGGCGGCGCCGACCGCCGCCCCGGGCCCGAAGCCGAGCGCGCCAAAGCCGGTGGCGGCGTTGAACCAGCCGCCGGGCCGGTCATGGTCGTAATAGAGGTTTCCGGCATAGACCGGCTGGGTGCTGTCGCCCACGATCAGGCATTGCGGCAGGGCCGCGCGGATCGCCTCGACCATGTCGAGCTGGCCGGGCATGGTGGCGGCCAGTTCGCCGAGGATGGCGCGGGCGGCCGCGCGGGTCCTTGCGGCGCGGGCGCTGCCATCGGCCTCACGCGCCGTGATCGCCGGCAGAAGGGCCGCCAGCGTCGCCCCGGCATCGCCTTGCAGGTTGAGGGTGGATTTGTGGCGGGCCAGCTGGGCCGCGTCGGTGTCGATCCGGATCATCGCGGAGAGGTCGGGCACGCCGTCATCGGCATACATGTCGTAATCGGTCTGGCCGATCTCGGTCCCGATGGCGAGGATGCGGTCGGCGCCGCGGATCAGGTCGCGCACCGGTTCCAGGCTGGGCGAGGCCGGGATGCAGAGCCTGTGGCCATGCAGCATGCCGCGGGCGTTGACGGTCTGGATCACCGGGGCGTCCAGCGCCTCTGCCATGGCCTTCAGCGCCGCTTCCTGGCCACGGGCACCGCCGCCGGCGAGGATCAGCGGGCGCTTGGACGCGTTCAAAAGCCGGGCCGCCTGGACCAGATCCGCCGCCGCCGGCAGGGCCTTGGGCGCCGGGGTCGCAGGGGCGGGCAGGGCGGGGCAGGGCAGGGGCATCACATCGGTCGGCACTTCGATATGGACCGGGCCGGGGCGGCCGCTGGTCAGAAGGGCGAAGGCCCAGTCGAGCGTCGGGCCGACCTCTTCCGGGCTGGTGATCTGCCGGCTCGGGCAAAGGGTCCTCACCATGGCCTGCTGATCGGGCAGTTCGTGCAGTCGTCCCAGGCCGCGCCCTAGGCTGTCGCGCCGGTTGACGCCCGAGATCACCAGGACCGGCACCGAATCCTCGCGGCTCTGGCCCATGGCCGTCAGCGCATTGGTCAGCCCCGGCCCGGTGATCACGAAGGCCACCCCCGGCCGGCCCGAGACCCTGGCATAGCCATCGGCCATGAAGGCGCAGCCCTGTTCGTGGCGCGCCGTCACATGGCGGATCTTCGAGCCCGAGAGGCCGCGGTAAAGCTCCACCGTATGGACCCCGGGGATGCCGAAGACGGTGCTGACGCCGCGCGCCTCCAGACCTTCGACCAGACGTTCTCCGACGGTGCGCATCTTCAGGATCCTTTCAGCTGGCGGGAGGCAAAGGCGGCGATCCGGCGGCAGGCCTCGACGATCTCGTCATCCGGGCGGGTCAGGCTGAGGCGCAGCCAGCCGTTCAGCGCCGGGCCGAAGCTTTCGCCGGGCATGACGGCGACGCGTTCTTCCATCAGAAGCCTGCGGGCGAAATCCTCGCCGGTCAGGCCGGTGGCGCGAATGTCGACCACGGTGAACATGCCGGCGCCGGGTTCATGGACATGCAGGGCGTTCTGGCCGTGCAAAGCCGCGCGGATCAGCCTTGCGCGGCGGGCGAAGCGTTCGGCCATGCCGCGCGCCACGGTCGAGGGGCGTGACACCGCCAGCGCGGTCATGTCGGCGATGAAGGGCTGGTTGCCGAAGAGCATGGTCTCGGACACCGGCAGCAGGCGCGCGGTGAACTCGCCCGGGCCCACCGCCCAGCCGGACCTGAAGCCCGGCGCCGCGTGGGATTTCGAGATCGAGGAGACCACCACCACCCGTTCGGCCAGATCGGCCTGATCCAGCGGCGAGGCGAAGACCCCCTCGCCGAAGATCAGCTCTTCATAGACCTCGTCGGAGACGATCCAGAGGTCGTGCCGCCGGGCGACGCGGCCAAGGGCGCGGATATCCTCGGCGGTCAGGACCGCGCCGGTCGGGTTGTGCGGGGTGTTGAGCAAGAGGACCCGGCTTGCCGGGGTGATGCAGGCTTCGACATCCTCGGCCTGGATGCGAAAGCCGTGTTCGGGATGCAGCGGCACCGGCACGGCGCGGGCACCGGGGGCGGCGATCACCGCCTCATAGGTCGCATACATCGGGTCGCCGACCAGAACCTCGTCGCCGGGGCCGACCAGCCCGGTCAGGACGGCGTAAAGTGCCGTCTGGGTGCCGGGGAAGGCCATGATCTGGTTGGGCCCGATCGGCCGCCCACTGCGCTTGGTGTAACGTGCCGACAGCGCGGCCAGCAGGCCCGGCTCGCCCCTGCCGTTGGAATAGGCAAAGCGCCCGGCCTCGAGCGACTGTTCCATCCGCTCCAGAAGCTCGGGCGGCGGCGGCACATCGGGCTCGCCGATGGTCAGCGACAGAACCTCCTGCCCGGTCCCGGCCATGGCCCGCGCCATGGCATGGATCTCCCATTTCGCGCCACCCAGTCCGGCGAGGCGTTCGGTGATGCTGGCATATCTCAAAGCCCGGTCTCCACGGAATATTGCGTTCCGAAATCCGCCTGGATCGGTTCGGACAACAGCAGGTAATGCATCAGATCGACCCCCAGCATCGCGCCCACCGAGCGGACGCCCAGCGTCACGAGCTCTCCGGGGGCGAAGCTTTCGGGCAGGGCGCTGCCCTCCATCCACAGCCCGTCGATGACCGCATTGCAGGCGATGGCCAGACGGCGCAGCTCTGCCGGGCCGCGCTGACCCGGCAGATCGGCGATCAGGCTCTGCAGCCGGTCGCGAAAGCCGAGGTAGGTCTGCACATGGATCTCGCGCATGGCGGGGGTGCGGTGGGTTTCCTGCAGGAAGGTCGCCCAGAGGATCAGCGCCTCGGGGTCGACGACCGGCGGCTTCAGTGCGGCGGCGACGAAGGCCGCGAGCCTTGCATGCGGGTCCACGGGGGCGGCCTTCAGCACGGCGGCGCTGTCGCCGGTCATCCGTTCCATCAGATGCTGGTAGGCAGCGGCCACCAGCTGTTCCTTGGTCTGGAAATAATGCCGGATCAGCCCCGCGGTCACCCCGGCGCGCTGGGCGATGGCGCGCACCGTCGCATTGCGCGCGCCGCCTTCCGACACCAGGTCGAGCGTGGCGAGGATCAGCGCCTCGCGGCGCTTGTCCTCGGTTTCGCGGCGATAGGGTTTTCGGTCGGCAGACATCGGACGGCGCCTTGTTATTCGTCTGCATAATTCCTAGACCCGGCGCAGCGCCACCGCAAGCCGGGTCGCACAGGGCGGGCCACTTTATCGTTAAAGTTGCGAGGCGCCGCCGCGCCGCGGGTCAGGGGTAGATCTCGGCCTTGTCCACGCCCCAGATCGCGCTTTTATGGACCCAGCCCTTTTCGCCATTCACCGCGATGCGGCACCAGTCGGGCAGGCATTGCAACAGCTTGCCGATCACGCCGAGTTCCGACTGATAGACCACGTCGGCCTTGTCGTCGGGCTGGCTATAGGCCTGAGCCATGTCCTGGGTCACCAGAACCGAGCGGACTCCGGACAACAGCGAGTAATGGATCCAGCCGCCCGCGCCATCGACATCCTCGACCCGGCGCCAGTGTTCGTATTCGGCGGTGATCTTCAAGGGCATGCCCGAGCGGGTGAAGACCCAGTCGATGCGATGCGTCAGGCCCGGACCGCGCCGCGCATTGCCCTCGTTGCCCTTCAGCGTCACGAAGCGCGGGATCGGCAGGTTGGTGACGGTGCCCTTGCCGGGATCGCGCGGCTGGTTCGGGTCTTCCTTGACCGAGCCGTCGCCGTTGATGCCGGGGTCGGTGGCGCCCTCGACCTGCTGTTCCAGCGCGGCACCGCCGTCCTGTGCGGCGGCGGGTGTGACCGGCCCGAGGGCGAAAAGTGCCGCCACGAGCCCTGCCGATAGGATGAAGGAGTTCATGTCTGTTCCGCGCCGCCTGCCTTAAGTCAGTCCTGCCTCAAGCGGCTGCGTCTTGTTGTCCCGACCGCCGGGCAGCGCCCGGTACGGCCTTGTGCGCAGCAGCACTTGGCGTCACTTTGCCACCAATGGACCGCGTTGGGAAGTGAGGGAGCGCATCATGGGATCTGCACGTTTGTCTGTTGTGGTGACACGGCATCTGCCACCGGTGGTCGAAACCCGGATGAAAGAGCTCTTCGATGTCACCCTGCGCGACCCCGATACGCAGATGAGCCGCGAGGAACTCGCCGCGGCAATGCGTGATTGCGACGTTCTGGTGCCCTCGATCCGCGACCAGATCGATGCGGGGCTGATCGGGCAGGCGGGAACCCGGCTGAAGTTGATCGCCAATTACGGCGCCGGGGTCGATCACATTGACGTGCAGACGGCGCGCAGCCGGGGGATTCTGGTCTCCAACACGCCGGGCGTGTCGACCGAAGACACCGCCGACATGACGATCGCCCTGATCCTCAGCCTGACCCGCCGCATCCCGGAAGGCCTGACCGCGATGCGCACCACCGAATGGCAGGGTTGGTCGCCGATGGCCTTTCTCGGCGGGCGTCTGGCGGGGCGGCGGCTTGGCATCCTCGGCATGGGGCGGATCGGCCAGGCCGTGGCCCGCCGGGCGCGGGCCTTCGGCTGCCAGGTCCATTACCACAACCGCCGCCGCCTGCGCCCCGAGATCGAGGCCGAGCTGGAGGCGACCTGGTGGGAAAGCCTCGACCAGATGGTGGCCCGGATGGATATCATCTCGGTCAACTGCCCCTATACGCCCTCGACCTTCCATCTGATGAACGCGCGGCGGCTGAAGCTGATGAAGCCCACCGCCGTCATCGTGAACACCTCGCGTGGCGAGGTGATCGACGAGAACGCCCTGACCCGCGGGTTGCGCGCGGGCGAACTGGCGGGGGCCGGCCTTGACGTCTACGAGAACGGCCGCCTCAATCCCCGCCTGACCGAAGTGCCCAATGTCGTGCTGCTGCCGCACATGGGCTCCGCCACGATCGAGGGAAGGATCGAGATGGGCGAGAAGGTCATCATTAATATCAAGACTTTCGCCGACGGACACCGGCCGCCGGACCTGGTGGTGCCGGGGATGCTGTAAGCCAAGATTTTTCGGCGAAAAATCTTGAGCGCGAATTTTCTGCGAAAATTCTGAAGGGTTCTTCGCAGAAGAACTGGTCTTCCGATTTTTCGCAGAAAAATCGTGCGTCAGAACCGGCTCGGCAGATAGGCGGTGATATCCAGCTCGGGCGCGCGCCCCTGGATCAGGTCGGTCACGATCCGCGCCGTGATGGGGGCGAGGGTCAGCCCGATATGGCCGTGGCCATAGGCATGAATGATCTCCGGCCCCGACGCCGAAGGCCCGATCACCGGCAGGCTGTCGGGCATCGAGGGGCGAAAGCCCATCCAGCTGGCCGAAGGTTCGGGCAGGTCGGGAAAGATCGCCCGCGCGCCCTGCAACAGCTTGTCGAGCCGATGCTGCGAGGGCGGGGCGGTCAACCCGCCCAGCTCCACCGTGCCCGCCACCCGCAGGCGGCCGGTCATTGGACAAAGGTAGAACCCGCGCGAGGTCGGGCAGCAGGGCCGGTGCAGCATCGGCGCTTCCATGTCCCATTCGAGGTGATAGCCCCGCTCGGTATCCAGCGGCACCTCATCCCCGGCCATCTTCGCCAGAGGCCGCGAATGGGCACCTGCGGCGATGATGACCCGCTTGGCATGCAGCCGGAACCCCTCGCCATCGAGGATGATCCCATCGAACTGCCGGGTCAGCACATCGACTCTTGCGGTCAGATGCCCGGCATATTGCAGCGCCGA
Organism: Rhodobacter sp. P1_C2; assembly: GCF_056406375.1. NCBI lineage: Bacteria > Pseudomonadati > Pseudomonadota > Alphaproteobacteria > Rhodobacterales > Rhodobacter > Rhodobacter sp. P1_C2. The sequence goes on from NZ_JBFUAG010000004.1 coordinate 247,485, forward strand.
TTGCGCCAGCCGGTGGACCATGTCGCCCGGGTCCGACAGAAAGGAGGCGCCGGGGAAGAAGGCCGCCCCCGGCATCTCGGGCAGGTTCGGCTCCAGATGGGCGAGGTCGCGGCTGTCGATCAGATCGACCTCCACCCCAAGGCTGCGGCGAAAGGCCATGTCGGCCTCGGCGGCGCGGAAGGCCTTCTCGGTCTCGTAGACGTAAAGGCAGCCGTCTTGCTCCATCAGATCCAGCCCGCCGATCCGGGTGGCAAGGTCATGCCAGAGGCTGCGGGCGCCGGACAGAAGGCTGGCCAGGGCGCGGGCGTTGCGCTCGGCCGGGCCGGGCAGGGACTGGCGGGCAAAGCGGGTGAGCCAGGGGGCCAGCGCCATCATGGCGCCGGGCCGGATCGCGAGGGGAGAGTTGCGGTTGAACAGCAGCGAGGGCAGGTTCTTCAGGACAGCGGGCGTGCCGACCGGCAGGACGGCGTAATCGGCGATGGTGCCGGCATTGCCGTAACTCGCCCCCGAGCCGGGCGCGTTGGGGTCGATGAGGACGACCTCCAACCCCTCGGCCACCAGACTTTCGGCAATGGCCAGGCCGACCACCCCGGCCCCGATAATCGCGATGTCACTGGAAATGTGCTGAATCATTGCCCCTCAAAGTCCCGCCCACCCCGGTTTCAAAGGGGGGGCGGGATCAGCTTACATGCAGGCGTCGAACAGCGCACGGGTGTTTTCGCGCGTCATCACGATCGGGTTGCCGCCGCAGGAAGGGTCCTCCAGCGCCATCTCGGTCAGCATGTCGAGGTCCTTGAAGAGCACGCCCATATCCTCCAGCCGGGCCGGGATGTTCAGCTTGGCGCGCAGTTCGAGGATCGCCTCATGGAAGCCCTGGAACCCGCCCTCGATGCCGATATAGGCGGCGGCGGCCTTGATCCGGTCCTCGATGGCGGGGCGGTTGAACTCCAGGACCATGGGCATGACGACGGCATTGGTGGTGCCGTGGTGGGTGCCATAGACCGCGCCGATCGGGTGGGACAGGGAGTGGATCGCGCCGAGGCCCTTCTGGAAGGCGGTGGCGCCCATGGCGGCGGCGGCCATCATATGGGCGCGGGCGTCGAGGTCGTTGGGGTTGTCATAGACCTTGGGCAGGTTCTCGAACACCAGCCGCATGCCTTCCAGCGCGATGCCCTGGCTCATCGGATGGTAGAAGGGCGAGCAATAGGCCTCGAGGCAATGCGCCAGCGCGTCCATGCCCGTGCCTGCGGTGATGAAGCGCGGCATGCCTACGGTCAGGGCCGGGTCGCAGATGGTGATGACCGGCATCAGTTTCGGGTGGAAGATGATTTTCTTCTTGTGGGTGGCCGAATTGGTCAGAACCCCGGCGCGGCCCACTTCCGACCCGGTGCCCGCCGTGGTGGGCACGGCGACGATGGGGGCGATCTTGTCGGCATCGGCGCGGGTGTACCAGTCGTCTATATCCTCAAGGTCCCAGACGCTCAGGTCTTTGCGCTGATGCGCCATCAGCGCGATCATCTTGCCGAGGTCGAGACCCGAGCCGCCGCCGAAGGCGATCACGCCATCATGCCCGCCGGCGAGATAGACGGCGATGCCCTCGGCCATGTTCTTCTCGTTCGGGTTGGGGTCAACCTCGGAGAAGATCGCGCGGCCAAGGCCGGCGGCTTCGAGGATATCCAGCGCCTGCACGGTGATCGGGAGGGAGGCGAGGGCCTTGTCGGTCACCAGAAGCGGCTTTTTCAGGCCCGCGGCTTTGACATGTTCGGCCAGTTCGGCAATCCGGCCGACGCCGAATTTGATCGGGGTCGGGTAGTTCCAGTTGCGGTTCGGAACGCTATGGGTGGTCATGGGTCACACCTTCTTGAGATGGTAGGATTTCGGACGGGTCACCGAATGGAACCCGAGGAAGGAAAGCGAGCCGCCGCGTCCGGTGTCCTTGCAGCCGGTCCAGCAGAGCGCCGGGTCCAGGTAATCGGCGCGGTTCATGAAGACGGTGCCGGTCTCGACCTGCGCGCCAAGGCTGGCGGCAGTGTCGTAATCCTGGGTCCAGATCGAAGCGGTCAGGCCATAGGGGCTGTCGTTCATCAAGCGCAGAGCCTCGGCATCGTCCTTGACCTTCATGATGCCGACGACCGGGCCGAAGCTCTCCTCCATCATCACCCGCATCGAATGGTCGACATTGACCAGGATCTGCGGCGCGAGATAGGCGCCGCCGTCGTCGGCGGGGAAGTTCGCCGGGTCGATCAGCGGCTTGGCACCGGCGGCGATGGCTTCGGCGATCTGGTCGCGCACCACTTTGGCGAAGCGCTTGTTGGCCATTGGGCCGAGGGTGCTGTCGGCTTCAAACGGGTTGCCGAGCTTCAGGGCGTTGACCCAGGCCACGGCCTTCTCGACGAAGGCGTCATAGAGGCTTTCGTGGACATAGATCCGCTCGATCCCGCAGCAGCATTGGCCGGCGTTGAACATCGCGCCATCCATCAGCGTGTCGACGGCGGCATCGAGGTTGGCATCGGCGCGGACATAGCCCGGGTCCTTGCCGCCAAGCTCAAGACCAAGCGGCGTGAAGGTGCCCGCGGCCGCCCGCTCCATCGCCTGACCGCCGCCGACCGAGCCGGTGAAGTTGACGAAGTTGAAGGCGCGGGAGGCGATGAGGCTTTCGGTCGTGGCATGGTCGAGCACGACGTTCTGGAAGACATCCGCCGGGATGCCAGCCGCATGGAAGGCCTCGGCCAGACGTTCGCCCACCAGCATGGTCTGGGAGGCATGTTTCAGCACCACGGTGTTGCCCGCGATCAGGGCGGGGACCAGGGTGTTGATCGTGGTCAGGTAAGGATAGTTCCAGGGGGCGACGATGAAGACGACGCCCAGAGCCTCGCGCGCGAGGTAGCGGCGGAAGGCGGCGCTGTCCTCGATCACCACCGGGGCGAGTGTCTTCTCGGCGATCTCGGCCATGTAATCGGTGCGGGCATTGACGCCGCCGAACTCGCCGCCAAAGCGGGTCGGGCGACCCATCTGCCAGGCCAGCTCCTCGACCACGCGGGCCGACATGGCGTTGAGGTTGGCGACGCCCTGTTTGACGAGCGCGATGCGTTCGGCAAGCGGGCGGGCGGCCCAGGGCTTCTGCGCGGCGCGGGCGGCGGCGGCCATGGCGCGGGCGGCTTCGGGCGACAGCGGCATCCGCTCGGCATAGACCGAGCCGTCCACCGGGGAAATCAGTTGGATGGGTTTCATCAGGTTACCTCACAGGATGGGCAATACGCCCGTCGTCCTTTTCGTTGTTCAGCATTCGACGGCCATCACATGGCCCTTGTTGGCATAGTCGAGTATCTTGCGGTCCCGCGTCACCACCCGAAGCCCGTATTCACGGGCGGTCGCGATGATGATGCGGTCGGCGGGGTCACGGTGCAAATCGTCCGGCAGTTCCGTCGAGGCGATCAGAACTTTGGGGCAAAGATCAGCCAGCCGGGCACCGGAACGGGTTACGACCTGCTCGAACCACGACAGGGCAGGTCGCGCGAGGCCGATACGCCGCGCTGCCGACAAGTTTCCAATTTCCCAAGCGGTGATTGGAGAAATCCAGACAGGTGACGAAGCCTCATAGGCTTCGCGTAACTGCCTGCGCAGCTTGGGCTGATCGGCGCCCATGGCAGACCAAAGCACAGCACAGGTGTCCAGAAGCAGAGGTGCACTGCTCACGGTTGCTTTCCTTGGATCAAAGCCGATTTATGTTCCATCCAGCCGTCGAGTTCCGCATCGCCGAACATGGGCACAGTAAGGTCCAGATCCGGCGCCAATGTGATCATCCCGGCCAAAGCACCCCACATCGGATGGTCGCCCGAAAGTGGCGGTTTCTCAGGGGCATTTACAAAAGGCGTTTTGTCCTCGGAAAACACACCGGCGGGTGAAGCACTTTCGGAAGTGTTTAATCTTTCAAAAACCAACCTTTCACCGGCGATGTCCACGTTGCGGGTGTGATAGCCAGCGGAGAGCCACGCCTTGGTCATGACGTTGTTGGATGGATTGTTGCTCCACCACGCTCGATGCTGGCGTGATGACGGAGGGAGTGCGAAGCCAAGAACGGCCTCTATTTCCGAAAATCGCATCGCAACCTCTGCCTGTTGGCGTGTTTGGAGGTGATAGGTGAGAGGGGAGTATTTGCTCATTTTACGCTCCAGCATCAGTGTTCTTTTCATGATGAACGCCGATGCAGGAGTAGTCAAGGAGTGTTTGTGTGTGTTTGTTGCTAGGAGCGTTCGAACCCGCGGTGCAGTTCGAAATCGGTGACGACGCGGTCGGTCTCCGAAATCTCCCACTGGCAGGCGTGGTGGTAGTGGTCCACCACCTCGTCGCCGAAGGCGGCGCGCAGCATCTTGGAGTCGTTCAGCAGCACGGCGGCGTCGCGCAGGTTCTTCGGGATCTCGCGGATGCCGGAGGCCATGTACATGTCGCCCTTCATCTCGGGCTCGAGCTCCATCTTCTGCTCGATCCCGTCGAGGCCGGCGGCCAGAAGGGCGGCGCAGGCGAGGTAGGGGTTCACGTCCGAGCCGGGAATGCGGCATTCGACGCGGACGGCCTTGGTATGCTCGCCACAGACGCGGAAGCCTGCGGTGCGGTTGTCGGCGCTCCAGACCGCCTTGGTGGGGGCGAACATGCCGACGGTGAAGCGTTTGTAGCTGTTGACGTAGGGCGCGAGGAAGGCGGTCAGGTCGCGGGCATGGGCGAGTTGGCCTGCGATATAATGCTTCATCACCGCGGACATGCCGTGCTTGTCCTTGTCATCGGCAAAGGAGGGCTTGCCGTCGAGGCTCCACAGGCTCTGGTGGATATGGCTGGAGGAGCCGGCCTTCCGGTGGTCGTACTTGGCCATGAAGGTGACCGAGCGGCCCTTGGTCCAGGCGATTTCCTTGATGCCGTTCTTGATGATCGTGTGGTTGTCGGCGGTGTCCAGCGCGTCGGAGTATTTGTAGTTCAGCTCCTCCTGGCCCGCGTCGGCCTCGCCTTTCGAGTTTTCCACCGGGATGCCCGCGCCATAAAGCCCGTTGCGGACGGCGCGCATCACGTCTTCTTCCTTGGTGGTCTGGAAGATGTGGTAATCCTCGTTATAGGCCGAAACCGGGTGCAGGGCCTTCAGCCCGCCGTCGCGCAGGTTCTCGTAGGAGTTCTCGAAGAGGTAGAATTCAAGCTCGGACGCCATCATCGGTTCGAAGCCGAGGGCACGGGCGCGGGCGACCTGTTTCTTCAGGATCGCGCGGGGCGAGATCGCCACTTCCTCATGCGTGTGGTGGTCGAGGAGGTCGGCCAGGACCAGCGCCGTGCCCGGCAACCAGGGCACCAGCCGCAGGGTGTTCATGTCGGGCTTCATCACATAGTCGCCATAGCCGGTCTGCCAGGACGAGGATTTGTAACCCTGCACCGTGTTCATGTCCTGGTCGACGGTCAGCAGGTAGTCGCAGCAATGGGTTTCGTGCCAGCCGCTTTTCACGAAGAAGGCAGCGTGGAAGCGCTTGCCCATCAGGCGGCCCCACATGTCCACCGCCGCCACCAGAACGGTGTCGATGCTGCCCGTGTCCACGGCGCGTTTCAGTTCGTCAAATGTCATATTGCCGGGCATGTCCGGTCTCCCTTGATCTGTTGTGCCCCTTGGGGCCTTGCGCGCGGGGTTGGCCCCGCTTGAGCTTTTGCTTGGGGCGTCAGCTGGCCTTGGCCTGCTTCTGGATCTCGACCAGGCCCATGTTCAGGACCGGCGCCAGGCTTTCGGCCATGGCCTCGCAGGCTTCGTCGCTGGCGATCAGGTCGTTGCGGATTTCCAGCATCGCATTGGGCAGGCCATAGGGCGTGGCGTGAAGGCGCAGCGTGTGGGTCACGTCATCGGCGGCGGAATAGGGGGCGTTGAGCTCGGCCTGAAGCTTGGTCAGCTTGCGGGCGGCGGTGTGGATGGCGACGGCAAGGCCGGGGTCGGCGTCATGGATCACGCCGAATTCCACCGCGCGCGGCGCGCCGAAATAGACCGGGGTGAAGGAATGGATCGTCACCACCACCGGTTTCAGGCCAAGCGCGATGCGCCGCGCGATGAGGCCATGCAATGCCGTGGCCCAGGGCAGATAGACCGCCTCGGTCCGGGCCAGACGCTCCTCGGGGGTGATGGCGGCATTGCCGGGGATGTCGAAAACCTCGGACTTCGCGGGCATGGCACCCTTCATGTCGGGGGCGCGGTTGCAGTCATAGACCAGGCGGCTGACCGGGGCATGGAGGAGCACGGCATCCAGCCGCTTCATCAGCCCGCGCGCCACGGCCAGCGCCCCGGGGTCCCAGGCGATATGGGCGCGGCGCTGATCCTCGCCAAGGCCAAGGTCGCCCCAGCGTTCCGGGATGTGATGCGAGGCATGTTCGCAGACCAGAACCAGCCGCCCGCGCGAGGTGGCGTTTTCAAGGAAGGGGGCAAATCCCGCCCCGGTATCTGGTTCTGCCGTCTGGGCCCGCATCGGCGAGTCATCTCCCCTGTTTTCACGACGCTGGCGCTTCGCCGGAAAACTGTCAAGAATGTTTCTGACGGGTATTTCCTGTTACGATGTTTTCTGTTTGGCTGGGGTCGAAGAATGGGCACCAGGATTTGTGCGGGGGACGGAAGATTGGGCGGAGCCATCAAGATGACGCTGGACGATCAGCTGCGCGCGGCCTTGCCCGAGCTTACCCGGGCCGAGCGGCAGCTGGCCACCCATATCCTGTCGCATTACCCGGTGGCGGCGCTGGGCTCGATCACGGTGCTGGCCAAGGCGGCGCTGGTCTCGACCCCCACGGTGGTGCGGCTGGCTCAGAAGCTGGGCTACAAGGGCTATCCGGATTTTCAGGCCGCCCTGCGCGGCGAGGTCGAGGCGATGCTGGTCACCCCCCTGACCAAACACGCGACCCGCGCAGGCGCCGTGCCCGATGGCCATATCCTGACCCGCTTTGCCGAGGCGGTGGTGGCCAATATGCAGGCGACGCTGAACCAGATCGACCATGCCGAGTTCGACGCCGCCGTGGCGCTGCTGGCAGACCCCGCGCGTCGGGTCTTCACGCTGGGCGGGCGGATCACCCATGCGATGGCGGATTACTTCGCCTCCTTGATGACCGCGATCCGGCCGGGGGTCACGCTTCTGTCGGACAATCCGGCGACCTGGCCGCCGGTGCTTCTGGACCTCAAGGCCGGGGATGTGCTGCTGGTCTTCGACATCCGCCGCTATGAGAACGCGGTCTTGCAGGTGGCCGAGATGGCGCGCGAGCAGGGGGCGGAGATCATCCTGATCACAGACCGCTGGGTCTCGCCCGCCGCCACTTTCGCGCGCTATACGCTGTGCTGCCATGTCGAGGCGCCCTCGGCCTGGGACAGCAATGCCGCTTTGATGGTGCTGGTCGAAACCCTGCTCGCCGGGGTGCAGAACGCGGCTTTTGCGGTGACCGAGCCGCGGTTGCGGCGGCTGGAAGAGCTTTATGCGCGGACGCGGTTCTTTCGCAGGCACCGGTAGTCTGCTGCAGCAAGGCTGGGAGGGCTTCCTGCCCTCCCAGACCCTCCCGGGGATATTTTCGTCTGGATGAAGGGGAAAGGTCAGTGCGGCTGGGTCTGGGCCGGTTTCGGCCTTTGCGCGGCGCCGGCGAGGGCGTTCAGGATCACCGCGATCAGCAGGACCGTGCCGCCGAGCGCGGTGTTGGGCGAGAGGGTCTCGGAGAGGACGGCCCAGGCCCAGACCGGGGCCAGCAGCACCTCGACGAGGGAGAGGAGCGTGGACTGGGCCGCAGGCACCACGCGGCTGCCGCTGGTGTAGAGGAGCATGCCGCCGGTCAGGGTCAGGGCGCCCATGGCAAATGCGAGGGCGGCCTCTTGCGGCGGGATGGCGAGCGGCTGGCTGGTGGCAAGAGCCAGGGTCCCGCCTGCCAGGGCGGCGAAGACCGCGCCCAGAAGGACGGCGGGCAGCATATCGGTCAGATGGCCCCAGCGCAGCGCCACGGTGAAGGCGGCAAAGCCCGAGGCCGAAAGCAGCGCCGCCGCACTGCCAAGGGCGGTGCCGCCGCCGATCTGTCCCACGCCGCCGACCATGATCAAGATGCCCACCACCGCCAGCAGGATGGCACCCCAGACCGGCCAGGACACCGGCTCTTTCAACAGGACCATGCCAAGCAGGGCGGCAAGGAAGGGCGAGGCGGAAAACAGCAGCACCGCATTGGCCACCGTGGTCGATTGCAGTGCCACGATCGCCCCGCCGAAGGCCAGCACAAGGCCAAGGCCGCCAACCGCCCCCGCAAGCCCCACGGCGCGGATGGCCGGACCCACCCGGCCTGGGCCGAGCCAGAGCACCAGCACCGGCAGCATCCCGAGCGAGCGCCAGAACAGGACGGCCCAGCTTCCGGCCTCGTGGATCTGGCGGATCAGCACGCCCTGCACCGACCAGAGCACGCCTGCCAGCACGATGAGCAAGGCTCCGGTCAGATATTTCATGGCGGCTCCGTTCCTGTGCCTGGGGTCCTGTCACAGGATGTGCCGGGCGGCGCGGTGGCGCGCTGTTCTGGAAGCGACGGGCGGCGTCGGCTGTGGCTTCTTCGGCCTCAGTAGCCGAGGGTGCGGTCGACCAGATGGCGCAGCGGGCGCCCGGCCTCGGCCCTGCGGATGTTGTCGACGAGCACCCGGGCGGCGGAATGGGGCCGCGTGTCGGCGGCGATATGCGGGGTGACAGTCACGCCGGGATGGCGCCAGAAGGCATGGTCGGCCGGCAGGGGTTCGACGCGGAAGACATCCAGCGTCGCATGGGCGACCTGCCCGCTGTCCAGCGCGGCCAGAAGGGCGGCATCGTCGATCAGCGGCCCGCGCCCGGGATTCAGAAGGAAGGCGCCCTTGGGCAGATAGGACAGGGTGCGCGCGTTCAGGATATTCTCGGTCTCCGGCGTGCGGGGCAGGAGGGTGACGACGATCCCGGCGGTCGAGAGCGCCTCGCGCAGGCCCTCGGGACCGGAGAGGCAGGGCAGATCCTCCAGCGTCTTGGGCGTGCGGCTCCACCCTGTCACGGGGAAGTTCAGCGCCTGCAAGGCACGGGCGGCGGCCAGACCCAACGCGCCGAGGCCCAGCATCGCCACCCGGCGCTGCCGCGCCAAGGGGGGGCAGGTCGGGTCCCAGACATGGCCGGGATTGACGATATGGCGGTCCATCCCGAGGTGATGGCGCAGGGCATGGCCCACGACCCATTCCACCATCCCCTCGGTCAGGCCGGGATCGACCATCCGCGCCAGGGGCTGGGTCAGGGTCGTGTTGCCGACGATCCGCTCCACCCCGGCCCAGAGGCTCAGCACCGCCTTGCAGCGGGTATAGGGGGTGAAATCCTGCAGGGGGGCGGAGGGCGCGTAGATGATGTAATCGACCAGGGCCGGATCGGCGGCCTCGGTGACGATCTGCGCGGTGATCCCGGCCTCGGCCAGGGCCTCGGGCAGGATCGTCTCGTATTCCGGCCAGAGCGCGGGGGCTGCGAACAGGATCAGCATGGGACCTCGGGGTTATTTTGACAGCGCGAGGGCGGCATTGACCGCCAGTGCGAGGATCACGGTGTTGAAGAAGAAGGAACCGACCGAATGCACGAGGACGACGCGGCGCAGGCGGGATTCCGTCACCTCCACGTCCGAGACCTGGGCCGTCATGCCGATCACATAGGAGAAATACATGAAATCCCCGATCAGCGGCTTGGCGGTGCCGGGAAACTCCAGCCCGGAATCCGGGTCGGGCGCGTAGTAGAGATGGGCATAGCGGAAGGCCGCGAGCGTGTGGATCATCGCCCAGCCGAGGGGGGCGGAGGCCAGGGCAAAAAGCGCCTCGGCCATGGCAAGGCTCGGGCGGTTCAAGACCATGAAGATCGCGCCAAGGCTGATGCCGATGGTGGCAACCGCCATCATCAGGATCACCGCCGCGCCCTCGTCATCCGCCTCGGCATGGCGGCGCAGCGCATCGGGCGAAGAGCCGCGCACCGTATGCCAGGCCAGCGCAAGGTAGAAGACGAAGAAGCCGTTGACCCCGGCCAGCGACCGCATCACCCAATCCAGGGGCGTCAGCGAGGTGAGGCCCAGCAGGGCCAGCCCGAAGACGAAGGCCAAGAGGAATTTGATGTGGCGCCGCCAGTTCCGGATCATCAGCGCAACCTGTGTACGATGGCGCTTTGCGCCAGACCAAAAGCCAGAAGCAGAACCAGCGTCGCCGACCCGCCATAGCTGAGGAAGGGCAGCGGCACGCCCACGACCGGCGCCATGCCCATCACCATGGCCAGATTGACGGCCAAGTACAGGAAGAAGTTCGCCGCGATCCCGATCAGCAGAAGCGAGGAGAAGCGGTCCTTGTTCTGCATCGCGGCCCAGAACAGGAATATCAGGATCATCGCATAAAGCGCCAGCAGCGAAACCGCGCCGACAAAGCCGAACTCCTCGCCCAATGTGGTGAAGATGAAGTCGGTGTGCTTTTCGGGCAGAAAGTTCAGCCGGCTCTGCGTGCCCTGCATGAAGCCCTTGCCGGCAAAGCCGCCGGAGCCGAGCGCGATCTTGGCCTGCAGGATGTTGTAGCCGGCCCCCAGAGGGTCGGCGGAAGGGTCGAGGAAGGTGTCGATCCGCTTGTACTGGTAGTCGTGGATCAGCTGCCAGGGTGTGCCACGAAGCAGGAAGATCCCCGCCACCCCCGCGCCGATCAGTCCGACCACGGCGGCGAAATACCACAAGGACACCCCGGCCGCGAACATCACCGAGGCGCCGGCGATCACCAGCATCAGCGTGGTTCCGAGGTTCGGCTCCAGCAGCACCAGAACGGCGGGGGTGATGATCAGGAAGACAGGGATCAGCACCCAGAGCGGGCGCGACACCCGCTTGTCATCCAGCCAGTCGTAATAGGTCGCCAGCATCATGATCAGGCTGACCTTCATGAACTCGGACGGCTGGATGCGGATGAAGCCGAGGTCGATCCAGCGCTGCGCCCCCATGCCGACCGCGCCGAAGAAATGCACCACGATCAGCAAGAAGAAGGTCAGCACATAGGCCGCCGCCGACATGCTGCGCCAGAACCAGATCGGGGTGAAGCAGATGCCCAGCGACAGGAGCATGCCGACGCCGTAACGCTTCATCTGCGGCTCGGCCCAGATGCCGATATTGCCGCCCGCGATCGAATAGAGCATCAGCCAGCCGATCGCCGCCGCCGCGGTGATCAGAAGGTAAAGCCCCCAGTTCACATAAAGCACCTTGGCAAAGCCAGAGGGCGCGAATTTGACGCGGTACTCCAGAAAGCTCATCGGGGTCAGGCCTTTATGTCGGGCGGCTGGGTGCCGTCGGGGTTGCGCAGACGCAGCTCGTTCAGCATGGTCTGGATGCGCGCGCGCTGGTTGGCGGGGTAATCCTTGGGGTCGGGCAGCTTGCCCGTCATCACCCGCAACAGGGCATCGCGCGCGATGGGCGCCGCCGCGGTCGAACCGCCGCCGCCGTGTTCGACCACCACCGCCACGGCATAGCGCGGCGCATCATAGGGCGCGAAGGCCACGAACAGCGCATGGTCGCGCTGTTTCCACGGCAGGTCGTTGTTGGAGACCACCCCCGTCTCGCGCTCGGAGGCCGAGATGTTGCGCACCTGGCTGGTGCCGGACTTGCCGGCCATCATCATGCTGTCGGTGACGATGCGGGCGGTGACCGAGGTGCCATGCGCGCCATTGACCACCTGCTGCATGCCGGAGCGGACCGAGTCGAGCTGCGTCGTCTCCATCCCCAAGGGCGGGGCCTCCGGCACCGGAACCTCCTTGCCGCCGATGGCGCGGATCAGGCGCGGCACCACCAGCCGCCCCGAGGCGACCCGCGCCGTCATCACCGCCAGCTGCAGGGGCGTGGCCAGAACATAGCCCTGGCCGATCGAGGCGTTGATCGTGTCGCCGATCCGCCAATCCTGCTTGTAGCGCGCCTGTTTCCATTCCTTGGTCGGAAGGTTGCCCTCCGAGATCGCCGACATCGGCAGGTCGTGGCGCTGGCCCAGACCCATGGTCTTGCCCATCTCGGCCATCTTGTCGATGCCGACGCGCTGGGCCACGTCATAGAAGAACACGTCGCAGCTTTGCGCCAGGGCATGGGCCAGATCGACCCGGCCATGGCCGCCCGATTTCCAGCAGTGGAACTTGCGCCCGCCGAAGTCGAGGTAGCCGGGGCAGTTCACCGTGGTGTTCACGTCGATCTTGCCATCGGCCAGCGCCGCAAGCGCGGTCACGATCTTGAAAGTCGAGCCGGGCGGATAGGCGCCCTGCACGACCTTGTTGGCCAGCGGGCGGTGGTCGTTCTCGGTCAGGATCTTGTAATCGGCGTTGGAGATGCCGCGCACGAAGAGGTTGGGGTTGAAGCTCGGGGCCGAGGCCGCGCCGATGATGTCGCCATTCTCGACATCCATCACGATGCAGGCCGCCGACTGGTCGCCCAGCCGCACCTGCAGGAAGTTCTGCACATCGGCATCCAGCGTCAGGGTCAGGTCATTCCCGGCCTCGCCCTCGGTGCGGTCGAGCTCGCGCATGACGCGGCCAACGTGGTTGACCTCGATCTTGCGGTTCCCGGCCGAGCCGCGCAGGATGTCCTCCTCCCACTTCTCGACCCCGATCTTGCCGATCTGGAATTTCGGGATGCGCAGCAGCGGGTCGGGGTTTTCCAGCCCGACGAGGTCCTTTTCCGAGACCGGGCCGACGTAGCCGACGATATGGGCGAAATCGGTGTCGCGCGGGTAGACGCGGCTCAGGCCCACATCGGGCGTCACACCCGGCAGGGCAGGGGCATTGACCGAGATCCGGCTGAAATCCTCCCAGCTCAGCCGGTCCGCCACCGGGATCGGCACGAAGGAGGGGTTGCGGTCGACATCCTTCATCACGCGCTGCAGATCGGAATCGGCCAGCGGGATCAGATGGCTCAGCCGGTTCAGCACCATCTGCACATCGCCCGCCCCCTCGCGGGTGATGACGACGCGGTAGTTCTGTTCGTTTCCGGCGATCAGCTTGCCGTTGCGGTCGAGGATCAGCCCGCGCCCCGGCGGGATCAGCTGGATATTGACCCGGTTCTGTTCGGCCAGAAGCGCATATTCGTCGGATTGGTCGACGCCGAGATAGCGCATCCGCCCAGCCAGCACGGCCATCGTGGCCGCCATGCAGCCGCCCATGAACAGGGCGCGCCGGTTGATCCTGCGGGCGGAATCCTCGTTCTCGCGGGCGGGACGTTTCACATCTTCCTCCCATAGGCGTCGATCTCGCCCATCGCGGGCTTGTGCAGATCCAGACCATAGCGCGAAAAGGCCACGACGAAAGGATAGGCCAGCACCGACCAGATGATCTGCACCAGAGCATAGCCGAAGACCGGCTGCGGCAGGAAGGCCAGGCCCATGATCAGCCGGTTGCCCAGAAAGACCCCGAACATGACGCCGGCGACCAAGAGCCATTCGACGCCGAAGGACAATTCCCGCGTCAGGGCGGCGCGGGCGCGGACGAACTCGGCCCCGATCAGCACCATCGCCGTCCAGAGCCCGGGCGGCCGCATCAGCAGGAAATCCTCGGCCAGCACCACGGCGGCGATCATCGGCACCGGCAGATATTCCGGCCGCCGCACGATCCAGGCGAGGATCAGGCACAAGAGGATATCCGGCCCGGGCAGATGCCCGGCGGTGGTGTCCAGGGGCAGGAGCCGCACGATCGTCAGCAGCACCACCACGCCAAGAAAGATCAGCCGGTGCAGCCAGAGCGATCCGATCCAGGCCCTAATCACTGCGGCCCCCCGTGGTGCCATCGGACACGCTCTGGTCCGTGGTGGTATCGGCCCCGGTCACCGGCGCATCGCCGCTGACGGGCGGCAGGCCCTCGGCCGGAAGGAGCGGGCCCTGGAAGCCGGGCGGCAGCGGGCGCGGCGGCTCGGGCACCAGAAGGGCGCCGGGGTCGGAGATCGGCTGGCTTTCATAGCTGCGCAGCACGCGCAGGAATTCGAGCCTTTGGTAATCGGCCGCCAGAACCACGCGCAGCCGCTTGTCCGGCCCAAGTGCCACCTGGCCCACCAGCAGGCCCGAGGGGAAGACCTCGCCATCGCCGGTGGTCACCACGCGGTCGCCAGGCTGGACCTGGTCGGGATGTTCCAGAAAATCCAGCGGCGGGAGCATCGAGTTGTCGCCCGACAGGATCGCCTTCTGCCCCGAGGGCTGCACCGCCACCGGAATCCGGCTGGAGCTGTCGGTCACAAGGATCACCCGCGCCGTCCGCGCCCCCACGCCCGAGATGCGCCCGACCAGCCCGATGCCATCCATCGTGGCCCAGCCATCATGGATGCCGTCCCGGGTGCCGACGTTCAGAAGCACCGACTGGCGGAACGGGCTGCCGCTGTCGGCCAGCACCACGCCGGTCACATGGGTCAGCATCGGGTCGAGCCGCACATTGTTGAGGTCGAGAAGCCGGGCGTTCTTCTGCTCCAGCTGCAGGGCGGCCTCTTTCCAGGCCTTCATTTGCTGCAACTCGTCGCGCAGCTGCTGGTTCTGCTGGTAAAGTCGGCTGTAGGACTGGAAATTCTCGATCATGCCCGAGACCGTGGTCACCGGCATCATCGCCCAACTGAGATCGGGCACCACGCGGTCGACGAGGGCGGTGCGGAACCGTTCCACACGCGGGCTGTCGATCCGCCACAGAAGGAACAGCCCCAGCATGGCCAAGACCAGAAGACCCACCAGAACCCGGCGCAGCGGGCGTGAGAAATCATCGGGATCGTAATTACGTGACTTGGCCATGGGGCCGCCTTGAGCCGGGATCAGCTATCGTAGTCGATGACGTGACGCAGTTGCTTCTCGTACTCCAAGGCCTTGCCGGTGCCCAGTGCCACACAGTTCAAAGGTTCGTTGGCGACCGAGATCGACAGGCCGGTCTGCTCGCGCAGGGACAGGTCCAGATCGCCCAGAAGCGCGCCACCGCCGGTCAGCATCACGCCGCGGTCAACGATATCGGCGGCGAGGTCGGGCGGGGTGGTCTCCAAGGCCTGCATCACCGCGTCGCAAATCTGCTGGACGGGTTCGGACAGCGCCTCGGCCACTTGCGCCTGGTTGATCTCGGTTTCCTTCGGCACGCCGTTCAGAAGGTCGCGGCCACGGATCTGGATGCTTGCGCCACGGCCATCGTCGGGCATCCGCGCGGTGCCGATGGTGGTCTTGATCCGCTCGGCGGTGGATTCGCCGATCAGCAGGTTCTGGTGGCGGCGCAGGTAGTTGATGATCGCCTCGTCCATCCGGTCACCGCCGACGCGGACCGAGCGGGCATAGACGATGTCACCGAGGCTCAGCACCGCCACTTCCGTGGTGCCGCCGCCGATGTCCACGACCATGTTGCCGGTCGGATCGGTGATCGGCATGCCTGCGCCGATGGCCGCCGCAATCGGTTCCGCGATCAGACCTGCACGGCGCGCACCGGCGGACAGGACCGACTGGCGGATCGCGCGCTTTTCCACCGGGGTGGCGCCATAGGGCACGCAGACGATGATCTTCGGCTTGGAGAAGGTCGAGCGTTTGTGGACCTTGCGGATGAAATGCTTGATCATCTCTTCCGCCGTGTCGAAGTCGGCGATCACACCGTCACGCATCGGGCGGATCGCTTCAATGCTTCCCGGCGTGCGGCCCAGCATCAGCTTGGCATCCTCACCCACCGCCAGAACCTGCTTCTTGCCGTCCTTGACGTGATAGGCCACCACCGAAGGCTCGTTCAGGATGATGCCCCGGCCTTTGACATAGACCAGCGTATTGGCTGTCCCAAGGTCGATCGCCATGTCTGAAGAGAACAGACCGGAGAAGATGCTGGAAAGTATCGACATGCTGTGGCGCCCCGCTGGCCCGAAAAGGAAAACCGCTCCGCGACTCAGGCGAGAAGCGGGCGTCTTCCTATAGGGTCTGCCACAGATGGGCGAAAGGCCCAAGGTCTTTTGGCTGCACCTTTCCGCCAAGCAAAGGCCATCTGTAGACTTTACGATATCCCATGCGGGCAGGGTCGATCCAGCCCGCATTTCCTTTACATATTCCGATATTTTGCCGAATGACACCGGGCAGACCTATCGCAGGGCCCGTCTCTGCCCCTATCCTTTCGATCACCGAGTTGTGCGGCAGGGGAGAGAAAAATGGGCAGTTTTGGCGGGCGTGTGGCCCTGGTGACCGGCGCCGGAAGCGAGACGGGAATCGGTTTCGCCATCGCGACGGCGTTGCAGAAGGCCGGGGCGCGGGTCTGCGTGACCTCGACCACCAAGCGGATTTTCGACCGCGCCGCGGCATTGGGCTGCATGGGCCATGTGGCCGACCTGACCGATCCGGCGCAGGTCTCCGGGCTTTTCGCCGCCGTCACGGCGCAGCTGGGGCCGGTGGAGCTGCTGATCAACAATGCCGGCATGGTGCAAAGCGGCAAGAAGGTGAAACGGTCGAAACTCGGCGGGATCGGCGATGCCGATTGGGCGCATCACATGGCGCTGAACATCGGCGTGACCTTCCACTGCATCCGCGCCGCCTTGCCCGCGATGCAGGCGCAGGGCTTCGGGCGCATCGTCAACATCGCCTCAGTCACGGGGCCGATGGTCACGATCGACGGATC
This sequence comes from Rhodobacter sp. P1_C2, assembly GCF_056406375.1. Taxonomy (NCBI): domain Bacteria; kingdom Pseudomonadati; phylum Pseudomonadota; class Alphaproteobacteria; order Rhodobacterales; genus Rhodobacter; species Rhodobacter sp. P1_C2. Next base: position 264,092 of record NZ_JBFUAG010000004.1, read on the forward strand.
ATCGGGCTATTCCACCGCCAAAGCCGCGATCACCGGCATGACCCGCTCGGTCGCGCTGGAATATGGGCGCGAGGGGATCACCTGCAACGCCGTCCTGCCGGGCTGGATCGGCACGGCCTCGTCAAGCCCGAAGGAGATCAAGGCCGGCAAGGCCACCCCCGCCGGCCGCCCCGGCACGGCAGAGGAGGTCGCGGCCTGCGCGGTCTTCCTCGCCTCGGATGCGGCGTCTTATGTCAACGGGTCGATGCTGGTGGTGGATGGCGGCAATACGCTGGTGGAGATGAAGGGCGCCGGCGGGTTCTGAAGCGAAAGGGGCGCGGCCTGTGCGCCGCGCCCCTGTCTCTTAGTGGTGGTCCTTGTAGGACACGAACTTGGTATCCGCATCCGGCGCCATCTTCTGCCGCCGCACGATCAACCGGTTCAGCGCGTTCACATAGGCCTTGACCGAAGCCACGACCGTATCGGTATCGGCCGACTGGCCGGTGGCGATCCGGCCATCTTCCGACAGGCGGACCGAAACCGTCGCTTGCGCGTCGGTGCCCTCGGTCACGGCAGAGACCTGGTACAGTTCCAGCGTGGCCTTGTGCGGGAAGAGCTCGTCCACCGCGTTGAAGGCGGCATCGACCGGGCCGTCGCCGGTGGTGTCGGTGCTTTTCTCCACGCCGTCGATCAGCAGGGTCAGCTCTGCCTCGCGCGGGCCCTCGGTGCCGCAGACGACGCGCAGGCGTTTCACCTGCAGGAAGTCGTTCTCGTCATTGGTGGCCTCTTCCTTGACCAGGGCGACCAGATCCTCGTCATAGACCTCTTTCTTCTGGTCGGCCAAGGTCTTGAAGCGGACGAAGACGTCGTTCAGCTGGTTCTCGGCCAGATCGAAGCCCAGATCCTTCAGCTTGGACCGCAGGGCGGCGCGGCCCGAGTGTTTGCCCATCTGGATGTTGGTGGCGTTCAACCCGATATCCTCGGGGCGCATGATCTCGAAGGTCTGGACGTTCTTCAAGACGCCATCCTGATGGATGCCGCTTTCATGCAGGAAGGCGTTCTTGCCGACGATGGCCTTGTTGAACTGCACCGGGAAGCCCGACACGGCGGAGACGCGGCGGCTCAGGTTCATGATCTTGGTGGTGTCGATCTTGGTCTGATAGGGCAGGATGTCGTTGCGCACGCGCATTGCCATCACGACCTCTTCCAGCGCGGTGTTGCCGGCGCGTTCGCCCAGGCCGTTGATCGTGCATTCGATCTGGCGGGCACCAGCCTCGACAGCGGCCAGCGAGTTCGCCGTCGCCATGCCCAGGTCGTTATGGCAGTGCGTCGCGAAGATGATGTTGTCGGCGCCGGGCACCCGTTCCAGCAGCATCGCGATCAGCTTGGCGCTCTCGAAGGGATAGGTGTAGCCGACCGTGTCGGGAATGTTGATCGTGGTGGCACCGGCCTTGATCGCGATTTCCACCACGCGGCACAGATAGTCATGCTCGGTCCGCGTCGCATCCATCGGCGACCACTGGATATTGTCGCAGAGGTTGCGGGCATGGGTCACGGTGTCGTGGATGCGTTCGGCCATCTGGTCCATGTCCAGATTGGGAATCGCGCGGTGCAGGGGCGAGGTGCCGATGAAGGTGTGGATGCGCGGGCTGGGCGCGTATTTCACCGCCTCCCAGCAGCGGTCGATGTCCTTGAAATTGGCGCGCGCCAGCCCGCAGATGGTGGAGTTCTTCGAGCGGCGGGCAATCTCGCTGACGGCCTGAAAGTCGCCGTCCGAGGCGATCGGGAACCCGGCCTCGATGATATCGACGCCCATCTCGTCCAGGAGGCCGGCGATTTCCAGCTTTTCCTCATGGGTCATGGTGGCGCCGGGGGATTGTTCCCCGTCACGCAGGGTGGTGTCGAAAATCAGGACGCGGGGTTGGGCGTTTTTGTCGGTCATGTCACGGAATCCTTGGGAGAGTTTCTTAGCTTGAGCCGGGTGCTGATCACCTCCGAGCGGTCGCACCCAAGGGGCACGCTCAGAGGCGGCTAAGAAGAAGCAGACCCAAGGCAAGGTCGTGCGACGGCAGGGGGTGGGCCCCCGATGCAGCGCTGGACATGATGCGTTCCTTGGTCATGGGGCGGGACTATAGGCATGATTGCGGAAAAGAAAAGGGGGGAAGCGGGCATTTTGCGCGGCACTTGCCGGGGGGGCGCGAATCGCAGGGCAGGGCGGGTGACGCGGCGCGAAACGCGGGCGGCGCCGGGTTTTGCACCGACCAAGGTCTGAAAATCACGCCGCCAAAGGTCGTAAACTCTGGTTTAGGGGCGGTTTTGCCCGGTTTAGGGGGGCGAAGTTAAACTGCAGACCAATTTCGTAAGCGCAATGTTCCGGTCATCTTCGCTCCAAGGCCTCCAGCGAACCCGTGGCGTCAAGCAAACCCGGGCTTTCTGACCTTTCACCCGAACCACCAGCACAGGACCCGCAGAACCCAGCCGAACCAGACTTCAGAATGCAGAGCAGCCTCATCGCACCTGTTCATCCCCCATATGCCAGGGATGCGATGGAACACCTGTCCCCCAAGGGCTGCCCTGTTTCACCCTGCCCGAGCCCGAGCCCGGACCGTCCGCCCCAAATTTGTCCCCTGGGGTGGGGCACCGAAGCGATCGGCGCCAGACCCGGCCTCACGGCCCGGGCAGGGTGACTTGAAACCTGCGATGCCGTTTTGCGCCTGCTGACTGCGTCCCACGCAAGGAAGACAAGATGAAACCGATGCTCCTGCTTTCGGCCGGATTTGTTCTGGCCGCCAATATGGCGCTTGCCGCCGTCACCCCGGAGGCCCTGGCCGCCGCTTACGAGGCCAAGGGCTTTACCCATGTCCATGTCACCGCGGGCCCGACCCAGATCAAGGTCGAAGCCGTGCGCAACCATGCCCAGGTCGAGGCCGTCTACGATGCCCAGACCGGCGCGATGCTGAAACAGGAGAAATCCCGTGCCAGCCGCGACGCAGAGCGTGCCGAGACCGAAGCGACCGAGATCGAGGCGACCGACCACGATTTCCTCGACGACAAGGGCAAGCATCTTGACGATGTGAACGACGATGCCAAGGACGATGCCGGCGACGACAACGGCACCGGCAGCGAGAATGAGAACGAACACGAAAGCGGCGATCATGGTGGTTCCGACGGCGGCTCCGACGGCGGTGGCCATGACGGCGGCGGCAAGGGCGGCGCCGAAGACTGATCCCGCCTGAAGCATCATCGCGGCAAGCCCGCCTTTCGGGGGCTTGCCGCCCAGGACCACGCCATCCACCGACAGCCCTTGCCGCAGGCCCTTGGATAGCTGATACAGATCGAAACAGCCGGCACGACCGGGGTGGACCATGCAACGACGCCAATTTCTGAGCCATATTTCCGCGACCTTCGCGCTCTCGACCGGTGTATTTGCCGCCGGGAGGGCGCGCGCCTCCACCTATGGCGACGAGGTCGCAGCCCAGCTGAAGAAGCAGGGCTTCTCCAAGATCGTCAAGGAATCGACCTGGCTCGGCCGCGAGCGCATCCTGGCCGAACGCAAGGATGGCGAGCGCGAGATCATCCTCAATCCGCGCACCGGAGAGATCCTGCGCGACACCTGGATCACCCGCAATGGCGCCGCCGCCAGCCGGCCGATCGTCGATGACGTGGGCGATGGGACCTCGGGGTCGGGTTCGGGCTCGGATGACAATTCAGGGTCCGGCTCGGGGTCGGGAGACGATTCGGGCAATGACTCGGGCGACGATTCCGGTGACGACTCTGGTGGAAGTTCCGGCGGCTCGGGCGGAAATTCCGGCAGCGGCGGCTCTGGTGGCGGCGGAAATTCCGGTGGCGGGAACGGCGACGGCAAGGATGGCGGCAAGGGCAAGGAAGATTGAGCACAGCGCGGCATGAGGGGGCAAGGGTGACGACAGAAGCGTGCGGTCCGCGGGGCTGTGCGCCTTGTGGCATTCTGCGCCACACCCTTTGCCAAGGGGGCCACTGATGGGCAGGCTTGCCATCGTCGCCCTCTTGTTTCTGGCACAGGCGCTCTGCGCGATCCTCTTCGTGTCGGATGTTTTCTCCTCGCTTCTGGGGTTCGAGACGCAACCCCTGTCCTGGGAATTGCGCGAGCTTCTGGAGATGGGGGCCGCCCTTGGCCTGATCATCGGCGCGGTTCTGGGCGGGCTTGCGATGCGGCGGGTCGTGCAGGACCGCAACAAGGCGCAGGAGCGGCTGCGCCGCGCCTCGGGCGCCTTTCTGGACCTGCTGGAGGAACGCTTCACCGAATGGGGCCTGACGCCGGCGGAACGTGACGTGGCGCTCTTCGCGATCAAGGGCATGTCGACGGCGGAAATCGCCGTGCTGCGGTCCACCTCCGAAGGCACGGTCAAGGCGCAGACCAATGCGATCTACCGCAAGGCCGGGGTCTCGGGCCGCTCGCAGCTTCTGAGCCTTTTCATCGACGATCTGATGCGCGAGGACAACACCGTCCGCCCGCCCTTGCAGGCGGTGGCCAACGGCTAGGTCTGCCCCTGATCCTTGACCGCATGGGCCTGCAGCACCGACAGCGGCACCACGTCCAGCGTGCGGCGGTGGGTGGCCTTGAGGTTGACCTGCGGCGCCGCCCCCTCGTCATGCGCCTGCAGGAAGCGGTCGGCGCAGAGGCACCAACGGTCGCCCGGCTTCAGCCCGGCAAAGCCGTATTCCGGCCGCGGGGTCGACAGGTCATTGCCGAGATATTTCGACATCGCCAGAAATTCCGCCGTCATCACCGCGCAGACCGTGTGCTGGCCGCGATCCGCCGGCCCGGTGTCGCAGCAGCCGTTGCGGAAAAACCCGGTCAGCGGCTTGGTCGAGCAGGGGGCCAGCGCCTCGCCCAGCACATTGATGGAAGGCTCTTTCATCGGGCGTCCTTTGTCGTCTCTTGGCGGGCAAGCGGCCCCAGGTCAGCGCAATCTAGCGTGAATTGCGGCTTTGAACAGCCGGGCGCGCGCTTGACCCGTGCAATCGGCCGAAGTCCCGCTAACATCGCGGGCAGAGCCCTTGCCCCCGGACCCGCCATGACGCTTGCCCCCGCCGACCTTTCCGCCGCCACCGCCCCCCTGCATCAGGCCCGCGCCATGCCCGCGGGCTTTTACACCGACCCCGCCCATTTCGCCCGCGAGCGTGAGGCCCTCTTCCTGCGCCACTGGTTCTTTCTCTGCCGCGAGGAGATGCTGCCCGAGCCTGGCGACTTTCGCGCCTTCGACAGCCCCGGTGGCCCCATCGTCGCCCTGCGCGGCAGCGACGGCATCCTGCGCTGCTTTGCCAATTACTGCCGCCACCGCGGCTCGATCCTGCTGGAAGGGCAGGGCAACACCGGCGGCAAGGTCATGTGCCCCTATCACGGCTGGAGCTATCTGAACGACGGCCGCCTTTACGGCTGCCCCGACATGAAGGACGCCGAGGGCTTTGACCGCCGCGAAAACGGCATGGTGGCGCTGACGGTCGAAAGCTGGGCCGGCTTTGTCTTTGCCCGCTTCTCGCCCGAAGGCCCAAGCCTGCTGGAGCATCTGGGCGACCTGCCGCAACGCTTCGCCTCGCATCGGCCTGAAGAGATGCGCTGCACCTGGACCGTGACGCTGGAACCCGCCTGCAACTGGAAATTGATCCTCGAAAACGCGATGGAGACCTATCACACCGGCATCGTCCACCGCGACACCGTGGGGGCGCAGACCTCGCGCACCCTGCCCACCAAGGGCAACTGGATCTGCATTCAGGTGATCTCGGGCCGCTCCATCGCCACCTTGTCGGATTCCGTGCCGCCCTTCGACAAGATCGAGGGCCTGGACGCGGATGCCCGCCAGGGCACCTATTTCACCGTGGCCCTGCCCACGATGCAATTCGCCGTGGCGCAAGATTGCCTCTGGTGGCTGAACGTCACCCCCATCGCCGCCGACAGATCCCGGCTGGAGATCGGCGGCTGTTTCCCCGCCGCCCGGCTGGAGCAGCCCGATTTCGAGACCCGCGCTGCGCCCTACTACGACCGCTGGGAAAGGGTCGGGCGCGAGGATGTCGGCATCCTGGAAAAGCAGCAAAAGGCGCTGACCTCGGCCCTCTATCGTCCGGGGCCGCTTTCGGGACGCGATGACATGGTGCAGGCCCTGGGGGTCTGGGTGCTGGACCAGATGGGGCTGAACGCTCCGGCGTGAGGTTTTATCTGCACCGCCTCCCCTTTACCGTGCCTCCGGCCTTTTCTATAAGGCCCGCATGGATTTCTTCCGCGTGATCATCGCCCGAATTATCGGCCCGGCGTCCTGACCCCGGACGCCGGGACTTTGGCGCTTGCCGCCTGACCGAACCACGCTCCCTTTCCAGGCCCTCTGCCGAAGGCCCACCCCCAAAGGACTGCCCCCGATGTGCGCTGACACGCCCGCTCCTGACTACCGCGATACCGTTTTCCTGCCCGAGACCGATTTTCCGATGCGCGCGGGCCTGCCCCAGCGCGAGCCCGACTGGCTGGCCCGCTGGGAAAGGATCGGCGTCTATGACCGGCTGCGCACCAAGAAGGCCGCCGATGGGACCAAGCGCGCCGATTTCACCCTGCACGACGGCCCTCCTTACGCCAACGGCCACCTGCACATCGGCCATGCGCTGAACAAGGTCTTGAAGGACATGGTGGTGCGCTCCCAGCAGATGATGGGCAAGGACGCCCGCTATGTGCCGGGCTGGGATTGCCACGGCCTGCCCATCGAATGGAAGATCGAGGAGCAGTACCGCGCCAAGGGTCTGAACAAGGACGACGTGAACATCGTCGACTTCCGCCAGGAATGCCGCCGCTTTGCCGAAGGCTGGATCGACGTGCAGCGGGCGGAGTTCAAGCGCCTGGGCATCACCGGCAACTGGGACAATCCCTACCTGACGATGAACTTCCACGCCGAGGCGGTGATCGCCGACGAGTTCATGAAATTCCTGATGAACGGCAGCCTCTATCAAGGCTCCAAGCCCGTCATGTGGTCCCCGGTCGAGAAAACCGCCCTGGCCGAGGCCGAGGTGGAATATCACGACCTGACCAGCCACATGATCTGGGTGCGGTTCAAGCCCCTGGACGGCAAGCTGGACGGCGCTTCGGTGGTGATCTGGACCACGACGCCCTGGACCATCCCGCAGAACCGCGCCGTGGCCTTTGGCCCGACGCTGGCCTACGGCGCCTACCGGGTCGATGCCGTGGCCGAGAATTCCTCGGCCAAGGTCGGCGAGGTTCTGGTTCTGGGCGATGCCCTGGCCGAGGCGGTGATGAAGGCCGCCCGGGTCGAGACCTTTGTCCGCCTGCGCGATGTGACCGCTGACGAGATGTCGGGCGTTTTCCTGTCGCATCCCTACCGCGGCATCGAGGGCGGCAATGGCGAGTGGGACTTCGACGTGCCCCTGCTGCCGGGCGATCATGTGACTGATGACGCGGGTACGGGCTTTGTGCATACCGCGCCCTCTCACGGCGATGACGACTATCAGATGGGGCTGAAGTTCGGCCTGCCGATGACCTATAACGTCGAGGCCGATGGCACCTATCGCACGGACCTGCCGGTATTCGGCGGTCAGGCGATCCTGACGCCGGAAGGCAAGGAAGGCCCGGCCAATGTCAGCAATATCAAGGCGCTGGCGGCGACGGGCACCCTGTTTGCCAAGGGCAAGCTGAAGCATTCCTACCCGCATTCCTGGCGCTCCAAGGCGCCGCTGATCTATCGCAACACGCCGCAATGGTTCGTCGCCATCGACAAGAGCCTGGACGACAGCATGCGCACCTATGGCGACACGATCCGGAAACGGGCGCTCAATTCGATCAACCAGCTGGTGACCTGGACGCCGGTCACGGGCCGCAACCGCCTGCACTCGATGATCGAGGCGCGGCCCGATTGGGTTCTGTCGCGCCAGCGTGCCTGGGGCGTGCCGCTGACCTGCTTTACCAAAGTGGGGGCCAAGCCGACCGACGCCGACTTCCTTCTGCGCAACCCCGAGGTCAATGCCCGCATCCGCGAGGCTTTCGAGGCCGAGGGCGCGGACGTCTGGTATGTGGAAGGCTTCAAGGAAAAGATGCTGGCGGGCATCGTCGATCCGGCGGCCTATACCCAGGTCTTTGACGTGCTGGACGTGTGGTTTGACTCAGGCTCCACCCATGCTTTCGTGCTGCGCGACCGCGAGGATGGCAGTTCGGATGGCATTGCGGATCTGTACCTCGAGGGCACCGACCAGCACCGCGGCTGGTTCCACTCCTCGATGTTGCAGGCCTGCGGCACCAAGGGGCGGGCGCCTTACCGGGGCGTGCTGACCCATGGCTTCACGCTGGACGAGAAGGGCATGAAAATGTCCAAATCGCTCGGCAATACCGTGGCGCCGCAAGCCGTGATCGACGAATACGGCGCCGATATCCTGCGGCTTTGGGTGGCGCAGGCCGATTACACGGTGGACCTGCGCATCGGCAAAGAGATCCTGAAGGGCGTGGCCGACAGCTATCGCCGCCTGCGCAACACGATGCGCTTCCTTCTGGGCAACCTCAAAGGCTTTACCGAGGCCGAGCGGGTGGACCCCTCTGACATGCCCGAGCTGGAGCAATGGGTGCTGCACCGTCTGGCGGAACTGGATGGCGAAGTGCGCGCGGGCTATGCGGCCTACGACTTCCAGGGCGTGTTCCAGAAGCTCTTCACCTTTGCCACCACCGATCTTTCGGCGGTCTATTTCGACATCCGCAAGGACAGCCTCTACTGCGATGCGCCCTCGGCCCTGACCCGGCGGTCGGCGCGCACGGTGCTGGATATCCTGTTCCACCGGCTGACCACCTGGCTGGCGCCGATCCTGGTCTTCACGATGGAGGAGGTCTGGCTTTGCCGCTTCCCGGGCGAGGACTCCTCTCTGCATCTGCAGGACATGCCGGAAACCCCGGCCGCCTGGCTGAACCCGGGCCTCGCCGCGAAATGGGAGGGCATCCGTGCCGCCCGCCGCGTGGTCACCGGCGCCCTGGAGGTGCAGCGCACCGCCAAGGTGATCGGCGCCAGCCTCGAGGCCGCGCCGGTGGTGCATGTGGCGGACACCGCGATCCTGACGGCGTTGAAATCGCTGGATTTCGCCCAGCTCTGCATCACTTCGGCCATCCAGATGACCGGCGACGACGCGCCGCCGGAGGCCTTCCGCCTGCCGGAAGTGCCGGGCATCGGGGTGGTCTTCGAGAAGGCCGAGGGGCAGAAATGCGAGCGCTGCTGGCGGGTTCTGCCCGATGTCGGCAGCCACAAGCACCCCGGCACCTGCGCGCGCTGCAACGACGCCCTGGGCTGACGGGGGCCAGGCAAGATGGGCAAATTGCCCATCCTACCGGCCAGCCTGACGCGGGGCTTCGGCGGAGAGAAGCTGCGCCAGGTCGTGCCGCGTCAGGCCGATGTCGCGCAGATAGCGGTCATCGGCGCGGCGCAGCATCCAGCCCATCGAGGCCTGTCTGGCCCTGCGCTGCCAGAGGCGGGTGAGGAATGTCTTGAGCATCATCGGTTCCGGGGTGAGGTCACCCCGGTTTCGCCTCTGCGTTGACATAAGACAAATGAATAGCCATCATGGGTGTTATCGCTTTCATTGATGGCAGCCGTGATCCCGCTCGACAGTGACCTGATGCGCAGCTTCATGGAGGTGGCAGAGACCGGATCGGTCACCGCCGCCGCCGACCGTCTGGGGCGGACACAGTCGGCGGTCTCGATGCAGATCCGCCGGCTGGAGGAGAGCCTGGGCCAGCCCCTCTTCGACCGTCTGCCGCGCGGCGTGGCGCTGACGGCGCGGGGGGCGCAGCTTTTGCCCTATGCGCGGCGGGTCACCGGCCTTCTGGAGGAGGCCGCCACCGCCCTGCGTGAGAAGCCGCTGGATGGGCCGGTGCGGATCGGCATTCCGGATGAATATACCGAAACCCTGCTGCCGCGCGCCCTTGCTTCCTTTGGCGAACGCCACCCGGCGGTGGAGGTGACGGTGCGCTGCGATTTCTCGGCCCCGCAGCTGCGCGCGCTTGCGGCTGACGAGATCGACCTCGCGGTGATCTTCGACAGCAGCCACATGGCGGGCGGCGAGGTTCTAGGCATCGACCCGACGGTCTGGGTCACCTCGGTCTCGCACCGGTTATACCTGCAACGCCCGCTGCCGGTGGCCCTCTATTACCGCAGCGACTGGTGCCGCGATTTCGCCCTGCGCTCGCTGGATCAGCAGGGGATCGCCTGGCGCAAGGCCTTCGAATGCGACACGGCGGGGTCCTTGCGGGTCGCGGCGCGGACCGGGCTTGCCATCGCGCCCATCTCGCGCAGCACGATCCCGCCGGATTGCCGCGAGCTGACCGAGGCCGATGGCTTCCCCGTCATCGACCGTTCCCGCGTCGTGCTGCGCCGCAACCCGCGCGGCACTTCGCCCGCGATCGAGGGCCTGGTCGAGACGCTGCGCGAGGCCTTCCGCCCCCTGGCGGTTCTGCCATGAGTGCGACCTGGATCAGCCCGCTGGGCCCGATCAGCCTGCGCGAGGCGGAAGGGCAGATCACCGCCCTCGACTGGCGGGCGAGCGCAGAGGAAGCCTCGCCCCTCATCCGTGAGGCGCTGGCGCAGCTTCAGGCCTATTTCGCGGGCAGCCTGACCCGCTTTGACCTGCCCCTGGCTTTTGGCAGCGGCCTGCACGAGAAGGTCCGCCGCGCCATGGCTGCGATCCCCTTTGGCGAGACCCTGACCTATGGCGACATCGCCCGCGCCGTGCAGGCCCCGGCGCAGGCGGTGGGGCAGGCCTGCGGCGCCAATCCGCTGCCGATCCTGATTCCCTGCCACCGGGTGCTGGGGGCGAGGACCCTCGGCGGCTTTTCCGCCAAGGGCGGGGTGGAGACAAAGGTCTGGCTTTTGCGCCACGAAGGCGCGGCGGGGCTGCTGATCTGAAGCCCCTTTGGCGCGCTTCCTGCCGGTCCGAGGAATCAAAGCATCGTCATGGCTTCTCCCCGCCGCAGCCGCCCGGTAGAAGGCGGAAAACAGGAGCAGACATGGACAGGCAGGCGATCCGGGGCCGGTGGGCGGTGGCGTCCCTTTTCTTCATCAACGGCTTCAACATGGGGTCCTGGGCGCCGCAGATCCCCCAGATGATGGAGCGGCACGGGATGCGCACCGGGCTGATGGGGGTGCTGATCCTGGTCATCGGGCTGGGCGCGGTCGTGGCGATGCTCTTTGCCGGCAAGCTGATCGCGGCCCATGGCTCGCGCCGGGTGCTGCTGACCTCGGCGGTCCTGTTCCTGCCGATCCTGCCGCTGATGGTTCTGGCGCCCTCACCCTGGCTGGCGATGCCTTTCCTCTTCCTGTTCGGTGGCTTTGGCGGCTGCATGGATGTGGCGGTCAATGCCAATGCGGTGACGGTGGAGCGCTCGCTCGGCCGGGCGATCATGTCCTCCTCGCATGGGTTCTGGAGCCTTGGCGGCTTTATCGGCGGCTCGCTTGGTGGGCAGGCGATTGCGACCTTCGGCTATGGCGCGCAGGCGCTGGGGGTGGCGGCGATCGGGGTGGTGGTCGTGGCCCTGGCCGCCCGCTTCATCGTCAGCGATCCGCCCCATGCGGCGCATGTCGAAAAGCCGCGGGCGCAGATGTTCCCGCGCGTGCCGATCCTTTACCTTCTGGGCGCCATGGCGCTTTGTTCGATGGTGCCGGAGGGCGCCGTGCTGGATTGGGCGGCGGTCTATGTGAAAGAGCAGCTGGGCGCAGATCTGACCCGGCAGGGGCTGGCCTTTGGCCTGTTCTCGGGTGCGATGGCGCTGGTGAGGTTCATGGGCGACGCGGTGCGCAACCGCTTTGGCGCGGTCCAGACGCTGCGACTGTCGGGCGGGATCGGCGCGGCAGGCCTGTTGATGGCCGCCCTTGCGCCGACCGATGTGGTGGCGCTGACGGGCTTTGCCCTGGCGGGCATCGGGGTGGCCAATATGGTGCCGATCATGTTCTCGGCCGCGGGGAACTATCCGGGGCTGCCGCCGGGATCGGGGATCGCGACCACGACGATGATCGGCTATTCGGGCTATATGCTCGCCCCCTCGATCATCGGCTTTGTTGCCCAGCATGTCGGCTTCCGTTTCACCTATGCGGTGGTGGCGGGACTGCTTTTCACCGCGGCCTGCCTTGCGACCAAGGCCGAGGCGGCGGATGGCGTGACCGCCTAACCCTCGAACAGGTCGGACTGGCCGGGCAGGCGCGGCGCCTCCATCCCCAGATGGCGCCAGGCCTTCTGCCCGAGCATCCGGCCGCGCGGGGTGCGCAGGATCAGGCCCTGTTGCAGAAGGAAAGGCTCGATCACCTCTTCGATCGCATCCCGCGCCTCAGACAGGGCCGCGGCGATGGTCTCCACCCCCACCGGGCCGCCGCCGTAATGTTCGGCCAGAAGGGTGAGGTAGCGGCGGTCGTTGCCGTCAAGGCCCAGGTGATCGACGCCAAGCCGGGTCAGCGCCCGGTCGGCAATGGCTTGGGTCAGGCGGCCATCGCCTTCGACCGTCACGAAATCCACCACCCGGCGCAAAAGGCGGCCGGCGATGCGCGGCGTGCCACGGGCGCGGCGGGCAATCTCCATCGTGCCGGCGGGGTCGCTTTCGACGCCCAAGAGCCGGGCGGCGCGGGTGACGATATGGTCCAGCTCGGCCTCGGTGTAGAACTCCAGCCTTGTCGGGATGCCGAAACGGTCGCGCAAGGGCGTGGTCAGCAGGCCAAGGCGGGTGGTGGCGCCGACGAGGGTAAAGGGCTGCAGATCGATCCGCACGGTGCGGGCGGCGGGGCCTTCGCCGATCACCAGATCCAGCGCGAAATCCTCCAGCGCGGGGTAGAGCACCTCTTCCACCACCGGGCTCAACCGGTGGATCTCGTCGATGAACAGCACGTCGCGCGGTTCCAGATTGGTCAGGATCGCCGCCAGATCCCCCGGCTTGGCCAAGACGGGACCGGAGGTCATCCGGAAGCCCACGCCGAGTTCGCGTGCCATGATCTGCGCCAGCGTGGTCTTGCCCAGACCGGGGGGGCCGTGAAACAGCGTGTGGTCCATCGCCTCGCCGCGTTGCTTGGCGCTCTGGATGAAAACGCGGAGGTTGGCGCGCGCCTCGGCTTGCCCCACGAAATCGTCAAGGCTTTGCGGGCGCAGCGCCCGGTCCATATCCTCGGGCTGCTTTTGCGGGCTGATCGGGCGTTTCTCGTCCATTTACTTGGGCGCCAGAAGTTTGAGGCTGGCGCGGATCAGCGTGGCGGTATCGGCCTCGGGCTGTTCGGCGGAGATGGTCATGACGGCCTGCGCGGCCTCGCCCTGACCATAGCCAAGGTTCACCAGCGCCGAAAGCGCATCGGCGCTGAAGGCGGCGCGGTTCGACACCGGGGGCGGTGCGGCTTGGGCGCGGCGCTTCGGGGCAGGGGCCTCGGGCGGCTCGATCACCTCATGCGCGGTGGCGGGCATGGTGCCGCCCAGCGTCATCATGCCGGGCGCCTTGGTCTTCAGCTCCAATATCACGCGCTGCGCCAGTTTCGGGCCGACGCCCTGCGCCGCCTGAATCGCGCGGGCATCGCCGAGGGCGATGGCGCGGGCGACACCTTCGGCGCTGAGGGCGCCAAGGATCGACATCGAGGCCTTGGCGCCGACGCCCTGCACCGTCATCAAAAGCTTGTGCCACTCGCGGTCCAGAAGGGTGAGGAAGCCGAAGAGCTGCAACAGATCCTCGCGCACCAGAAGGTCGGTATAAAGTGCCGCAGCCTCGCCCACCGGGGGCAGGGCGGCCAGGGTACGGTCGTTGACATGGACGATATAGCCCACGCCCCGCACATCCAGCAGCACCTGATCAAGGCCCTTCCAATCCACCACGCCCGAAAGTTTGCCGATCATCCTGCCGCCCTTCTGACCGCGGCCTCCAGCCGGCCCGCGCTTTGCAGATGATGCGCGTGGCAGATCGCGATGGCCAGAGCATCCGCGGCGTCCGGCCCGGCAATCTCCACCCCCGGCAGCTGCAGGCGCACCATGTGATCGACCTGCGCCTTGGCGGCATGGCCGACACCGACAACCGCCTTCTTCACCGCATTGGGCGCATATTCCCCGATGGTCAGCCCGGCCTGCGCCGGCACCAAGAGGGCGATCCCGCGCGCCTGGCCCAGCTTCAGCGTCGCCACCGCATCCTTGTTGACGAAAGTATGTTCCACCGCCGCCGCATCGGGGGCATAGCGCCGCAGCACCGCGGTCAGCTGCGTATGAAGCGAGACCAGACGCTGCGCCAGCTCGCCATCGCCGGCATCCGAATGGCAGATGCCATTTGCGACATGAGTGAGTCGCGCCCCTGCCACGTCGATCACGCCCCAGCCGAGGTTTCGCAAGCCCGGATCAATGCCAAGAACCCGCATCCCTACCCCTTTGTTTTTGTTGGCCCAAAGCTAGCACGAAAGAAGAACATCCGCCAAGGGCTTTCCGGCACTTGCTCCCAAGACGAAAGCGCCGCTCCGCCTGCAAAAAACGACACGATTGCACGTCTTTCAAGTTTTCGTTAATAAAAACAAAGGGAAGGCGCGCGAAGCTGTCATGCACGGCGCGCAAGGCGGCCTTGCTCAGGCTCATCTTGTCGAATGTTCGCACACCGACTATTTCCTGTGCACAAGAAGCGAATGACCGCTTCCACCTTATGCAGTTTTTGAAAGGACTACCCGCTATGGCCGCCTATGAGACGTCCCGCGCGGCGCCGTTCGGCGCCATCACCGTTTTCCGCATGGTCCAAACCGTGACCAATGCCGTCGAAGCGATGAAGGCCTGGAACTCGGCCCGCATCACCCGCAACTCGCTCAGCCGCCTGTCGAACCGTGAGCTCGACGATATCGGCCTGTGCCGCGGTGACATCGAGCTTATCGGCCGCTGAGCGCCCGATAATGATGTTGGTTCATGTTTAAGGCCGCTGCATCCGCAGCGGCCTTCTGCATTTCAGGGTCTTCTTCGCCAGCGACAGGGAAAACGCCCGCCCCGAATATGGCGACATCGGGGCAGCTACCATTTACTTGAGTTTCAGAAGCAGCGCCTCGATCTTGTCGGAGGTATAAAGGGTCAGCGGGTCCGCCTGCATCATCCAGCCGCCGACCTTTTCGACGCCGTCGCCGGCCATCAGATCTGCCACGCGGCTGTTATAGGTCACATCGCCAAGCTGCTGATACATCACACCTTTCAGCAAGATGGCGCAGAGCACGAGGAAAAGGCCCGGCACCAGCACGGACCTGCGGCGCGGCGCGGGTTTGAGGTAATGCGAACGGCCAAGGGTACCCTCGGCCTCGAACCCATAGCCCTTGGCGCGCATCTTTTCGATACGGGCGACCCGCCCGTAGAATTCGTTCATATTTGGGCCGGCCATCCCACGACTCCTGAATGCGGCCCCCACCGCAGACGAGGGTAAGATAGAATTGTGGCGGAAATGCGGCTTTTGCGGTGAATGCGACCCGATTTGGGCGGATCGCCTTAGTTTCGCCGCAAGACCAGCGCCGACCATTCGCCGAGGTCTTCGCGCGACACCGGGGTGAAGCCATTGGCGACATAGGCCGCGGTCACCGCCTCGGCCTGCACGACCAGAAGGCCGGAGAGGATGACGAGCCCGCCCGTCGCGGTGTTCTCGGCCATCGGCGGGGCAAGTTCGATCAGCGGGCCTTTCAGGATATTGGCGAAGACCAGATCGAAGGGGGCGGCCGCCTTGATCGCGGGATGGGCAAAGCCCGCCGCCTCCAGGCATTCGATCCGGCCTTCCATCCCGTTGATCGCGACATTGGCCTCGGCGACATCCACCGCCACCTGGTCGATGTCCGAGGCGATCACCCGGGCCTCGGGCAGAACCGCTGCCGCAGCCATGGCCAGAACCGCAGTGCCGCAGCCGATGTCGGCCACTTTGGCGGGGCGGAAGCCTTCCGCGTAAAGCCGGTCCCAGGCGCGCAGGCAACCCAGCGTCGTGCCGTGGTGGCCGGTGCCGAAGGCCACCGTCGCCTCGATCTGCAGGGCGATCCGGCCGCCTTGCGCCAGAACCTCGGGCACCTTGTCGGCGTCATGGCTGCCATAGACGTAGAAGCGCCCGGCCTCGACCGGCGACAGCTCGCGCCGGACCTTGGCGACCCAGTCCACCTCGGGCAATTCGGAAATCGCGAAGGGGCGGGCGTCGAAGGCGAGAGCAAAGACCTCGAGCATCACCGTATCCGGCGGCTCGAGGAAATAGGCGCCCACTTCCCAGAGGCCCGAATCGTCCTCGATCTCGAAGACGCCGACGCCGGTCGGTTCGGGGGTCATCTTTTCCATCGCTTCGGCAAGGGCGGTGGCTGCGTCTTCGCCCATCAGGGTGGTCAGCGCGGTATAGGTGGGCATGAGGCGGCCTTTCAGGCGAATCGAACTGTCGGACGGGCGTTAAGCCTCGCCGCGTCTTGCGTCAAGTTGCCAGATTCCACAGCGCCTCTGGCGGGATGATGGTTGACTTGGCGCGTCTCAAGGTTGAGAAAATTTGATCAGTAAAGGGCCGTCGCGATGCGGGGCCGAAGCGTGAAGGTTCGACTCAGTTGATGGATTCAGGACGGGAGCCGCCCGAGACGCCGCCCCGCAAAACCCGCAGGCCCCGGGGGCCGGCCCTTTCCATCAAACGGATCACGGGGGCGGCGCTGCTGCTGATCGACGAGGCCGGGCTGGAGGCCTTCAGCTTTCGCAACCTCGCCCGCAGCCTTGGCTGCCAGGCGATGAGCATCTACCACTATTTCCCCTCGAAGACCCATCTCTTCGAGGCGCTGGTCGATGACCTTCTGGCCGAGGCGATGATCTTCGGTCAGGCCGGCACCTGGCAGGAGCAGTTGCATGGCATCTCGGCCGCCTATCGGCAGATGGCGCTGAACCATCCGGGATTCTTCCAGTATTTCGCGACCTTCCGGCTGAACAACCGCGCCGGTCTGAGCTTTCTGGAGGTGATCGCGAAGATCCTCGAAAGCGCGGGGCTGAAGGAAGAGGCGCGGGCGCGGCATTTCCGCTTTCTGCGCCACTACCTCGTGGGCGCCTGCCTGTCGGAGACGACCTATCCGTTGCCGCGTTATTCGGCCACGACGCCCGTGCCCTTCGAGATTGCCCGGCGCGACTTTCCGGCCCTGATGGCGATCGGCCCGCATTTCGGGGCCGACCGCAATGCCGCGGCTTTCACCGCCGGGATTGACCTTCTGATCGCGGCCATCGAGGCCGATCTGGCCCGCTGACCGCGAAACAGCGTCACCCTCAGCTTCAGGCCGAAACCTTCAGCCCGATCGGGCAGGTGACCCCGGTGCCCCCGATACCGCAATAGCCGTCGGGGTTCTTGGCGAGGTATTGCTGATGGTAATCCTCGGCATAGTAGAAGGTCGGCGCCGGCAGGATCTCGGTCGTGATGGCGCCGAAACCCTTGGCGGTCAAAGCGGCCTGATACGCGACCTTGCTTTCCGCGGCCGCCTTGGCCTGCGCTTCGGAATAGGTATAGATCCCTGAGCGGTAGGTGGAGCCCACGTCATTGCCCTGCCGCATGCCCTGGGTCGGGTCATGCCCCTCCCAGAAGGTCTTGAGCAGTTCGGCGTAGGTTACGACCTTGGGGTCATAGATCACCCGGACCACCTCGTTATGGCCGGTCAGCTGGGTGCAGGTTTCCTTGTAGGTCGGGTTGGGCGTGATGCCGCCGGCATAGCCGGTCATCGTCAGCCAGACACCGGGAATGTTGTAGAACTTGCGCTCAACCCCCCAGAAACAGCCCATGCCGAACATGGCCTCTTCAAAGCCGTCCGGGACCGGGGACTTGAGTTCGATGCCGCTCAGAAAATGCGTGCGGGCAGTGGGCAGGGGTTCGGCCCGACCCGGCAGCGCCTTGTCAGGGGTGACCATTTCCATCTTGCGGCGGTCGAAGAGAAACATCGCAGCCTCCTTGTTTGGGATGAGCGGAATATAGGGAGCGGACCCTGCAGTTGGTAGGGGCCTCACGACCCTGTCACTGCATTTGCCTCAAAGCGCAGCCCTTTGCCCCGGATCGGGCAGCAAGGGGCCGCAAGCCGGGCCGCGCCCGCCCAACTGGTTGCCAGCCCGCAGCGGCCTTGCTAGCCTTGCCCCGATCGGTGCTGCGGACGGCGCGTGCATCTGCGAAATCGAGGCAAGGCCAGGCGATGAAACCAAATTATGTGATCTTGTCGCACGGCAGGGCCGGGACCAACTTCTGTTCGCAGAACATGCAGGACCATCCCGAAATCGCCGCCTTCATGGAGCCCTTCAACGGGGTTCCCGCCAACCGCACCAAGCTTGCCGGCGAGATCTGGGACGGCACGTCGAGTTCGATCGACTTCGCCCGCCGCCAATGCTTCGACAACCCTGACCTGCAGGACAAGGCGCGCGGCTTCAAGCTGTTCTATTTCCATTGTCGCGAGAACCGGGTCACCTCCGACATCTGGCGCGCCCTGCGCGAGGACAAGTCGGTCAAGATCATCTTCCTCAACAGGCGCAACCTGCTGAACAAATTCCTCAGCGACCAAAGGGCCAAGGCCTCTGGGGTCTGGCATCCCAACCGCAAGGACTATCTCTCCAGCCAATATGCCGAGGTGGTGGACCTGCAGGTCGATATCCCGGCCTGCCTGAACATGATGCAATACCTCTATGCCTCCTATAACCTGATCCGGCGCGAGTTTGCCCAGCACGATCACATCGAATGGTTCTACGAGGATCTGAAGGGCAGGGGCGACCAGTTCATGGGGGATATCTGTCGGCTGCTGAACGTGGCGCCGCATCACGTCAAGGTGCCGTTCCGCGCCGGAACCCTGTCGCCGGCCACCACGCGGATCACCAACCGCGAGCGTGTGCTGGATGTGATCGGCAGTTCGATCTTCGCCGATCAGGTGGCGGATTGCCCCCTGCTGATGCCCGGCTGACGGCCCAAGCCGCAGCGCCATTGCCCGAGGGAGAGAGAGTGCCGCCCGTCCTCATTGCCATCCTGCGCCGCATCGTCCCGGCCTATCTCTGGGTCTATGACCGCTGCCTGCCGCTTGGTCCGATCCTCGGGCCCGTCGTCCTCGGCTATGGCCCGATCCTTTTGGGCATCTGCGCATTCCTCGTGAAATCCCCGACGCTGGACCCTCTGATGGGCAACGGCGCCGCCACCTTCACCATCTTCGCCGTCTTCGCCCTCCTGGGCCCGCTGATGCATGTCGGGTCGAAGATCCTGGCCGAGACCCTGCACAAACGCCGTACCGGCCAATGGCCCCGAACCGGCCTGGTGGGGTTCGATACCGGCGGCCGCGCCAGCCCGACGATGGTCTGGGTGGAGATGGTGCGGGACTGGAGCAAGGATTCAGAATAGAACTGGCGGCCCTAGGCCGCGCCGGGGCCACGAGGTGCCAGAGATATGCGCCTGCCTCTTGCAGGCGAAAACCGGGACGCTTTGGGCGTCCCGGTGAGCTTCGACATCAGCGGGGCGAAAGGTGAGGATCGGCGCAGTCTCAGCCCTGCAGCGTCCGCACGCCGTAACCCTCACCCCTTGCCTTCATCGCCTCCACCGCGGCGATGCTTGCGGCGGCGGTGGTGAAGTAGGGGATCTTGTCCATCAGCGCCACGCGGCGGATGTCGCGGCTGTCGCTGATCGCCTGGGTGCCCTCGGTCGTGTTCATCACCAGGGCGATCTCGCCGTCTTTCAAGCGGTCCACGATGTTCGGGCGGCCTTCATAGACCTTGGCGACCGGGGTCGAGGTGACGCCCTGCGTGGAAAGCCAGGCCGCGGTGCCCTTGGTCGCCACGATCTCGAAGCCGAGCGAGGTCAGGCCCTGCATCGCTGCGGCGAAGGCCTCGGTCTTGTCCATGTCCTTGATCGAGACGAAGGCGCGGCCGGCCTCGGGCAGGGACACACCGGCGCCCATCTGTGCCTTCAGGAACGCCAGCGCAAAGGTGCGGTCCCAGCCCATGACCTCGCCGGTCGAGCGCATTTCCGGCCCGAGCATCGGGTCGACGCCGGGGAAGCGGGCGAAGGGCAGCACGGCTTCCTTGACCGAGAACCACGGGGTCTTCGGATCGGCCAGCGTCAGCGGGTCCATCAGGGGCAGGGGGGTGTCGGGGCCGACGCCGGCGGGATAGGCCGGGCGCATCGGGAAGTTGGCAAGCTTCTCGCCCGCCATCAGCCGTGCGGCGATCGAGGCGATCGCGCTGTCGGTGGCCTTGGCGACGAAGGGCACGGTGCGGCTGGCGCGGGGGTTGACCTCCAGCACATAGATCACGCCGTCCTTGATCGCGAATTGCACGTTCATCAGGCCGACGACGTTCAGGGCCAGCGCCATCTGCACGGTCTGACGCTTCAGCTCTTCGACGATGGCATCGGACAGCGAATGCGGCGGCAGGCAGCAGGCGCTGTCGCCGGAATGGACGCCGGCTTCCTCGATATGTTCCATGATTCCCGCGACATGGACCTCTTTCCCGTCGCTGAGCGCATCCACGTCAACCTCGATCGCCCCGGAGAGGTAGGAGTCGAGAAGCACGGGCGAGGAGCCCGAAACCTGCACGGCGGTCGCGATATAGCGTTCCAGCTGCGCATCGTCGCGGATGATCTCCATCGCGCGACCGCCCAGCACGAAGGAGGGGCGGATCACCAGGGGATAGCCGACATCCTTGGCGACCTTGAACGCCTCATCGCGCGACCGGGCGGTGCCGTTGTGCGGCTGCTTCAGGCCGAGCTTGTGGAGGAGCTGCTGGAAGCGCTCGCGGTCTTCGGCCAGGTCGATCGCATCCGGCGTGGTGCCGAGGATTGGGATGCCTTCCTTGTAAAGCGCATCGGCCAGCTTCAGCGGGGTCTGGCCGCCGAATTGCACGATGACACCGTGCAGCGTGCCGTTTTCCTGCTCGACCCGCAGGATTTCCAGCACATGTTCCAAGGTCAGCGGCTCGAAATACAGCCGGTCGGAGGTGTCGTAGTCGGTCGAAACCGTCTCGGGGTTGCAGTTGACCATGATGGTCTCATAGCCCGCCGCGGTCAGCGCATAGCAGGCATGGCAGCAGCAATAGTCGAACTCGATGCCCTGACCGATCCGGTTCGGGCCGCCGCCGAGGATGACGACTTTCTTGGCATTCGACGGCCGCGCCTCGCATTCCACGTCGCCCATCGCGGGGGCTTCGTAGGTCGAATACATATAGGGCGTCTGCGCCTCGAACTCGGCGGCGCAGGTGTCGATGCGCTTGAAGACGGCCTTGACGCCCAGATTGCGGCGGGCGCGGCGGACCTGGGCCTCGTCGCGGCCGGTCAGCTTGGCGAGGCGGGCATCGGTGAAGCCCATCATCTTCAGCTTGCGGATGCCTTCGGCGGTGACCGGCAGGCCGGCCTTCTTCACCTCGGCCTCGGCCTCGATGATCTCGCGGATGCGGGCGAGGAACCAGGGGTCGAAGGCGGTGATGGCGTTGATGTCGTCATCCGAAAGGCCGTGGCGCATGGCTTGCGCGATGTTGCGCAGGCGGTCCGGCGTGGCTTCCGACAGGGCCTTGGTGATGGCCACCCGGTCGGGCGCGCCGGGGATGGCGATCTCGTCGAAGCCGGAGAGGCCGGTTTCCAGAGAGGCGAGGGCCTTCTGCATCGATTCGTGGATGGTGCGGCCAATCGCCATGACCTCGCCCACCGATTTCATCGCGGTGGTCAGGTTCGGGACCGAGCCGGGGAATTTCTCGAAGGCAAAGCGCGGGATTTTGGTCACGACATAGTCGATCGAGGGTTCGAACGAGGCCGGAGTGACCTTGGTGATGTCGTTGTCAAGCTCGTCCAGCGTGTATCCGACCGCCAGCTTGGCCGCGATCTTGGCGATCGGGAAGCCGGTGGCTTTCGACGCCAGCGCCGAGGAGCGCGAGACGCGCGGGTTCATCTCGATCACCACCATGCGGCCATCGGCGGGGTTGATCGCCCATTGCACGTTGGAACCGCCGGTTTCCACCCCGATTTCACGCAGCACGGCGATGGAGCCGTTGCGCATGATCTGGTATTCCTTGTCGGTCAGCGTCAGCGCCGGGGCCACGGTGATGCTGTCGCCGGTATGCACGCCCATCGGATCGATATTCTCGATCGAGCAGACGATGATGGCGTTGTCGGCGGTGTCGCGCACCACCTCCATCTCGTATTCCTTCCAGCCGAGCAGCGACTCGTCGACCAGAACCTGCGCCATCGGCGAGGCTTCGAGGCCGGAGCGCACGATGGCCTCGTAATCGTCGCGGTTGTAGGCCACGCCGCCGCCGGTGCCGCCGAGGGTGAAGGCGGGGCGGATGATCGCGGGCAGGCCGACATAATCGAGCGCGGCAACCGCTTCGGCCACGCCGGCGGCGATGTCATATTTGCCGGAAGCCAGTTTCGGCGCGGCGATGATCGTGGCCTTCGGGTTTTCCAACCCGATGCGGTCCATCGCCTCGCGGAAGAGCTTGCGGTCTTCGGCCATCTCGATGGCGGCGCGCTTGGCGCCGATCAGTTCCACGTTGAACTTGTCAAGCACGCCAAGGTCGGCCAGGGCCAGCGCGGTGTTGAGGCCGGTCTGGCCACCCATCGTGGGCAGCAAAGCGTCGGGGCGTTCCTTCTCGATGATCTTGGCCACGACTTCGGGGGTGATCGGCTCGATATAGGTGGCGTCGGCCAGTTGCGGGTCGGTCATGATCGTCGCCGGGTTCGAGTTGACCAGGATCACCCGGTAGCCCTCTTCCCGCAGGGCCTTGCAGGCTTGCGCGCCGGAATAGTCGAACTCGCAGGCCTGGCCGATGACGATGGGACCGGCTCCGATGATCATGATGGATTTGATATCGGTTCTCTTCGGCATGGCGGCCCCCTTACGGCAAAACTTGCCGGGTTATAGCCATGCCGGACGGGGGCGCAAGGGGATTCCGCGGTGGCGCCCGTTGCTGGCGGCCGGGGAGGTTTCGCACCTCCCCGGACCCCTCCGCGGGATATTTGGATCTGGATGAAGGGGCAAGGAGAAGGGGCCGGAGATTGCGCTCCGGCCCCTTTTGCTTGCGATTTGTGACGGGCCCAGAGGCCCCGCGTCGCTGGATCAGGCTTTCTCGCCCACGGCAGCTTCGGCGGCGGCGATCACGGCCTTGCGGGCGGCGATCTTCTCGCCGGTCGGCGGGCCCTCGAAGCGGCGGTTTTCCACCGAGACCCACAGGATCAGGGCCAGGACGATGAAGCCCAGCACGATCCACAGCACCACCTCGTTCGGGGGCGCCACCGCGATGAAGAGGATCACCGCCATGCCGACCACCGACAGGACGGTGACCAGCTTGTAGAGGCCCTCGCTCATCGCCCAGGGGCCGGGCTTCGGCCATTTGGCGGTGCCATAGGCGAAGAAACCCGCCACCAGCGGCACGGTGAAGGAGAGGAACAGGAAGACGAGGGTCGAGTTCACCACGATGACATAGATCGAGGTGCCGCCGACCTTCACCAGCATGGCAAGCAGAACGTAGAGGATGCAGAGCACCGTCGCCGTCCAGATCGCGGTGACCGGCGTGCGGTACTTGGGCGAGACGGTGGAGAGCGCCTTCGAGCCCACCGGCATCCCGTCATCGCGCGAGAAGGCGAAGAGCATGCGCGAGGCCGAGGTGACGGTGGCCAGACCGCAGAGGAACTGCGCGATCAGGATGCCGATGTAGATGGCCAGCTTCAGGCCCGCGGGCAGGATGGCGTCCATCGTGGCGAAGAAGACGTTGAAGCCCTGCGCCGCACCGGCGTTCATGTCCGGGATCGCCAGCATGATCGCGCAGATCATGATCCATCCGATCAGCGAGGACCAGAAGACCGAGGTGACGATGCCGCGCGGCACCGACATGGCGGCGTTCTTGGTCTCCTCCGAGGTATGGGCCGAAGCGTCATAGCCGGTGATCGTATAGACCGGCAGCAGAAGGCAGAGCAGGAACAGGTAGCCCATGTTGCCCGATTGCGGGAAGACATTGCCGCCCGCCTCGCCCGAGTAGTTGGTGAAGGTCCAGAGACGGGTCAGGTCGATGGACGGCGCATAGAACAGGCAGCCCAGAACCAGGGCGGCGGTGGTCACGAAGATGATATAGCCCGAGATATCGGTCAGGAAGGTGGTGATCTTGATGCCGAGGTGGTTGAACAGCGCCTGGATGGCGGTGATCACGGCCACGAAGACCACGATCTGCGGATCGGTGCCGGTGAAGCCGAAGGCGGCGCCGAAGGTGCCGGTGAAGTAATAGGCCGTGCCGATGTTGATGGCGCCCAGAACCGTGATCAGCCCCAGGAGGTTCAGCCAGGCGGTCAGCCAGCCGAGGAACCGGTTGCCGAGGATCGAGCCCCAGTGATAAAGCCCGCCCGCCGTCGGGAAGGCCGATGCGATCTGCGCCATCGACAGGGCGAACATGGCGGAAAGGGCGCAGCCCACGATCCAGCCGATGCCAGCCCCCGCGCCGCCGATCGAACCTATCGCCTGCGCGAAGGAGTTGATCCCCCCCGACAGGATGCAGATGATCGAAAACGAGATGGCGAAGTTAGAGAATTTTGACATGGAGCGTGAAAGCTCCTGGGCATAGCCCATGCCATGCAGGACTTTGACGTCCTCATGGTGGTCCTTGTCGGTATAGTCGTCCGCTGCCATTGTGATCCCTCTCCGTGCCGTGGTGTTTGCACCATGGTCTTTTTGCCGTGTTCTTGTTGTGGGGCTGCGACTTGTTGTCCGCCCGCAACCAGAGAAGCGCTGATTTTACAGTCTGTCCAGCGCTGAATAGATATTTACAGAAGCGAAACGGGGCTTTGCGGGGCTGCGTGTCGTTTTCCTTGAAAAACCGGGCAAAAGCCGGGTGGCGTGAGGGCGTTTTCGGCACTAGGTGAAGGGCCAAAGGAGAGAGCGGATGATCCTTCTGGAACATGGCCCGCAGGGGCAGGCGGCGCTGTTCGACGGGGCCCGCGCCCGCGTGGTGGCCCATCGGGCCGCCGAGGTGGCGCCGGCGCTGGCCGCTCTGGACCAGGCGCGCGCCGCAGGCCATTGGGTCGCGGGCTGGATCGCCTATGAGGCGGGCTATGCGCTGGAGCCGCGTCTTGCAGCCCTGATGCCCGAACCTGCCGGGCCGCTTCTGGCCTTCGGGATCTATGACGGCCCCGGCGACGCCGGGCCCCTGCTGGCGCGGGCCGCGGCCAAGGTCAGGATTGCCCCGGTCACCCCCAGGATCACCCGGGCCGATTATGCCGCTGCCTTCGCCCGGGTGAAGGACTATATCGCGGCGGGGGATTGCTATCAGATCAACCTGACCTTCCCGATGCAAAGCGCGTTGATCGCGGGCACGCCTTTCGACCTTTACGCCGCCCTGCGCGCGCGGCAATCGGTGGGCTTTGGCGCCTTCGTCGATCTGGGGGCGGGGCTGCCCGTGCTGATCTCGCGCTCGCCGGAGCTTTTCCTGCGCACCGAGGCCGCGGGCCGCATCGAAAGCCGCCCGATGAAGGGCACGGCGCTGCGCGATGCCGACCCGGTGCAGGATGCCGAACTGGCCGAAGAGCTGCGCCTGTCCGAGAAGAACCGGGCCGAGAACCTGATGATCGTCGACCTTTTGCGCAACGACATCTCGCGGATCTCGCGGGTGGGCTCGGTCAAGGTGCCGCAGCTTTTCGCGGTGGAAAGCTATGCGACGGTGCATCAGATGGTCAGCCGGGTGGTGGGCCAGCTTGAGGCATCGCCCGCCATGGCGAGCCTGATGCCGGCGCTGTTCCCCTGCGGCTCGATCACCGGGGCGCCGAAGATCCGCGCGATGGAGATCATCCGCGAGGTCGAACCCTTCGCCCGCGGCACCTATTGCGGGGCGGTGGGTTGGATGGCACCGGAGGGCGACAGCTGCTTTTCGGTGGCGATCCGGACGCTGACGCTGAACGGCGCGCAGATAACGCTCAACGTCGGCGGCGGGGTGGTGCAGGATTCCACCTGTGACGGCGAATGGGAGGAGGCACATTGGAAAGCGCGCTATCTGACGGTTCTCTCGACCCCGGGCTGAGGCTGATCGAGACCATGCTCTGGGACGGCGCCGCGGTGCCGCGGCTGGCGCTGCATCAGGCGCGGTTGACCCGTTCGGCGCGGATGCTGGGCTGGCCCGAGGCGGGCGAGATCGCGCCGCTCCTGACCGGGCTTCCGGGCGAAAGCCTGCGCCTGCGCCTGACGATGGAAGGAAAGGGCGGCCTGCAGCTGGAACAGGCGCCGCTGCCGCAGGCCAAGGCGGACTGGGTGGTGGGCCTGGCCGAGGCGCGGCTTGACAGCGCGGACCCCTGGCTGCGGCTGAAGACCACGCGACGCGCCGCCTATGACAGGGCAAGGGCCGCCTTGCCGCCGGGGTTCGATGAGCTTGTCTTCCTCAACGAGCGCGACGAGGTCTGCGAAGGCACGATCACCACGGTCTTCTTCGACCGGGGAGAGGGGCTGCGCACGCCGCCCCTGACCTCGGGCCTTCTGCCGGGCGTCCTCCGCGCCGCGCTGGACGTGCCGGAGGAAGTTTTGCCGGCGCGCGATCTGGGCCAAGTGCAGCTTTGGCTGGGCAATAGTCTGCGCGGGTTGATCCGGGCCCGATTTTTCGCTGAAAAATCGGAAGGTTAAGGGCGGGCCCCACGATTTTTCTGCGAAAAATCAAGTTTGGGGCCCGGGCGACGCGAAAGTGATTTTTCGCCGAAAAATCGTGACCTCAGCCGACGACGTTGAACTCCGGCCCATAGGGATATTTGGTGATATCTTCGTTGCCGTCTTCGGTGATGATCAGGATGTCATGCTCGCGGTAGCCGCCCGCGCCCGGCTGCCCCTCCGGGATCGTCAGCATCGGCTCCATCGAGATCACCATGCCCGGCTCCAGCACCGTGTCGATATCCTCGCGCAGTTCCAGCCCGGCCTCGCGGCCATAGTAATGCGACAGAACCCCGAAGGAATGGCCATAGCCGAAGCTGCGGTATTGCAGGACCTGATGCTCCTCGAAGAAGGTGTTGAGCTTGGCCGTCACCTCCGAGCATTTCGCCCCCGGCACCAGCAGGCTCATCCCCAGTTCATGCGCCGCCACGTTGATCTCCCAGATCCGGCGCGAGGCGGCATCGACCTCGCCCACGAACATCGTCCGCTCCAGCGCGGTGTAATAGCCCGAGATCATCGGGAAGGTGTTCAGGCTCAGGATATCGCCGCGCTTCAGCTTGCGCGCCGTGACCGGGTTATGCGCGCCATCGGTGTTGATGCCGGACTGGAACCAGACCCAGGTGTCGCGGTATTCGGCATCCGGGAAGCGTTTGGCAATCTCCATCTCCATCGCATCGCGCCCCGCCATCGCGATGTCGATCTCGCGCAGGCCCGCCTGCACCGCCTCGCGGATCGCATAGCCGCCGACATCGGCCACCGCCGCCCCCTGGCGGATCAGCGCGATCTCGGCCGCGGATTTCGTCATCCGCTGCTCCATCGCGCCTTTCGAGATGTCGACCCCGCGCTTGGGCTTCAGGAAATGGTTCAACTTCTCGCTCTGCACCAGGGTCAGGTGATCTGCCTCGCAGCCGATCACCTTTCCCTCACCAGTGACCGAGGCCACGGCGCGCCAGTAATTGTCGCGCTCCCAATCGGTATAGGTGATGTTGTCGCCATGGCAGCGCCGCCAGGGCTGGCCCGCGTCGATCCCGGCCGAGATCGTCACCGACTGGTTGGCCGTCACCACCAGGCCATAGGGCCGCCCGAAGGAGCAATAGAGGAAGCCCGAGTAATAGGCGATCGAATGCATCGAGGTGAAGACGCAGGCGTCGATCCCCTGGATCGCCATCAGGTCGCGCAGACCCTCCAGCCTGTCGTCATATTCCTCGGGCGCGAAGGGCAGGACCCGGTCGCCCTGATGCAATCGGTACTGCTGCGGGCGGTTGGTGAGCTTGGATGTCATTTCAGACCTCATGATGGGGTCTGGCGCGCCGGACCCCGAAAGGTCCCGGCGTACAGGACGAAAGCGGGTGGGCCCCACAGGCTTTGGGGCGCACCCCCGGGACGACGCCATCGTCCCTGCCTGCGCCCATGATGACCTGAGCGCCCGGTTTTGGCAAGGCCCAGCCCCGCGCGGCGTTCGTCCGGTGGCAGGCCCGATCCGGCACCGCACCGCGAGGGCAGCCCCGGACCGCAGCCCGTGAAAATACAGGCCATGTTTGAAACAACTGAGCCCCGATTTTAGCGAAACTGAGGGCCGAGCTTTAGGAAAATCCACAAGATTTGGTGGGCCGTTTCGAGGCTGATCGCAACCTTTTGGTAGCCAAGCCATGGGATGTCTGGGGTGGCGCCCAGGCCCGGGCAGAGCTGGTTGCGGAGCGTTCCATGTCCTCTTTCATCATCTCGACCAACACCTCCGCCGGGCAACTTCTGGATTCGGGCGAGTTCGGCTTCATGGCGCCCGACGGGTCGATTCTGGCGCCGGTCGGCTCAGCCGTGATCCTGTCGGATACGGCGACGCTGATCTCCTATGGCGCCATGGCCTCGGCCACGGCGAGCGGGCTTTTGCTGAACGCGGTGGCCAATACCAGCGTCACGATCGCGGCCAGCGGGTCGGTCGTGACCGGCGGCGTCGATCTGGCGGCGGTTTCAGGCACCTTCAAGGGGTTTTTCGCGGTCCACAACGCCGGGATGATCAGCGGCGGGCAGGGCATCAGCCTGATGGCGGCGCAGGACCGGTCGCAGATCAACATCGCCAATGACGGCTCGCTTCAGGGGCTGGGTGTGTCGGCCGGGGCTGCGATTTCCCTCGTTCTGAACCAGACCTCGACCGGGGTCATCACCAACACCGGCACGCTCAGCACGGCCGGCATGGGGCCCACGGTCAATGTGATGGGCGGCGGCACCTTGACGCTGACCAACACCGGCAACCTGCTCAACGCCTCGGCCCTGCAATCGGCGATCCAGGTCGCGGGCGGCCTGACCCTGCGCAATGCCGGCCTGATCGAGGGCAATGTCACCGCCACCCAATCGGCCAATATCTTCAACTCCGGCCGGATCGAGGGGAACATCACCCTCAATTCCTACAACGATTATGTCCGGGTCAGCGGGCTGGTCATGGGCGACATCACCCTTGGCAACGGGGTGAATGCCTTCGTGCTGACCGGTGGCCATGTCATGGGCAATGTCATCGGCGGGCATGGCAACGACACCTACCGCGTCGACAGTTCCGATGTCGCGATCATCGATACCGGCGGGGGCATCGACCGGGTGTTTTCCAGCGCCGATTTCCGGCTGAGTTCGGGGGTGGAGAACCTGTTTCTGACCGGTGCGCATGGGCTGGTGGGGATCGGCTCGGCCCAGGCCAACCAGATCGTCGGTGACAAGGGCGACGATACGATCCGCGGCAGCGGCGGTGGCGATCTGCTCGACGGTGGCGAGGGCAACAACAAGATCAGCGGCGGTAGCGGCGACGACACCCTGCAAAGCGGCGATGGCGACGACTACCTCTGGGGCGGTTCAGGGGATGATGTCTTCAACATCAGCGGCGGCACCGACCGGATCTATGGCGGCCAGGGCAGCAATACCCTGTCCTTCGCCAATCTGACCGATCCGGCGGGCGTCTCGGCCAATCTGACCACCCACGCTTTCAGCTTTGCCGATGCCGGCAAGCTGCGCATCCGCGATGCCGAGAATCTGACCGGCTCCGCCTTTGGCGATACCCTGTCCGGCGATGCGCAGGACAATGTCATTTCGGGCGGTGGTGGGGCGGACCGGCTTTACGGCGGTCTGGGCAATGACCGGCTGATCGGCGGCGCGGGGGGCGACCTTCTGGGCGGCGGCGGCGACACGGACAGTTTCGTCTTCAAATCAGTGACCGACAGCACCACTGGCAGCGGTTCCGACACGATCCAGGGCTTCGAGGTGGCGGGCGATGTGATCGACCTTTCCGCCATCGACGCCGCGCCGGGGGGCGGCGATGATGCCTTTGTCTTCCTCGGCACCGGCGATTTCACCGGCAGCGCCGCCGAGGTCCGCTATACCCATGTCGGCGGCACAACCCTGGTCGAGGTGCGGCTGGCAGGCTCGGTCGTGGATGACATGCAGATCGTCGTCAACGGCGTCTGGGAACTGACCCCTGACAACTTCGACCTCTGATCTTCCGACCAAAGTCTGCGCCAAGGCCCCGATTAACCACGAAGCGCCAGCCCTTGGTCCGTGTCCAGAAGCGCCCTGATCGGCGATTCTGGCTTCGGGATGAACGACTGGCCTCACCAGAACCGGAGATCGAATCATGAAACTGCTTTCCACCTTCGCCTTTGTGACCCTGACCGCCCTGAGCCTTGGCGGCACGGCGCAGGCAAAGAACTTTGGCGAGAAACTGGCCGCCGCCTATACCGCCGCCGGATACGAGAATGTCACCGTGACCCATCAGCATGGCGAATGGTCGGTGACCGGCACGCTGGACGGCGTGACGCAAAGCTTCACCGTGGACCACAAGACCGGCAAGCCGCAGCCCGCCGGCACCAAGAGCCACCGCCACGGCGGCAATGATGACGGCGCGGGTCACGATGCGGGCGATGACAACGGCGGCCATGGTGCGGATGATGGCGCGGGTCACGACGTGGGCGACGACCACGGCGGCCATGGCGCGGATGATGGCGCGGGCCACGATGCGGGCGATGACCACGGTGGCAATGGCGGCGGCCATGGCGGCGACGATGGCGCGGACCATGACGCGGGCGATGACCACGGCGGTCATGGCGGCGCGGACGACTGAGCCTGCCTCACCGAGCCTAATCAAAAGGGCGGCACCTCGGTGCCGCCCTTTCTTCATCGTTGATTAGACCTTGCCGGCGAAATCCGCCGCCGAATGGCGTTCGGGCAATTGCGCGGCCTCGTCGCCCCAGTTCTTGTTGACGATCCGGCCGCGCTTGACGGCAGGGCGGGCGGCAATCGCATCGGCCCAGCGTTTCACGTTGGTATAGATGCCGACATCAAGGAACTCGGCCGAATTGGCATAGCTCGACCCCAGGACCATATTGCCGTACCAGGGGAAAATCGCCATGTCGGCGATCGAATATTCCCTGCCGACATATTCGGCATTTGCCAGGTGGCGGTCCAGAACGTCGAGCTGGCGCTTGACCTCCATCGCATAGCGGTTGATCGCATATTCAATCTTTTCCGGGGCATAGGCGAAGAAATGCCCGAAGCCGCCGCCCAGGAAGGGCGCCGAACCCATCTGCCAGAACAGCCAGCTCAGCACCTCGGTCCGCGCCGGACCGGAGGCGGGCAGGAAGGCGCCGAACTTTTCGGCCAGATGCATCAGGATCGCGCCGGATTCAAAGACCCGGACCGGCTCGGCCCCGGAATAATCCATCAGCGCCGGGATCTTGGAGTTCGGGTTGACCTCGACAAAGCCCGACCCGAACTGGTCGCCGGCAGAGATCTTGATCAGCCAGGCGTCATATTCGGCGGCAAACCCGGCCTCGAGCAGCTCTTCGAACATGATCGTCACCTTGACGCCATTCGGCGTCGCCAGCGAGTAAAGCTGGAACGGATGCGACCCGCGCGGCAGCACCTTGTCATGGGTGGCCCCGGCAATCGGCCGGTTGATGCTGGCGAACTGGCCGCCATTGGCCTGATCCCAGGTCCAGACTTTCGGGGGAATGTAGGGGGTG
Source organism: Rhodobacter sp. P1_C2 (assembly GCF_056406375.1). NCBI lineage: Bacteria > Pseudomonadati > Pseudomonadota > Alphaproteobacteria > Rhodobacterales > Rhodobacter > Rhodobacter sp. P1_C2. Next base: position 295,662 of record NZ_JBFUAG010000004.1, read on the forward strand.
GTCATCGCCTGATCCTTCGGCATGGAATTGCCGATAAAACCTATGCACTGTGCCACGCCCCGACAATGGGTCTTGTCCGAAACTCTCCCGCCCCCATCTCGGTCAGGCAGTCACAAAGAGGAGAGAGCGATGCAATGCCCGATTGACGGCGAAAATCTGGTGATGAGCGAGCGCAGCGGAGTCGAGATCGACTATTGCCCGAAGTGCCGCGGCGTCTGGTTGGACCGGGGCGAGCTGGACAAGATCCTCGAACGCTCCGCACCCGAGGCACCGCGCCAGACCGCCGCCCCGCGCCGCAGCGATGACGACGACCGCCGCTATTCCGGCGACGACGACCACCGCTATGGCAAGCGCAAGAAGCGCGAGGGCTTCCTGGGCGAGTTGTTCGATTTCTGACAGCGGTCTGCCCTGGCGTCAGGGCCAGGTCCCGGCCAGATCAGCGCCAGGCGTGATCGCGGCCGGGAAAGGCCACCGACCGGAAGGGAAATGTCGCAACGAGGCTCCGGAAGGCGGTGCCGATCTCTGCGTCGATCGCCCGATCCCGTCCCCAATAGGTGGCGAAAACCTCATATTCCGCCCAGTCCGAGGGGTTGATGTAGCAACAGCCCAGGCACCGGCTTTCGTCGTCGTTCATCACCGTATAGGCGAAGGAATGGCGCAGGATGAACTCGCGCTGATGCCAGCCAAGGTCGACCAGGTTGCCCTCCAGCGTCAGACCCGCGGGCCAGATGGAGCCGGGGCGGGTCACCTCGCGCAACAGCGGGGCCGCGGCCATCACGGCGTCGAAATCCTTCACGAGGTCATGGATCGTCAGCATGCGCAGGTGAAACCCCGGCCCGTCCCAGCGGGCGGGGGGCGTGAAATCGGCCGGGACGATCGGGCGCTTGTAGGACATGGGATTACACCGACCGCGTCACACCGCCATCGACCCGCAGGTTCTGCCCGGTGATATAGCCTGCGCCCTCCGAGGCGAGGAAGGCCACGGTGGCGGCAATCTCCTCCGCCCGGCCATAGCGGCCCATCGGCACCGACTTGGCGCGCGCTTCGGTCGCGGGCAGGCTGTCGATCCAGCCGGGCATGATGTTGTTCATCCGGACGTTTTTCGGGCCGAAGTCGTCGGCGAAGATCTTGGTATAGCTCGCCAATCCGGCCCGGAACACCGCCGAGGTCGGGAACATCGCCGAGGGTTCAAAGGCCCAGGCGGTGGAGATGTTGATGATCGCGCCGCCGCCCTGCGCCACCATGATCGGCGCGACCAGACGGGTCGTGCGCAGGACGGGCATCAGGTAGACCTCCATCCCCTTGTGCCAATCCTCGTCCGAAATCTCCAGCAAGGGGGCGCGCGGCCCGTGGCCGGCGGAGTTCACCAGCACGTCGATCCGGCCAAAGCGCGCCATCGCGGCATCGACCACGCGTTTGACATCCTCGCCCGACTGGTTCGACCCGGTCACACCGACGCCGCCCAGTTCCAGCGCCAAAGCCTCGCCCTTGCCGGAGGAGGAGAGGATCGCCACGCCGTAACCGTCAGCGGCCAGCCGTCGCGCCGCCGCCGCCCCCATGCCCGAACCGCCCGCGGTGATGAGTGCCACTTTCTGCATCGTTCTCTCCTGTTTCGGGCAGGCTGCCACCTTGCGCCCGCCACCGCAAGCTTACTTGGAGGGCGCCGGCGCCCCGCCCTCGAACCGGTTGCCGTGGCGATAATCGCAGGCCGCCTCCTGCATCTGCAAATGCAGGCCGGTGCCGGTGAAGGGATGGGCGCGGGCGAGGTCCTCGTCGAACTCGATGCCAAGGCCGGGGGCCTCGGGCGGCAGGATATAGCCGTCCTCCCATTTCAGGCTGTTCTTGATCAGCGCAAGGTGGAAGGCCCCGCCGGTCTGGATGGTTTCCGCCATCAGGATATTGGGGATCGAGACGGCCAGATGGATATTCGCCGCCCATTCGACCGGCCCGGCGTAAAGATGCGGTGCGACTTGGGCGTTGAAGATCTCGGCAATCGCCGAAAGCTTCTTCGCCTCCAGAATGCCGCCCAGACGCCCCAGCGCCGGTTGCAGGATCTTCACGCCACCGGCGCGCAGCAGGGTGCCGAATTCGGCCTTGGTGGTCAGCCTCTCGCCGGTGGCGAGCGGAATGCGGACATGGCGCGCCACTTCGGCAAATTCCAAGAGGTTGTCCGGCGGGATCGGCTCTTCGTACCAGAGCGGGTCATAAGGCTCCAGGGCGCGGCCCATCCGGATCGCGCCGGGGGTGGAGAACTGGCCATGGGTGCCGAAGAGAAGATCGGCCTTGTCGCCCACTGCCTCGCGGATCTTCTTGCAGAACTCGACCGAACGGCTGATGTCCGACCCCGCAGGCTCATGCCCGCCGCGGATCGTATAGGGGCCGGCGGGGTCGAACTTGACCGCGGTGAAGCCCTGTTTGACAGCGCGGGCGGCGGCTTGCGCGGTCATGTCGGCATTGACCCAGAACTCGGCCGCATCCTCGCCCGGTTCGGGGTAAAGATAGGTATAGCTGCGCACCCGCTCGTTCATCTTGCCGCCGAGCAGGGCCCAGACCGGACGGTTCCGCGCCTTGCCGAGGATGTCCCAGCAGGCGATCTCCAGCCCGGAAAAGGCGCCCATCACCGTGGGGTCCGGCCTTTGCGTGAAGCCCGAGGAATAGGCCCGGCGGTACATGAGTTCGAGGTTTTCCGGGTTCTCGCCCAGCATGTGGCGTTCGAACACATCCTCGATCACCGCGATCATCGCCTTGGGGCCGACGGTGGAGGCATAGCATTCACCATAGCCCACGATACCATTGTCGGTCGTAAGCTTGGTGAAGATCCAGTAGCGGCCGCCCCAGCCGGGCGCGGGCGGGGCCACGACGAAGATGTCCAGATCCTTGAGCTTCATGCGCGATCCTCCGATTTTGGCGCCAGATTAGGGCAGAGCGCGGCGAATTTCTGGCGGTGCGCGACATTCGATGTCGGAAAGGGGCGCTGCCCCTCGGCCTGCGGCCTCACCCCGGAGTATTTTGAAAGGAGCAAACGGGGGGTGCGGGGGGGATTTCAGAAGTGGCCGATGCTGATGAGGAAGTCTTTGAGGAGGGCGGCGTATTCGGCGGGTTTTTCGACCATCGGGAAATGGCCGGTGCCGCGCATCAGTTCGAAGCGGTGGCCGGGGATCAGCTCGGCGGTTTCGCGGACGAGGTCGGGCGGGGTGGTGCCGTCGTTCGATCCCGCGATAGCCATGGCGGGCAGGCGCAGGCTGGCGGTGGTGGTGTAGAAATCGGTGCCGCCGATCGCCGCGGCGCAACCGGCCCAGCCTTCGGGATCGGTGGCCATCAGGATGCGTTCCAGATAGGCGCGGTGCGGGCTGTCTTCCCAGCGGTTGCCCAACTGGCGTTGCAGGGCAGAGGGGGCATAGGCGGCGAGGCCCTCGGTCCGGATCTGCGCGGTGCGGGCGGCCCAGATCTCGGGCGTGGCGATCCGGGCGGCGGTGTTGGACAGGACCAGCCCGCGCACCAGATCCAGCCGTTTGACCGCCAGCCCCTGCGCCACCATCCCGCCAAGCGAGACGCCGATGAAGACCGCCTCCTTCATGCCGAAGTAATCCATCAGCCGTTCGGCATCGCGCACCAGCGTGCCCATCGCATAGGGCGCCTTCGGCACGTCCGACAGGCCATGGCCGCGCTGGTCATAGGTCAGGGTGCGGTAGCCGGTCAGATGTTCCAGCACGCCGTCCCAGATCGACATGTTGGTGCCCAGGGCATGGGAGAAGACCAGCGGCGGCGCCGAGGCCGGGCCTTCGACGCGGGTTTGCAGGCGGACATCGGGCAGAAAGACCAGCATGTTGCAAAACTTCATGGCTCGGGGGCGAACCGTCAGGTTCTTACGGCCAGAATGTCGGATATTCCCACTTCGTTGCAAGCAGTTCCAGCGCCCGGGTGAAGGTTTCCGGCTCCACATTCCCGCCAGAGGCCGTGCAGATCACGGTTTCGGGCAGGTCGTGTCGGAAGAGGGCGGCGGCCAGCGCCACGGCACCGCCCGGCTCGATCACGATGCGCAGGTGGGTGAAAGCCAGGGCCATCGCGCGCAAGGCCTCGTCATCCGTGACCACAAGGCCGGGGCCGCAGAGGCGTTGCAGGACGGGGAAGGTGATCTTGCCAGGCTCCGGCGTCACGATCGCATCGCAGATCGAGCCGCTGGCCGTGGCATTGCGCTGCACCTGGCCGGAAGCGAGCGAGCGGGCGGTATCGTCAAAGCCCGCAGGCTCGGCCGGGCGGACACGCAGGCCGGGGGCGCGGGCCTCCAGGGCAAGGGCGATCCCGGCGGTCAACCCGCCACCGCCGCAGCAGGTGATCACATCGGCCGAGGTGATCCCGGCAGCGGCGGCTTGCGCCGCGATCTCCAGCCCGACGCTGGCCTGACCCGCAATCACCAGAGGCTCGTCATAGGGGCGGATCAGGGTCAACCCGCGCGCCTGCGACAGGGTCTGGCCGATCGCCTCGCGGTCCTCGTTCACCCGGTCGTAAAGGACGACCTCGGCGCCATAGGCCCTTGTGTTGGCGATCTTCACTGCCGGGGCATCCTCTGGCATCACGATCACCGCTGGGGCACCCAGAAGCGATGCGGCATAGGCCACGCCCTGCGCATGATTGCCCGAAGAGAAGGCGATCACGCCCTTTTGACGCGCCTCCGCGCTCAGGGCGGTCAGGGCCGACCAGGCGCCGCGGAACTTGAAACTGCCGGTCCATTGCAGGCATTCGGCCTTCACGAAGATCCGCCGCCCGGCCAGACGGTCCAGAAGCGGCGCGTTCAGAAGGGGCGTCAGGCGGGCGTGGCCTGCCAAGCGGGCCTCGGCGGCCTCTATCATCGCAAGATCGGGCATCGCGATATCGGGAGCAAGGCTCATCCGACAGCCTCCTGAAACTGTTGCAGGGCGGCGAGCGCCTCGGGTTCATCGAGAAAGGGCACATGGGCGCGGTCGGGCACGGTGGCCGCAATCAGCCCGGGGTGCCGCAGCGCCATCTCGGCCACGGTCTGCGCGCTCAGAAGATCCGAGTTCTCGCCCCTTATCACCGCCATCGGCATGCCGGCGCACAGGTCGAACAGCTGCCAGGCATCGCCCGAAGGGGCGGCCAGCGAGGCAAGGAAGCTTTCGCGCAAGGCCGGGTCATAGGTGATCTGCAGCCCGGAAATCCCCATTTTCGCATGGATATGCGCCTCTTCCAGCCAGCGCGATTCCGGCACATTGGCAAAACCGGGGGAGTTCTGTTCCAGCACGGCGGCAAAAGCCTCGTGGCTGCGGGCCGAGGGGCTGCGCCCGACATAGGCCGAAATCCGCTCCAACCCGCCGCGTTCGATCACCGGGCCGATGTCGTTGAGGCAAAGGCCCAGCAGCCTGTCCCGCGCCATATGGGCCAGGACCAGCCCGATCAGCCCGCCGCGCGAGGTGCCAAGCACGGCGAAACTGTCCACCCCGAGGTGATCCATCAAGGCCAGCGCATCCTGCGCCTCTTGCACGACATTATAGCTCGCCGCCCCGGTCCAGGAACTGAGGCCACGGCCCCGGTAATCCATCCGGATCACCCGTCCGGTCAGATGCGGCAGCACATAGCCGAAATCGCGCATCGTCCGGGTCAGGCCGGGCAGGCACAAAAGCACCGTGCCCTGACCCTGATCGTCATAGGCTAGGCGGGTTCCGTCGGGGAGGATGAAATACTGCATGGCCGCGACCTAAGCAGGAAAGCCCGGCGCTGGGAAGAGGCCGAAAGTCGCATCGGTGACGCGGCGCTTGCCTGTCGGCGGTCCCCGGCTTAGACGGTTGCCGATCACGAGGAGCAGGACATGGCGCAGCTTGACATGCAGGACCGGGCGAAATCGCGCAGGGTCGGGGCTTTGGCAGGGCTGGCGCCCTTTCTGGCGCCGTACCGCGGCATGGCCGTGGTGGCGGGGCTGGCGCTGATCGTCACGGCCTCGGTCAGCCTGATCCTGCCGCTTGCGGTGCGCCGGGTGATCGACGGTTTCGGGCTGGAGCGGGCGGCGATGCTCGACCAGTATTTCGGCGCGGCCATGGCGGTAGCGGCGGTTCTGGCTCTCGGCACCGGGGTGCGCTACTACTTCGTCACAAGGCTGGGCGAGCGTGTGGTGGCCGATATCCGCCGCGCCCTGTTCGACCGGGTGATGGCGATGAGCCCGGCCTATTTCGAAGGCATCATGACGGGCGAGGTCCTGTCGCGCATCACCACCGACACCACGCTGATCCAGTCGGTGATCGGCTCCTCCGTCTCGGTCGCGCTGCGCAACGTGTTGATGTTGCTGGGCGGCATGGTTCTCTTGATGCTGACCTCGACCAAGCTCACGCTCCTGGTGCTGCTGATCGTGCCCGCCGTGGTGGTGCCGATCGTGGTGCTGGGCCGGCGTCTGCGCGCCTCGAGCCGGGAAAACCAGGACTGGATCGCGCAATCCTCCGGCAAGGCGTCCGAGGCCCTGTCGGCGGTGCAGATCGTCCAGGCCTTCACCCATGTCGGCGCCACCCGCGCCGAATTTGCCCATGTGACCGAGAAAAGCTATGGCGCGGCGCTGAACCGGATCGGGCTGCGGGCCGTGATGACCTTTCTGGTCATGTTCCTCGTCTTTGCCGGGGTGGTCGGCGTCCTCTGGATCGGCGCGCATGATGTCCGCTCGGGCGCCATGACGCCTGGAGAGCTGGTGCAGTTCGTCATCCTCGCCGTCATGGTGGCGGGTGCGGTCGGTGCGCTTTCCGAGATCTGGGGCGAGTTGCAGCGCGCCGCCGGCGCCACCGAACGCCTGGTCGAGATGTTGCAGGCCGAAGATCCGGTGCAGGACCCGGCCCATCCCAAGGCCCTGCCGCAGCCGGTGCAGGGCGCGCTGGCCTTCGAGAATGTCAGCTTCAAATACCCCTCGCGGCGCGAAATGCCGGCGCTGGCGGGCTTTTCGCTGACCATCGCCCCGGGCGAGACGGTGGCGCTGGTCGGCCCCTCGGGTGCGGGCAAATCCACCGTCTTCCAGCTGCTCTTGCGCTTCTTTGACCCGACCACGGGCCGGATCACGCTGGAAGGCGTCGATCTGCGCGATCTAGAGCGCGAGACCCTGCGCCGCCAGATCGCCCTTGTGCCGCAGGATTCGGTGATCTTCGCCGCCTCGGCCCGCGACAACATCCGCTTCGGCCGCCCCGATGCGACCGATGCCGAGGTGGAGGAGGCAGCCCGGGCCGCCGCCGCGCATGACTTCATCATGGCCCTGCCGCAGGGCTATGACACGTTCCTTGGCGAGCGCGGGGTGATGCTGTCGGGCGGGCAGAAGCAGCGCGTCGCCATCGCCCGCGCCATCCTGCGCGATGCGCCGATCCTTCTGCTGGATGAGGCGACCTCGGCGCTAGACGCCGAAAGCGAGCGTCTGGTGCAGGAGGCCGTCGACCGACTGGCCCAGGGCCGCACGGTTCTGGTCGTGGCGCACCGCCTGGCCACCGTCAAGCGCGCCAGCCGGATCGTCGTGCTGGACAAGGGCAGCATCGTCGCCATGGGCACGCATGACGAACTCGTGGCGCAGAACGGGCTTTACGCCCGGCTGGCCCGGCTGCAATTCACCGACGGGGCCGCAACCGCGCCCTGAGATCGGCGAGAAAGCCGCGCACCGCGCGGGGCAGGGGCCCTTCCTCATAGGCGGCAAGGCTCGCCTCGGTCTGGCGCGCCTCGACATCGACCTCGGCCAGCAGGTCCAGCCGCCGGGCCTCTTCGCCCGCGGTCAGGGGCAGGCTGGCGGCGCTGGCAAGAAGCGCGTGATCCTCGTGCAGCCGGCGCATCGCGCGGAAGGCGGCCTCCATCGGCAGGGCAAGGTCGGGCTGGCTGCGCCAGCTTTTGCCCGAGAAGACCTCCTGCGTCACCCTTTGCCCGGCGCCAAGGCAGTCATAGCGCAGGCAGCCCGAGAAGCCCTGATCCGCCAGCGCGGCATGGATGCCGCAGGCATGGCCCGACAGGTGGCGGCAGGGCAGGCCGCCCGGCTTGTCAAAGGCGAAGTCCGCGCCGGCATCGAAAGGCAGCATCACGCAACACAGGGCCACGCAGTCTTCGCATCTCGGGCTCAGATCCAAGGCATCTCTCCAGCCGCATCCTTTGGGGACTATCGCCGAAAACCTTGCGCCCGCAACCCGGTCTTGCATCCGGTCCTTGGCAAAGCCGCGCTTTGGCTTCATCTTGGGGCCAAGCCCTGGCAAAAGGGCGGGATCAGGGGAGGGGACCATGGCCGCATTCCGCACGCGGGAGGATATCGCCGCGATCGAGGCCGAGATGCCCTGGGACGCCCGCGATGTCGGTCACAGCCTGCACGACTTCCTCTCCCGCACCGCAAGGGCGCATGGCAGCCGCCCCGCCGTCAGCTTTCAGCTGACCTCGGGCGCGCAGGACAAGGCCAAGACGCTGACCTGGGCCGAGATGCTGGATCAGGTGAGCCAGGCCGCCAACCTCTTTAGGTCGCTCGGCATCGGGCCGAAGGATGTGGTGGCCTTCATCCTGCCCAATGCGCTGGAAACTTCGGTGACGCTGCTGGCCGGGGCGGTGGCGGGGATCGTCTGCCCGGTCAACCCGCTGCTGGCGCCTTCCCAGATCGCCGGCATCCTGCGCGAGACCGGGGCCAAGGTCCTGGTGACGCTGAAAAGCTTCCCCCACAGCGACTTGGCCCAGAAGGTCGGCGAGGCCCTGGTCGAGGCGCCGGGCGTGCAGACCGTGCTGGAGGTCGACCTCGCCCATTACCTGCCGTTTCCGAAATCGCTGATCGTCAAGCTGATCCGCCCGAAGAACCCGCGCGCCCACAAGGCCAGGGTGATGGGCTTTGCCGAAAGCCTCGCCCGCCAGCCGAAGACGCTCGCCTTCGCCGACCCGCCCGAGGACCGCATCGCCGCCTATTTCCACACCGGCGGCACCACCGGCATGCCCAAGGTGGCGCAGCACCGCGTCTCGGGGATGATCTACAACGGCTGGCTCGGCCACAAGCTTCTGTTCCGCGAGACGGATGTGGTCCTCTGCCCGCTGCCCCTGTTCCATGTGCTGGCGGCCTATCCCGTGCTGATGTCGATGGTGGCCTCGGGCGCGCATGTGGTCTTTCCCACGCCGCAGGGCTACCGGGGCGAGGGGGTCTTCGACAACCTCTGGAAGCTGGTGGAACGCTATGGGGTCACCTACCTCATCGCCGTGCCGACGGCGCTTTCGGCACTGATGCAGCGCCCGGTCAATGCGAAGATTGGCACGCTGCGCGGCACCTTCTCCGGCTCGGCCCCGCTGCCGGTGGAGCTGTTCAACCGTTATGAGCGGGCGACGGGGGTGCAGGTGCTGGAAGGCTACGGGCTGACCGAATGCACCTGCCTCGTCGCGGTCAACCCGCCGGATGGGGTCAAGAAGATCGGCTCGGTCGGGCTGCCCTTGCCCTATACCCAAGTCCGCATCCTGACCCGCGATGCCGCGGGCCCGCGCGCGTGCGGCGTCGACGAGGTCGGCGAAATCTGCGTCCACAGCCCCGGCGTCATCCCCGGCAGCACCTATGTCGAGGCGGGCCGCAATGACGGGCTTTTCGCCGAAGGCACCTATCTGCGCACCGGCGATCTGGGCCGGATCGACGCCGAGGGCTATCTCTTCATCACCGGGCGGGCCAAGGATCTGATCATCCGCGGCGGCCACAACATCGACCCCGCCCTGATCGAAGAGGCGATGATGGCCCATCCCGCCGTGGCCTTCGCCGGGGCGATCGGCCAGCCCGATGCCCATGCCGGCGAAATCCCTTGCGTCTATGTCGAACTGGTCAAGGGCGCTTCGGTGACGGTCGAGGACCTTGCCGCCCATGCCCATGCCCGTATCACCGAACGCGCCGCCATCCCCAAACATGTCGAGATCCTGCCCGCCCTGCCCAAGACCGCCGTCGGCAAGGTCCTGAAGCCCGAACTGCGCAAGATGGCCATCGCCCGGGTCTTCGATGCGACCCTGGCCGAGGCCGGCCTTTCGGCCAGCGTGGCAGAGGTGATCGAGGACCGCAAGCGCGGCCTTTTGGCGCGGCTTTCCGGCCGTCTGCCCGCCGAGGAGGCGAGGGTGGCCGAGGTTATGGGAGACTTCTCAACCCCTTGGGAGTGGGCGGCCTGAGCCTGCCACGCGCCGGGCTGCGGGTCATGCTTGCGGGAATGTCCAGAAATTCCTTGCGTTTTCGGTTGCGGGAATCGCGCCGCTCGCTCAAATCTGATGTCAAATCACATTGGGCGGAGGAATTGGTGATGCGGTTCGGGCTGGGTATTCTGGTGGCTTTGGGTCTGGGGGCTGGGGCCGTGCCGGCCTTGGCGGAACGCACGGATGTGCTTTACTCCTACAAAAGCTGGCAGGTCGAGGGCGTGACCTTCGACGATGACACCTATGCCTGCCTCGCCGAAGTCTCCGACCCGGGCGAAAGCTTCTCGATCTGGATCTTTCCGGATCAGGCGATCCGGCTGGTGTTCTTCTCGGAAGACTGGGAATTCGGCGAAAGCGACAGCGCGGATCTGAAGGTGGAGATCGACCGCCGCGGCGCCTGGCTGGTGCCCGATGCCACGCTGAGCGGCAGCACCGTGATGTATGAACTGCCCGAGGGCAAGGAAAGCGTCAACTTCGTGCTGGAGGTCGCCAAGGGCGCAATGCTGCACCTGCGCTCGAAGGACGGCAGCGGCGTCAAGGATTACTCGCTGGCAGGCTCCGCCGCCTCGATCAGCAAGTTGCTGGACTGCGGCGAGGCGATCAGCGGCAAGTCCAATCCCTTCAACTGAGGCGGGTTCGGGGTTCGGGCCACGATTTTTCTGCGAAAAATCAACACGGCGGCCTTACAGGCTCGCCGTGTCCATCCAGATGGTGACCGGCCCGTCATTGTTGAGGGCGACGTCCATATCGGCGCCGAAGATGCCCTTTTCGACCGGAATGCCCTCGCCCGCGATGCGGGCGGCGAAGTATTCGTAAAGCTTCTGGCCCTCGGCCGGGGCGGCGGCATAGGAAAAGCCGGGCCGGTTGCCGCGCAGATCGGCGGCGAGGGTGAACTGGCTGACCACCAGCGCGGAGCCTGTGATGTCGCGCACCGAGAGGTTCATCTTGCCGGCCTCATCCTTGAAGATGCGCAGCTTGGCGATCTTGGCGGCGAGCTTGTCAGCCTCGGCCGTGGTGTCGCCCTGCATCGCGCAGACCAGGATCAGCAGGCCGGGGCCGATCTGCCCCACGACCTTGCCCTCCACCGTGACCGAGGCCTGCGAGACCCGTTGCAGCAGCGCCCGCATCAGAGCTCGTGCCGCCAGGGCGGGTTGGCGCCGGGACGCGAGACGGTGACGCCCGCCGACCGCGTGCCGAGGCTGAGCGCCGCATCCAGTTCGGCATCGGTCAGGGCGGCGATCCGCGCCTTGGTCAGCGCCCCCGCCTCATGCAAGGCGCAGAGGGCGCCTGCGTTGAACGTGTCGCCCGCGCCGACCGTATCGGCCACGGTGACCTTCTGGGCCGCCACGAAACGGTCCTGCGTCGCGGTGACGGCGCGCGCGCCTGCCGCCCCTTCGGTGATGAAGACCACCTTCGGCCCCTTGGCCACGATCGCCCGCGCCAGCTTGGTCAGATCGCCCTTGCCCGACAGCCAGTGCAGATCCTCGTCCGACAGCTTGACGATATCGGCCCGCGCGATCATCCGCTCGATCCGGGCGCGGTAGGGGCCCTCCTTGCCGGCGATGAAGCCAAGCCGGATGTTGGGGTCGATCATGGTGACCCGGGTGGCCGCCTCGCGCGCCTGCAAGGCCTCGTAGGTCGAGGCCGCCGGGTCATTGACCAGCGAGATGCCGCCGAAGAACAGCGTGTCGACCTCGGCAGGCAGGGTCGGCAGCTGGTCCTGCGACAGCATCACCCCCGCCGTGCCCTCGTCGTAAAAGGCATAGGTCGCCTGGCCATCCACCAGCTTGACGAAAGCCACCGTGGTCGGCCGGCCCGAGCGCGCGCAATACCGCGTGTCGACCTTCGAGGCCGCCAGCGTATCGGCCAGGATCTCGCCCAGCATGTCGGTCGAGACGCCAGAGAAGAAGGCCGAAGGCGCACCTAGCCGCCCCAGGGCGATCGCCGTGTTGAACACCGCTCCGCCGGCATAGGGCGCAAAGCAGGCCTCGCCCGCCGTGCTGGTGCGCGGCAACATGTCGATCAGGGCTTCGCCACAGCTGAGAATCATTTCACCCTCCCGAGGTTTTCAGGGACCATAGCGGAAATCGTCCCGTTAGCGCAAACACTCCGCCTGCCAAGGGCCGAGGTCCGTCCGGTAGGATGGGCAATCTGCCCATCTAGCCGAAATAGGGCGTCAGGGCCGTGCGGATCCGGTCTAGCGGGGTGGCGCCCGAAAGGTCGGGCACGAAGGGGGCGCCGGTGATCGCCTCAAAGGCCTGGATATAGACCTTGCTGGTGGCTTCGATGATCTCGGTGGGAATCTCGGGGATCGGGTCCTTGTAAGGATCGCAGCGCGCCGCCACCCAGGAGCGGATCACATCCTTGTCGAAGCTCGGCGGCCGCCCGCCAGTGGCAAATGCTTCCGCATAACCCGAGGCGATCCAGTAGCGGCTGGAATCCGGCGTGTGGATCTCATCCGCGATCAGGATGCGGCCTTTGCTGTCGATGCCGAATTCATATTTCGTATCAACCAGGATCAGCCCGCGCTCCGCCGCCATCTTCTGCCCGCGGGCGAAAAGCGCCAGCGCTGCGGCGGAAACCTCGTCCCATTGCGCCTGGGTCAGAAGGCCCTGCGCGATGATCTCGGCCTCGGTCAGGGGCTCGTCATGGCCGCCGTCGAAGGCCTTGGAGGTCGGCGTAATGATCGGCGCCGGCAGGACCTCGTTGTCGCGCAGACCCTCGGGCAGGGTATGGCCATACATCTCGCGCTGGCCGGCCCGGTAACGGGTCAGGATCGAGGTCGAGGTGGTCCCGGCCAGATAGCCGCGCACCACGACCTCGACCGGCAGGATGGTCAGCCGCTCGCCGATCACCACATTCGGATCGGGGTAGGCCAGCACATGGTTCGCGATGATGTCCCCGGTGCGTTCGAACCAGAACTTCGCGATCTGGGTCAGGACCTGGCCCTTGTAGGGGATGGCGGCGAGGATCCGGTCGAAGGCCGAGATCCGGTCGCTGGCGATCAGGATGCGGCGGCCATCGGGATGTTCCGCATCGGCGGGCAGGTCGTAGCAATCGCGGACCTTGCCGAAATAGGGATTGGGCAATTCGGGAATGCGGGCATGGGGCAGAACGCGCATGGGGCCTCCGGAAGGGATGGGTTCCCCAATGCCCGGGGAGGGGGGGAGAGTCAACTGGGGGGCGCTCGGCGGACCCGGCTGGGTGGGCTGCCGCCCCCCCAGACCCCCCCGCGAGTATTTGGAAAGGAGCAAAGGGTAAGGGGGCGGGACGCCGGGTCAGCCGCCGTTCTGGGCCTTTTGATAGAAGTAGAAGACGACGCCTGCGACCACGGCGGCGGCGAGTGTGGCGAAGGCGATCTTCCAGACGCTCCACGGGCGTTCGCCCTGCACTTCGCCGGTCTGGCCATTGACGAGGAAACGGTAGCTTTTGCCGTTGTACTTGTAGGCCGCCATCCAGACCGGCAGCAGGATGTGCTTGAAGGTCTCGGCGGCATAGCTGGTGTCGATATGGTCCACCCGCTGCTCGTCGCCGCCGATGTCCTGGCGGACATCCTGATAGATCACCTGCTCCATCTTGCCCTTGGCGGTTTCATGGCCATCGGCCAGCGCCACGGTGTAGCCCTCGGCCTGGAAGCCGGCGAGGTAGTCGGGGGTATAGGGCTCCAGCCGGGAAAGGTCCCAGGGCTCCAGCCCGTCACCAAGGTGGGTGGGCAGGGCGGTGGCGGCGATGGTCAGCACATCGTCGAAATCGCGGGCGACGGTGCCCGCGGCGGGATACCAGCGGGTCTTCTGCACCTGTTCCTGGCGCTGTTCGTTGCGGCCGTTCACATTCACCGTGACGGTGCGGGTCTCGTAGTAATGGATGCCCTTGGCGCCGCTGTAGCGGCTGGTGGTCTCGGCGTCGAAGGTCCAGTAGGGCACATAGACCCCATTGAGCGCCCGCCCGGCGCGGGTGAATTCCAAAAGCCGGTTGGGCGCGAACCACAGGCTGCCGAGCCAGGAAATCAAGGCCTTGCGCGCCGTGCTTTCATCCAGCGCGAAGGGGACCAGCGCCTGCGGCTTGATCTTGCGCTCCGACCCGGTGTCGATCACCACGGGCGAGGCGCAGAAGGGGCATTCGGTGGCATGGGACGCGCCCTGAAACTCCACCACCGCGCCGCAGTTCGGGCATTTGGTCGAGCGCACCTCGACGCTGGCACTGGCGGGGAGGTCGTCCGACAGGCCCTGCGCCAGGGGATGTTCCTGAAAGGCCCTGGCCTTGGCGGCGCGGGCGGGCTTGGCCCAGGGGCCGGCGGAAGGGTCCGCCGCGCCGCCGGGGGTGATCGTCTGCACGAAACCGCAATGGTCGCATTTCAGCACCGTCTGGCCCGGCGCAAAGCGCAGCTCGGCGCCGCATTGCTGGCAGGGCCAGCGGTGTTCCTCGCTGACGCTGGCCATAGGTTACTGCCCCGGGGCCGGGGGCGGCGGGGGCGGCGGGACCATGGCGAAGAGCTTGGCAAGCTCGGTCTCGCCGGCGGCCTTCCAGCCGTCCTGCCCGGCGGTCCAGACCATGCTGCCGCGGGACAGCGCGCCCGAGGCGGCCATGGCGGCCAGATCAGCCTCGCCATAGGGCCCCTTGGTCGCGCCGTTTTCGGCGACATGCCATTGCCGTGCCGCGGCGGGCGGCGGTGGCGGCGCTGCGGGAGCGGCAGGCGCAGCCCCCCAAGGGCCAACCTGCGCGCCCATGTTGAAGCCCATGCCAGCGCCCATCGCGGCCCCCATCGTGGCGCCCATGGCGGAGCCCGGCTGCGCCATCCCCTCGGCGGCATTGAACTGCATGTATTTGTTCAGATCCCCGGCAATCCCCATCGAGGTCCGCTTGTCGAGCACCTTTTCCACCTCGTCGGGCAGCGAGATGTTCTCGATGTAGAACTCCGGCAGGGCGAGGCCATAGGCCGCCACCGTCGGCGCAATCGCGGTATTGACCAGTTTCGCCAGATCCATCGTGTTGGCCGCCATGTCGAGCACCGGAATCCCGGACTTCGCCAGGGCCTGGCTCATCTGCTGGACGATCACATTGCGGATCTGGATCGAGATTTCATCCGAGGTGAACTCGCCATCCGTCCCCACGACCTCCTTCATGAACAGGCCCGGATCGGTCACCCGCATCGCATAGGTGCCAAAGGCGCGGATGCGGACCGGGCCGAACTCCGGATCGCGGCACATGATCGGGTTCTGGGTGCCCCATTTGAGGTTGTTGAACCTTGTCGTGTTGACGAAATAGATCTCGCATTTGAAGGGCGACTGGAAGCCGTGGTCCCAGTGCTGCAAGGTCGTCATGATCGGCATGTTGTTGGTCTGAAGCTCATAAAGCCCCGGGCCGAAGACATCGGCCAGCTGACCCTCGTTGATGAAGACCGCGGCCTGACCCTCGCGCACCGTCAGCTTCGCGCCATATTTGATCGCATTGTCGCGCCGTTCAAAGCGCCAGACCATCGTGTCGCGGGTGTCATCGGTCCAGGAGATGACATCGATGAACTCGCCCTTCAGAAATCCGAAAACCATGATCTACCTCCTCCGCAGGCTTGCGGCTTAACTGTTGCCGTCCATCAGGCGGCTTGCAAGGGATTGGACGATGGGCCGCGCTTCCGCCTCGGTCATGCCGGGGCGCAGCGCGGGGTCGTAAAGGATGCGCAGCATCAGCTCGTCCTGCTTGGTCAGCAGGGCAAATTCCTGATCGTCGTTGAAGATCGAGGGCCGGGCCGCGTTGCTGTCATTGGGCAGGCCAAGCGCCTGGGCCAGTTCCTCGTGGAAACAGGCCAGACGCATCAGGTCGGGGTGTTCCGAGGGGATGACGGCCACGGCGCGGGCATAGGTCGAGCTTGCCTCGTCGGTCTGGGTCAGGACCTGGCAATAGGTCGTGTCGTCCATATGGGTGACCGAGCCGATCTGCCCGGCGGTCAAGCCCGGCATCTCGGCCTCCAGAACCGGGGCCAGGCCTGCGCGTTCGTCAACCGTCGCGATGTGGACCCAGAAGTTCGGGTTCTGGGTGGTCAGGATGATCGGATGGCCGCTGACCCGGGAAAGCCGCGCGAAGTAAGAGGCGACGCGGGCACGGTCCGCCGCCACCTGCGCCTTGGGCACCGCCGGGCCGAAGAGGACCGAGACCCGGATCGGCGCCACCCAGCGTTGCAGGGGTATCGGCGCGCCGCTGCGCCGCATCGAGATCTGGCCGCCGGAATATTCCTCGTGCATCGCGATCATCAGGAAATTCTCCATCAGATTGCGGTCGGTGAAGGGCGCATCATAGGGCGCCATTTCGGTGCGCAGCAGACCTTCGGAAAGCAGAGCCGTCTGCACCCGCAGGTAATGCGCCTTCAGCGCCGCACTGGCCGGGGTTTCCGGCTCCGGGGCGGTGACGACGGGGGCGGGGGGTGGCGCGGGCTCCGGCGCCGGCGGGGGCGGCGGCGCGGTGCAGGCGGCAAGCGCCAACGCCGCTCCAAGAGCTGCCCCCTGAAGCCTCTGTCCGACCCTGAACCCCACCCCTTGCCGCATCAGCCCCGCACTGCGCCCCCGATATTGTCACCCGAGCCGGTGGCCTTGGCATGGGCCGCCGACAGGGTGTCGCGCAGGGCGCCTTCCATCTTGATCAGCTCGGCCTCGGCCGCGGCCCGCTTGGCCTTGCCCTCGTCGGCGATGGCGAGGCTTTCCTCGATCGTGGCAATCAGGGTGGCGTTGGCCGATTGCACCGCCTCGATGTCGAAGACGCCACGCTCCATCTCGGTGCGGACGATCTTGTTGCTTTCCTGCAGGTTCTTGGCATTGGCCGTCAGCAATTCGTTGGTCAGGTCATTGGCGCCCTTGATCGCCTCGGCCGCCTCGCGCGACCGCTGGATGGTCACGGCCTGCGCCAGCTGGGTTTCCCAAAGCGGCACGGTGTTCATCAGGGTCGAGTTGATCTTGCCGACGAGGGACTTGTCGTTTTCCTGCACGAGGCGGATCGAGGGCAGGCTCTGCATCGTCACCTGACGGGTCAGCTGCAGGTCATAGACCCGGCGTTCCAGATCGTCGCGGGCGGCGCGCATGTCGCGCAGGATCTGCGCCTGTTTCACCTGATCATCCGGCGCCGCGGCCTTGACCGCCGCATCCAGCGCCGGGATCGTCGTGGCGTCCAGCTCCTTCAGCTTGGCCTGACCGGCGGCGATGTAAAGGCCAAGCTCGTCATAGAAGGTCAGGGTCTTGGCATAAAGCATGTCCAAAGCCTTGATATCCTTCAGAAGCATCGTCTCGTGCATCAGAAGGTTGTCGGTGATCCTGTCGATCTGGCCCTGCACCTCTTCATAACGCGCCATGAAATTGGCCAGGGGGGCGGCGGCCCCGGTCAGCTTCTCCCACCAGCTGCGCTCGCGCCCGGCGTCAAGCTCGGAGCCCGAAAAACCCCGGATGGTGGAGACGATATCGGCCAGGGCCTGACCCGCCGGCCCCACATCCTTGTTGCGCACGCCGGTCAGCATTTCCTGGCTGATCGTCTGCAATTCGCTTTGCGCGCCCGCCCCGAAAGAGATGATCGACTGGGTGTTGCCCATGTCGATCTCGGCCATGCGCCGGGTGATCGCCTCGGCCTGGGGCGGGCTGGCGGCCTCCAGCGTCACGATCGCATTGGCGGGTTCGGGCATGAGGGTGGCCGTGACTTTTTCCACTTCCGCCAGGGCATTGGCGGCGGCGGCAGCGGTGACAGAGGTGCTTGCGGAAGGCGTTACGGGTTCGGTCATGGTGGCCTCACTCTGGGAAGGAATTGGGGGGAAAGATAGGTGCGAATTGGGGATGGGCTAGCCTTCCAGTTTCAACCGGTCGCGCAGGACACTGATTTCGACATCGAGGCTGGTGTGGTCGTTGGACAGAAGCGCCTGGGTGCGGCTGGCAAAATTGCGCTCCAGATCGGTCAGGAGGGATTCGTAGTCCGCCCGCGCCGTGGCCGAGCGGCTGGCGGCATAGACATCGGCGAACTTCACCGTCGCGTCGCGGGCGCTCATCAGATAGACCGACATGTACTTGCGCGCCGAGGTCAGATCGCCGGGGTCGTTCTCGACCTGGCGGAAGAGGGTGCGGGCGGTTTCGGCAAAGCGGTCGACCTGGGACTCGAGGGCGCCGTCATTGGCGCGCAGGATCGCATCCTTCATCTGGGCGAGAAAGCCTTCCCCCTCGGTCACGGCGCGGGCAACGCGGTCGGTCTGGAAGGCATCGACCCCCTCCATCCCCTTGGCGCGCATCGGGTCAAGCCCGAAGCTGCCCAGATGCAGCACCGCCCCGATCATGCCGATGGCCAGAAGCGCGTAGCTGTTGGTCTCCCACAGGGCCGCGCCGGTCATCAGCCCGGCCCCGGTCAGCGCCGCGCCGAACAGCTTGCGCGGAATGGCCGGACGGCGGGCGATCTTGCGCGCGTCGAAGGCGGCATGAGCCTTGACCCCCTCGCGGGTCAGCCAGGCCGCCAGCAGCAGGATGCCCCCCGCGCCAAGGCCAGAGAAGAGGGCGGCGGTGGTCCCGGCAAAGGCCTTGATCAGAAAGGGAAAGGCCAGAAGAAACGCGAGGTTGGCCCGCAGCATGGCCCCGCCCGGCGGCGCGGGCGTCTGGATCACCACCGCCTCCGCCTCCGCACCACTCCCGCTCTGGTTCGGGGAATATTTGCCCACCACCCGCCGCGCCATCAGCGGCCACCGCCAAGCGCGACATAGAGCGTCAGCCCGAAAAGAAGGACGAAGGACAGGGTCTGAAGCGCTTTGGCCGACATGGGTCAGGCTCCACCGGAGGGAAAACTCGCGACGGAGTATAGGCGAGGGCCGGGGGGCTGGCTATAGTCAGCCCCCGAGATTGATTGGGAAAATACCGCAATATTCCCCGCCCCGCCCCCCTTGCGCAAAACCCCGCCGGGACAGGTTTGGCCGGCGCGGGTCTGGCCGGGGCAGGGATCAGCCGGGCCGCCGCGGCCGCGCCGGGCGGGGACCATCGGATTTCGGACCCTCCCCGCGCGGACCCTCGCCACGCGGGCCACCCTTGGCGGGATAGGGCTTGGCGGCAAAGGGCTTGCCCCCGGCAAAGGGCTTGTCGCCCCGCGGCTTGGGCGCCTCGGCCTCGCCCCGCCCTTCGGCCCGCGGCTTGGCGCGCACCGGGCCGTGGCTGACCGTGCGCGGCACCCCGCCCGGGCCACGCGGCGCGCCTTTCGGCATCGGCTTCTGCGGCGCCTCTTCCTCGGCCATCGGGTCCAGCCCCAACTGGTCGCGCAACACCCGCGGCTTGACCTCCTCGACCTGACCCTCGGTCAGATCACCAAGGCGGAAGGGGCCATAGCTGACGCGGATCAGCCGGTTCACATAAAGGTCCAAAGCATTGAGTGCCCGGCGGATTTCCCGGTTCTTGCCCTCGCGCAAGCCGATCGTCAGCCAGGCATTCGCCCCCTGGATCCGGTCCAGCACCACCGACATCGGCTGAAACCGCTCGCCATCCACGACGATGCCCTTGCGCAGCGGCTCCAGATCCGGATCGGTCGGATTGCCGTTGATCCGCACCCGATACTTGCGCAGCCACCCGGTCGAGGGCAGCTCCAGCCGCCGCTTCAATTCGCCATCATTGGTCAGGAGCAGCAGGCCCTCCGAATTGAGGTCGAGCCGCCCGACCGACATCACCCGCGGCAAATCCGGCGGCAGATTGTCGAAGACCGTGGCGCGGCCCTTCTCGTCCGATTCCGAAGTCACCAGCCCCTCGGGCTTGTAGTACAGCCAAAGCCGCGCCGGTTCCGCCGGGGCCACCGGCTTGCCGCCGACGGTGATCTTGTCGCGCGCGGTCACATTCAGCGCGGGCGAGGTGATGACCTTGCCATTCACCGCCACTTCGCCGATCTCGATCAGCCTTTCGGCCTCCCGGCGCGAGGCGATGCCGGCCCGGCTCAGCACCTTGGCAATCCGGTCGCCCTCGGGCGCGGTGGTCGCCGCCTCGGCGGGTTTGGCCGCAGCAGGTTTGGCAGCATGGGGCCGCGGCGCCTTCGGCGGCTGATAGGGCTTTGCGGGAGGGGTTGTCTTTTCGGCCATCACGGGCATCCTTCATACGGGAATTCGCCCAAACTCGGGCGGGTGGCGCGCGTCCTGCGGGCCAGACCTTCCCATAGGCAGCGGGGCGACCAGATGCAAATGAATTTCCGCTCCTTCATGGAAGAGGCCCTTGCCGAGGCCCGTGCCGCAGGCGCCCGGGGCGAGGTTCCGGTGGGCGCCGTGGTGGCGCAGGGCGGCCAGATCATCGCCCGCGCCGGCAACCGCACGCGTGAGCTTTGCGACCCCACCGCCCATGCCGAAATCCTCGCCCTGCGTGCCGCCTGCGCCGCCGCCGGGTCCGAGCGCCTTCCCGGCCACGACCTCTATGTCACGCTGGAGCCTTGCCCGATGTGCGCCGCCGCCATCGCCAACACCCGCATCGCCCGGCTTTACTACGGCGCCGCCGACCCCAAATCCGGCGGCATCGCCCAAGGCCCGCGCATCTTCACCCATCCGCAATGCCACCATGTGCCGGAGGTCTACGACGGCATTTCCGCCACGGACTCCGCCAGCCTCCTGCGCGCCTTCTTCGCCGAAAGGCGCGACCCTGGCCCGTCATCCTGATTTTTCGCAGAGGGTCTTGACTAGCAGAGGTCCATGAAAGTGGCCTAATGCTATGAAAGAGCTGAGGAATCGCTACGCAAAAAGTTCGAAACTTTCTGAGGCCCAATTTCGGGCCTTCATTCGGCTCGTCGCGGCCGATCTGACGGCCTCCCAGATCGCTCAGGTTTCGGGTCTGAACCGCAACACGGTCAACCGGTTTCTCGGTCTCCTACGCCAGCGGATGGCCCTCTGGTGCGCCGAGCAATCGCCCTTCTCGGTGTGGTCGAGGCCGACGAAAGCTACTTCGGCCCGCGCCGCGTCAAGGGCATGACGGGACGCGGCGCGGGGCGGAAAACCATCGTTTTCGGCATCTTCGAACGCGGCGGCTAGGTCTGGTGCCAGGTGGTCCCGGATGTCTCAATGCGTTCATTGCAAAGGGTAATCCTGGAACGGGTGGAGCCGTCCTCCGTGATCAACACCGACCGGTGGCGCTCGTACAACCACCTCGGAGACTTCGGTTATGCCCATGTCCGCGTCGACCATGGCCGCGACGAATTCGTGCGCGGCGAGGTCCATATCAATGGCATCGAGGCCTTCTGGGGCTATGCCAAGACTCGCCTCGCCAGGTTCCGCGGCATCAGCCCCGCCACCTTCTCTTTGCACTTGAAGGAGTGCGAGTTCAGGTACAACAATCGGGGCGAGGATCTCACCCGGCTTCTCCTCAAAATCTGCCGGAAAAACCCCCTCTGCTAGTCAAGACCCTTCGCCGAAAAATCGTCTGACCGGCCCTGGCCCCGATTTTTCTGCGAAAAATCACCTTGCCCGCCCCCGTTCCGATTTTTCGCAGAAAAATCGCCTCCCCCCTTAAATACCATTTTGCGAATTTCAAGAGCCGTGCTATCCGATCCGCGTCCAACACGCCAAAGAGGGAGGGACGCAGATGACTGTTTACGCACTCGCCCCGAACCGCGGCCTGACTGGACTGGGCGCTTTCCGCCGCTCGTAAGGCCTTTGGCCCGAGCGTCTGACGCGACCCCGACTGCCTCATAGGCATCCCCTCACCGCAAACCGTCCGCCCCAGACGCCCTTGGTCTGTCTCGGCTCCGGACCCCCATTCACAGGAGCGCGCTGCCATGAGCAGCCCGAACATCTACATGACGTTGAACGATTCCAATGACTTGCCTCTGCCAAGCCTGCAGGCGCTGATCGCGCGCCACGGGGCGCTGGCGGTGGGCTTCGCCTATCTGCGGGCCGCCATCACCCGGCGCAAGCATCCCCCGGATCAGCCCGTGGCGGATCTGAGCGACCATATCCTGCGCGACATCGGCCTCGGGCCGCGCCCGCAACGGATGCAGGGGCGCGGCTGGGATTTCTGATCCTAGAGCGTGATCGGGTCCATCACTTCGGGCTCGATCACCTCCACCCCCGGCAGGCCCGCCTTCAGCACATCGGCGTTCTGTGCCAAGAGCGGGAAGGTGCGGTAATGGCAGGGGATCACGGTCTTGAAGTTGAAATAGCGCTTGGCGGCATAGGCCGCCCGCGCCATGTCCATGGTGAAATGCCCGCCCGCCGACAGGATGCCGATGTCGGGCTTGTGGTAATCGCCCATCCAGTCCATGTCGGCCATGATGTCGGTATCGCCCGACAGATAGATCGTATGGCCCTCTCCCGCGATCATGAAGCCGCCTTCCGATCCCACCGCGACCGGCCCGTTCGGCCCCGAAGTCGAGGAGGAATGGCAGGCATTGACCAGCGTCACCTTGGCCCCGCCGCAATCGATCGTGCCGCCCTTGTTGAAGCCCGTGATCTTCACCCCTTCCGAGGCCTCGAGATAGGTCGCAAGGTCATAGATCCCGGCAATCGCCACATCCTTTTCCTTGGCAATCGCACAGGCATCGCCGGTGTGGTCGCCATGGCCATGGGTCAGAAGGATATGGGTGACCCCTGCAATCGCCTTGTCGCGCATCAGCGCCGGGAACATCGGGTTGCCGGTCAGCCAGGGGTCGATCAGCAGCACCGCCTGTTCGATTTCGATCCGAAAGCCGGAATGGCCAAGCCAGGTGATTTTCATGGGGGTCTCCTTTGATCCTGGGCAAAGTCTAGCGCGGCCCGCCTCTTTTGCCACCACCCTCGCGCAAAAGTGCCTGAGGCGGGGGGCAATGCCTCGGTTTTCGGCGGCCGGAGCGCGGACTTCAACCGGCCGGATGCAGCACGCCATCGCCGAAGGGATGGTCGATCACCATTTTCCATACGCGCTCACCTCCGCCCGCTGCCTGGCGCCGCAGCACCGCCACCGAAAGCGCGGTCATCGGACCGGCGGGGGTCGGCGCGGTCCATGCCATCAGGTGCAGGGCAAGATCGCCCGCCACCACGACCTCATGCCCGCCATAGGCAAAGGCCACGCCCTGCGCCATATAGCCGGCGAACATCTGGCGCAGCGCGGCCTCGCCCGCCACCGGCTGGCCGGGCTGGCCCATCACGCAGGCGCCCGGCTCATAGGTCGACAGGATGGCGTCGATATCCCCCGCCGCAAAGGCCGCTGTCATCGTGTCGATCGTGTTCAGAATTGCTGTCTTGTCCATGGCTCTCTCCATCTGGCCCCGTCCCGGGGCGTTGACTTTGCCGGACTAACCCGGCCCAGTGTCAGAAAGTGGCAGGGGCGCCAGAGGGGGCGGCAGAGGAGTCGGGAATGCGGGTCTTTCGTCTGCTTCGCCTTCTCGACCAGTTGCGCCTGCGCAGCCGCCCCGTCACGGCCCAAGAGCTGGCCGGGCTGATGGCGGTGTCCCTGCGCACCCTCTACCGCGACATTGCCGACCTTCAGGCGATGGGCGCGCCGATCCGGGGCGCGGGCGGTCTCGGCTATGTGATGGAGAAGGGCTATTTCATGCCCTCGCTGTCCTTCGATGCCGAAGAGCTGGCGGCCCTTGCCCTTGGCACGCGTCTGGTCGCGGCCCGCAGCGGCGAGACCCTGGCCGCCGCCGCCCAAAGGGCTGCGGCCAAGATCGCCTCGGCGCTGGGCGACAGCGCGCGCGAGGGCATGCTGCAAAGCCCGCTCGCCGCCGGACCCAGCGCCGCCGCCCCGGATGCCGCGGCTGCGGCACTGCAAGACGCACTGTGCCGGTCGATTGCCCGGCACGAGACGCTGCAGATCACCTATACCAGCCTGTCCGGCGCGACTTCCGAGCGGATCGCGCGGCCGCTCGGGCTGACGGTGTTCGATCGGGTCTGGCTTTTGACGATCTGGTGCGAGGCCTCGGATGCCTTCCGCCACCTGCGGCTGGACCGGATCGGGCAGGCCGAACCCACCGGACAGCGCTTTCGCCCGGAACGCGGCAAGCGCTTTGCCGATGCGCTGGACGGTGAGGCCGGATCGCAGGAGAGGGCGATGCGGGACGGACCATAGGCGACGGGTCATAAGCGACGGGCCGCAGGGCGGTCGGATCGCGGCGCGGTGCCGGTTTTTCCACCCTCCGGCTGCCTTGCGGCCCTGCTTGCCCCGCCGACCGGCTTGCAGGGCGGGGCGTGCGCGGCTAAAGGGAAAGCCGCAATCAGGGGCCCCGGCCTGCCGCGGCGCCCCTCATCCAAAGGACCTAGCCCCATGTCGATCGACATCGCAACGGCGCGCAAAGTGGCCAAACTCGCCCGGATCCGGGTCGAGGAGGCCGATCTGCCGAAACTGGCCGAGCAGCTTTCCGGCATCCTGGGCTTCATGGAGCAGCTGAACGAGGTCGATGTGGACGGGATCGAGCCGATGGTCTCGGTCACGCCGATGCGTCTGGCGCGGCGGGTCGATGTGGTGACGGATGGCAATATCCAAGAGCAGATCCTGAAGAACGCGCCCGATGCGCGGGAAGGTTTCTTTGCGGTGCCGAAGGTGGTGGAATGATGACGAACCCGAACGAACTCACCATCGCCGCCGCCCGCGACGCCCTGCGCGCCGGGGATCTGTCGGCGGTCGACCTGACCATGGCCTGCCTCACCGCGATCGACGCGGGCGATGCGCTGAACGCCTTTGTCCACAAGACGCCCGAGATCGCACTGGAACAGGCCCGCGCCGCCGATGCCCGCCTGAAGGCCGGCGATGCGCCCGACCTCTGCGGCATTCCCCTCGGGATCAAGGATCTCTTCTGCACCAAGGGCGTGCCCTCGCAGGCCGCTTCGAACATCCTCAAGGGGTTCAAGCCGGAATACGAATCCACCGTGACCACCAAGCTCTTCGAGGCCGGGGCGGTCATGCTGGGCAAGCTCAACATGGACGAGTTCGCGATGGGGTCGTCCAACGAGTCCTCGGCTTACGGCAATGCGATCAACCCCTGGCGGCGCGGCAATGACACGACGGCGCTGACGCCGGGCGGGTCGTCGGGCGGCTCGGCGGCGGCGGTTGCGGCGGACCTTTGCCTTGGCGCCACCGGCACCGACACCGGCGGCTCGATCCGCCAGCCTGCGGCCTTCACCGGCATCACCGGGATCAAGCCGACCTACGGCCGCGTCTCGCGCTGGGGCATCGTGGCCTTCGCCTCCTCGCTCGACCAGGCGGGGCCGATGACCAAATCGGTCCGCGATGCCGCGATTTTCCTCTCGGCCATGGCGGGCCATGACCCGAAGGATTCGACCTCGGCCAACCTGATGGTCCCCGATTTCGAAGCCGCCCTGACCGGCGACATCCGCGGCAAGAAGATCGGCATTCCGAAGGAATACCGGATGGACGGCATGCCGGCCGAGATCGAGGCGCTCTGGCAGAACGGCATCGCGATGATGAAGGATGCGGGCGCCGAGATCGTCGATATCTCGCTGCCGCACACCAAATACGCGCTGCCCGCCTATTACGTCATCGCCCCGGCGGAGGCTTCCTCCAACCTCGCCCGCTATGACGGGGTGCGCTATGGCCACCGCGCCAAGCTGGCGGCTGGCGACGGCATCACCGAGATGTATGAGAAGACCCGCGCCGAAGGCTTTGGCGCCGAGGTGCAGCGCCGGATCATGGTGGGCACCTACGTCCTCTCGGCGGGCTTCTATGACGCCTATTACAACCGCGCCCGCAAGGTCCGCGCCCTGATCAAGCGCGACTTCGAACTGGCCTTTGCGGAAGGCATCGACGCGATCTTGACCCCGGCCACGCCCTCCAGCGCCTTCGGTCTGGGCGAGATGGCCAATGCCGATCCGGTCGAGATGTACCTCAACGATGTCTTCACCGTGACGGTCAACCTCGCGGGGCTTCCGGGCATCTCTGTCCCGGTCGGCACCGATTCCAAGGGCCTGCCTTTGGGGCTGCAACTGATCGGCAAGCCCTGGGATGAGGCAGGTCTGCTCAATCACGCTTATGTATTGGAGCGTGCGGCAGGCTTTGTTTCCAAGCCTGCGAAATGGTGGTAAGGCCAGCGAAAAGCGGTCAGGCGGGGCAAGAAACGATGCGCACGGCGTATGTGGGAATGATGTTTGTGGCAGGTCTTTCGGCCTGCGTGTCCAGCGTGCCCGACTCGGGCCCGGCGGGCGTGCAGGACTATAACACCTATCTGCAGACCCATTCGCAACCGGGCGCAAGCTCTGACATGTCGGGCACGATGGCCCCGGCGGCCCCGAGCCAGGGCTTCTCGCCCGAAGGTGCCGCGGCGGCGATTGCGGCTGCCGAAGGCGGCTCTGCGACCGGGGCAACGACTGGCCCGCAGACCGGCGCCCTGATCGGTTCCGGCGCCACCCCGGGCGCGCCGCTGGACCCGACCGGCCAGCTCGGCGCCACGACCGGCCAGGCCACCGGCCCCGTCACCAGCCCTTCCGCCATGCCACCGATCAATGCCAACGCCTGCGCCGGGCGCGGCAATGCCTTTGCCGGCATCGCCGAAACTACCTCCGAGATGAACTATGCCAGCGGCGGCGTCTCGGACGAGCAGGACTTCAACGCGGTCAAGTCGCGCGAATCCATCGCCTCGGACGCCCAGCGGATCGAGTGCAACCGCGAGCAATATGTCGTGGTCCAACCCGGCGCCCTGCCGACGCGTTCCGGCGCCGAAGGCCCGAACATCGCGGAATATGCGCTGCAGACCACCAACCCGCCGGGGGTCAAGCTGTATTCCCGCCCGCCCTTCTACCTGACCAACCCGGAAAAGGCCTGCGCCGCCTTCGCCTCGCCCGATCTGGCCCAGCAGGCCTTCCTCGCCGCAGGCGGCCCGCAGCGTGACCGCAAGGCCCTGGACCCGGATGGCGACGGCTTCGCCTGTTCCTGGGACCCGCGCCCCTTCCGCAACGCGAAGAAGTGAGCGTTTCGCCCAATCACGGGGTGCGGCGCGGTGGCCTGACGCCCCGGCTGATCGTGCTGCATTACACCGGGATGCCCAGCCTCGCCGAGGCGCGGGCCCGGCTTTGCGACCCGTTCCACGAGGTTTCGGCCCATTGGCTGCTGGACCTCGACGGCAGCGCCGAGGCCCTGGTGGACGAGGACCGGCGCGCCTGGCATGCCGGGCAGGGGGCCTGGGGCGGAGTGAGCGATGTCAACTCCGCCTCGATCGGGATCGAGATCCAGAACCCCGGCCACATGCCTTTCCCCGAACCTCAGATGGAGGGGCTGGAACGCCTGCTGACCGCGATCATGGGGCGCTGGGCCATCCCGGCCTCGGGCGTCATCGCCCATTCCGACATGGCGCCGACCCGCAAATCCGACCCCGGCCCGCATTTCGACTGGCGGCGCCTGGCGCTTGGCGGCTTCGCGGTCTGGCCCGAGGTCTCTGCCGCCCCGCAAGCGGCTCTGCCCGACTTCATCGCCTCCGCCCGCGCCTTCGGCTACCCCGAGGCGGATGAGGCGACGCTGCTCCACGCCTTCCGCCTGCGCTTTCGCCCCTGGGCGAAGGGCCCGCGCGATGCGGTGGATGATGCGCTGGCCGCCGATCTTGCGGCGCGGTTTCCGGCCCTGTCCGCCTGATCAGAGCCCCTTGATCAGCAGCGCCGACAGGTAAAGCCCAAGGCCAAACACCACATGCGCCGCAAGGCCCAGAAGCCGGGCCTTGGTCGGGTTGGGCGTCTTGCTGGCCGCGATGCCCGCGCCCATGCCCGGCGCCATCAGGAACCAGCCGGCCGAGATGGTGATGATGCCGACGAACAGCGCCGGTCCCAGCGTCGGCGCCTTGGCCCAGCCAAGGCCCCAGATCGCGAGCAAGGCGGCGGCGTAAAGGACGCCGATCGCGTAATGCCCGATCCAGCCCAGCAGAGTCTCGTTCGGGATGGCCTCGGCGCGCGCGATGTCGTCATGCCAGACCTTGCCGCCCGCGACATGGCCGAACCAGCGCCCGCCCATCGTCCAGCTTGGCCGCGGCAGGCCGAAGGCCAGATGCAGCGCAAGGCCCCAGAGGTCGAACAGCGCCGTGGCCCCGATGCCGATGAAAAGGCTGCGTGTGATGAACTCCACCGGATTCTCCCTTGGCTCTGGCCCGGGCGCACCGTGACGCCTGCGGCGGGAAAACGCAACCTCTCCTCCGGGGTGAAATTCTGAACGAAAGGTTAAGGCGAATTGCCAAGCCCTTGATGTCACGCCGCTTTCCCCCGATTGCACGCGTGCAAGCTTGCGGCCATTGACGGCGGGGCGGCTTGGCCCTATTCCCCCTCTCGCGCGGATGGCTGGATGACCGCGGGGCGGGCGACCGTTTCGAGGAAAGTCCGGACTCCATGAAGTAAGGGTGCCGGGTAACGCCCGGCGGGGGCAACCCCAGGGAAAGCGCCACAGAGAAGAGTCTGCCTTGGTGCCGGGCCTCGCCCGGCGTCAAACCAAGGTGAGGGTGAAACGGTGGGGTAAGAGCCCACCACGGACCTGGCAACAGGGACGGTATGGCAAGCCCCACCCGGAGCAATGCCGAATAGGGGCCTTGCGCGGAAAGGTCCGGATCCACACCTGGCAACGGGTGCCGGATACCTCCGCGGGGTGACTTCAACCCAGAGGCCCGGGTTGGCAGCTTGACCGCCCTGGTAACAGGTGCGGCAGAGGAATGGTCATCCAGAGGCGCAAGCCTTGGACAGAATCCGGCTTACAGGCCATCCGCGCAAACTGGCCCCAGACTTGAAGGGTCACCGCCAGGACCAGCGGCGCATCTCCTTGAAAAGCCAGATGGCGAGCCAGACCGACAGGACGAGCGCGGTGATGGCAAGCCAATGGTAGCCCGGATGAAACACCGGCGACGCCGGCCCGCCGCCGGTCGGCACATCCAGTGACAGAACGCCAAGGCCAAGCCAGCCGCAGATCACCGGCGCCATCTGGCGGAACTTTCCGTGCCGAAGCTTCAGGTAAAGGTAGGCAAGCCCGATGGCGGCAACCCCGTGCAGCAGCAGGACCTCGATCTGATCCGCCTGATTCGATGTGCGCAAATGGGTGGGGCCCAGATGGGTCAGAACCATCAGCCCCAGAAACAGCCCATAGCGGCCCGGACCATGGGTGAAGAGCGAATCCAGCGTGCTTTCAAAGCGGCTCCGGCGGCGCGGAGGGGCGGCGGTCGGTGGCACCGGAGCGGGGAAGGCGCGGCTGGCCATGATTTCCAGAAGCTCGTAATCGTTGCCGAAATCGCGGCTGAAGGCGGCGTAATCGCTGAGCCAGCCATAGCGCAGATCCAGCCAATAGATCAGCGGGCCGTCGAGCGAGACGGGCAGGTTGCGCTCGGACAGGCCGGGTTGGCTGGCCTGACGGATCGCCTGCGCCACGGCCCGCCGCAGGGCCTCGGCATTCTGCGGGGCGAGGGAGAGCTGGTCGCCGAGCACCGTCTTCACCCGCTCCGCCAGGGTCGTGCCCGGCTTCGACGGGTGCAAAAGCGCCAGCAGGGCCGCGGATTGGGCCAGGTCGGCGTCGGTCAGATCTGGTTCGGGTGGGTCAGGCTGGGTCGGCTCTGGCTGGGCCAGGTCCTGTTGCGGCGCGACCGGGGCGGGGGCCGGGGGCGCGGATTTCGGGGTCAGGCTCTCCCTCAGGTCCAGCGCCACGGCATAGGCCTCGCGCAGCGCGTCGAAGCGGGCGATCTCGGTCTTCTGGTCGATCTGCTTCAGCTGGCGGGCATAGGCGCGGCGGATCTCTTTCGGGTCTTGCGGCGCCTCCTGCAGCCCCAGAAGCGACCAGGGCCATTCCCCCTCAGCGGACATGATCGGCCTCATAGGCATCGAGATCGGCGTGGAGCCTGTCGCGCAAGCTGGCGAGGGCCTGCTTGTCCTGCGCCTCGATCGCGGTGTCCAGCTGCAGCAGAAGCCCGGTCACCCAGTCGCGCGCCGGGCCGCGGGCATTGGCATAGGTGGCCTCGATCCGCGCGCGCAGATGGATGTTCGCCGCCTCGTCGCGGGGATGCACCTTGAGGCGGGCCATCTTGGCCACGGCCTCGGATATCTCGGCGGCGGACATCTCTCCGGCCAGTTCGGTCACCACCAGCCGCGCCTGATGGCCGGTGGACATGACCTTCACCTCAACCTCCAGCAGGCCCGAGACATCATAGGTGAAGCGGACCATGATCGATTCGTGTTCGGCCAGGTTGCGCGGCACCGGCACCTCGATCTGCCCCAGGCTGAGGTTGTGCGCGACGAGCGGCGCCTCGCCCTGATAGATGCCGAGGCGGATGTTCTCCTGCCCCAGATACGCCGTCGAAAACATCATCTCGCGTGAGGTCGGGATGACCGCGTTGCGCTCGATGATGGGAGAGTAATAGCCGCCGCGCACCACGCCGCCGATCCGATGGCTGATGTCGACGCCGAGGGTGAAGGCGGAAACATCGGTCATCACCACATCGCCGAGGGCGGCATCCTCGGCCACCAGCGCCGCCTGCACCGCAGCGCCAAGCGCCACCACATGGTCGGGGTCCAGCGTCATGGTCGGGAACTGCCGCAGGCGCCGCGCCGCCAGCGCCCGCGCCGCCCCCATCCGCGAGGCGCCGCCCACCAGCACGACGCGGTCGATCTCTTCCGCCCCAAGCCCCGCATCGGTCAGCGCCCGCTCCAAGGGCGCGTTGAGCCGGGTGACCAGGGGCGCCGTCACCGTCTCGAACCGCTCGCGCGTCAGGTCCAGCGCCAGGGCCTTGCCCTGCACCTCGGCCTCGATCCGGACCGAGGTTGCCTCGGTCAGGCCGCGCTTGGCCGTCTCGGCCAGATGCAGAAGCTGGGGCCGCAGGGCGGGATCGTTGAAGTCGAGCGCCGATTGGCTGGCGATGTATTTTGCCAGGCTCTCGGTGAAATCCTCGCCGCCCAGAAAGGCGTCGCCGGCGCTGGCCTTCACCTCGATCACGCCTTCGAAAAGGTCGAGGACCGAGACATCGAAAGTGCCGCCGCCCAGATCAAAGACGAGGATCTTGGCCTCGTCCCTTTCGTGCAAGCCATAGGCGAGCGCGGCGGCGGTGGGTTCGTTGATCAGCCGTGTGACGTTCAGCCCGGCGATCTGGCCCGCGCTGCGCACCGCCTTGCGCTGCAGCTCGTTGAAATAGGCCGGGACCGAGATTACCACGTCGCGGACGACGCAGCCCAGATGCGCCTCGGCATCCTGTTTCAGGCTTTGCAGAATCATCGCCGAAAGCTCGGGCGCGCCATAATCCGTGCCGCCCAGACGATAGCGCCGGTCGGTGCCCATGGCGCGCTTGAAGACCGAGGCCGCGCGTTCGGGATGGGCCAGCGCCACCTCGCGCGCGGCGCGGCCGGTCAGGAGATGGCCCTCGTGCAGGGCCACGACCGAGGGGGTCAGCACCTCGCCCAGGGCATTGGGGATCAGTTCCGGCGCGCCATTGCGGAAGACGGCGATCAGCGAATGGGTGGTGCCAAGGTCAATGCCGAACTGCAAAACGGGGCCTCATCAAGGATTTCGACCATGGAACACGCCGCCTTGGCGCCGGACAAGCCGGAAGTGGCGCGGGCCTTCAAAAAGTCCCGCGGCGCCCGTGATTCCTCGGGATACGCGGTTGACTCTGCCGTCGTGATGGGTAAAAGGCGGGCTCAAGGATTTTGCGGGGCGGCGTGCGCTTCCCCGATGCAGGAGAGATGACTATGGCCAAACCGGCGACGATCAAGATCCGTCTGAACTCGACGGCTGGCACCGGGCACTTCTACGTGACGAAGAAGAACGCCCGGACCATGACCGAAAAGATGACGGTCAACAAGTATGACCCCGTCAAGCGGGAGCATGTCGAATACAAGGAAGGCAAGATCAAGTAAGATCTGCCAACCGGATGTACGGTCAAGCCGCGCCCCTTCGGGCGCGGTTTTGCTTTTGGAGGTCTGCCGATGGAACGAAATCACCGCGAGGAGCACTATATCGCCCGGGTCGGCTGGCTCAGGGCGGCGGTGCTGGGGGCGAATGACGGAATCATCTCCACCGCCTCCTTGATCATGGGGGTGGCCGCCGCCTCGGGGCGGGCCGAGGTCATGGTGGCCGGCGCGGCGGGGCTTGCCGCCGGGGCGCTGGCGATGGCGGCGGGGGAATATGTCTCGGTCTCCTCGCAGGCCGATACCGAGGGCGCCGATATCGCGCGCGAGCGGGCCGAGATCGCCGCCGATCCGGAGGAGGAACTCCGTGCCCTGGCCGGGATTTACGCGGATCGCGGGCTGGAGCCGGCCCTCGCCCTGCAGGTGGCCACCGCGCTGCATGCCAAGGACCCGCTGGCCGCCCATGTCCGCGATGAACTTGGCCTTTTCGCGCATAACGAGGCCAACCCGCTGGTCGCCGCTGCAGCCTCTGCCGCGACCTTTGCCACCGGGGCGGCCCTGCCGCTGGCCGCGGCGGCGCTGGTGCCCGAGGCGCAGATCACCCTTTGGGTCACCGTGCTGTCCTTGGCCTTCCTCGCGTTGCTGGGGGCGGTTGGTGCGCGGGCCGGCGGCTCTTCGATGCTGCGCGGGGTGTTGCGGGTGACCTTCTGGGGGGCGGTTGCGATGGGGGTGACGGCCATGGTCGGCAAGATCTTCGGCGCGGTGGTCTGAGCCTAAGCAAAAGGGCCGGGGAGATCCCCGGCCCTTTGTCTTCATATCCGTCCGGTCAGGTCAGCGGCGATCGCCCATGAACTGCAGCAGGAAGGTGAACATGTTGATGAAGTCGAGGTAGAGCTGCAGCGCGCCCATGATTGCGGACTTGGCCATCCACTCTTCATTGCCGGCGCGGGCATTGGCGATGTAGTTGCCCTTGATGGTCTGCGTGTCATAGGCGGTCAGGCCGGCAAACAGCAGCACCCCGATCACCGAGATGGCGAACTGCAGGGCCGAGGATTGCAGGAAGATGTTGATCAGCATCGCAACCACGATCCCGATCACGCCCATCATCAGGAAAGAGCCCATGCCCGACAGGTTCCGCTTGGTCGTATAGCCGTAAAGGCTCAGACCCGCGAAGGCGGCGGCGGTGGCCAGGAAGGTCGAGGCGATCGAGGCCCCGGTGTAGACGGCGAAGATGAAGGACAGCGACAGGCCCATCGCGGCGGCATAGACGTAGAAGAACAGCTGGGCAGCGCCCACCGACAGACGCGGCAGCAGCGCACCGAAGGCCATCACCATCACCAGGGGCAGGAAGGTCACGATCCAGCCGAGGATGTTGAGGTGGTAGGTCACCGGGTTGATGAAGGCCTGCAGCAGGGCGGGCGTGGTGCCCACGGCCCAGCTGACCGCTGCCGTCACCAGCATGCCCACGGACATCGTGCCGTAGACCTTTGTCATATGCGCGCGCAGGCCCTCGTCGATGGCAAGGCCGGCGGTGGCGCCGATAGTACGCGTCTGAAAGTCAGCCATGAAAGCCTCCGTTGTCTGGCAGGCCGGTTTTCGCCCGGCACTTGCAAGGAATATCGGCATTGCGGGCCGCCAGTTCAAGGATTTCATGGAACAAAAGCCGTCTTCGCGGCTTTTTGATCCCGCAGACCTCGTCAGTCGCGCTTCAGCCAGCCCGAAGGGGCGTCCCAAAGCGGGCGCAGCGCCTCTTTGCGGGCCTGATCGGGGGTGAGGCCGATGTCGCAGAGCAGATGCGCGTCCAGCGCGCTGAGGTCGCGCCGGGTCTTGCGCAGGGTGAAGGCGCGGTGCAGGGCGCCGATCAGGCGATGCAGGGACAGGGGGGCTGCGCGGCGCGCCGGCAGGGACAGCGGGGCAGGGGAGCGCGACATGGTCTGGCCTTTCATAACGGTTTGTGATGTGATTCCACGGGGCATCATCGGACTTGATCCTTGTCGCATGATCTGGCACAACACGAAAATGAATGATTGTGGCTCTATGTATCAGGAATTGTGATATGGCGCGCAACCTCGACCTGACGGCCCTGCGGTCCTTCGTGGCCATCGCCGATGCGGGCGGTGTCACCCGGGCGGCAGGCTTTCTGAACCTGACGCAATCGGCGGTCTCGATGCAGATCCGCCGGCTGGAGGACAGCCTCGGCGTCGAACTGCTCGACCGTTCGGCGCGCAAGGTGGTGCCGACGGCGGCGGGCGAGCACATGCTCAGCTATGCCCGGCGGATGCTGTCGCTCAATGACGAGATCTACGGTCTGCTGACCAAGGCGCAGTTCGAGGGCGAGCTGACGCTGGGCGTGCCGCATGACATCGTCTATCCGGCGATCCCGCAGGTGCTGCAACGCTTCGCGCTCGACTTTCCCAAGGTGAAGGTGCGGCTTCTGTCCTCCTTCACCCGGGTGCTGAAGACGCAATTCGCGCGCGGCGAATGCGATCTGATCGTGACCACCGAAGACGGCGTCGATCCCGAGGGCGAGACGCTGGCCGAGCTGCAGCTGATCTGGGTCGGCGCGCCGGGCGGGCAGGCCTGGCGGCAAAGGCCGCTGCCGCTCGCCTATGAACAGCGCTGCATCTTCCGGCAGGGCGTGCAGGAAAGGCTGGATGCGGCCGGCGTGCCCTGGGTGCTGGCCGTGGACAGCGACAACACCCGCACCGTCGAGGCCACGGTCAGCGCCGACCTCGCCGTGCACACGGTTCTGGAAGGCTCCGAACCCCGCCATGTGGAGCGGATCAACCACGGCGGCAGCCTTCCCGACCTCGCAAGGATGAAGATCAACCTCTATGCCGCGACCGCCGTGCGCAACCCGGCGCTGGCCGCCCTGACCGGTCTGATCCGCACCGCCTATGGCGGAAAAGTGCCGCGCCAGCTTGAAACCGAGGGCGTCGCGGCGCTTTAGAGGCCCGGCATCACGGAGACGTGACACGTTTGGGTTGTGCGGTTTTCGGCGCCCGGCACGGAGGCAAATCGAGGGGTGCAGGTTGTCGCCGTCAAAAAGCCGTTAAATCGCCCGAACTTCTGGGGCGAAGCGGCGCAATCTGGCAGGCGAAGCCGCTCAATCCGCAGGGAAATTGCATTTTGCGACAGAATGTCGCGCAAACTTTTGCAAAATGCAAAGCTTTTTGCGAAACCCGTATAGCGCGAGTTATGCCCCGCGAAAAACCGCTACCGGCGATTTAGACATGTTGGCGTTGTATTCTTGTTCGTTTGTATAATTGAAACTGACTAAAGGATAGTTTCTTTGGTCTACATACGACTTTTCCATTTTTTTCGCGACACTCAAAAACTTTGGCACACTTCTTGCTTGTAAGAGGGTGGGGACGGTACCACGTGTTAGGAGATTACGATGAAGCACCCGGTTGATGCACATGTCGGCAAGCGTATACGCCATCGGCGCTGGATGGTGGGGATGACCCAACAACAGCTGGCCGAAAAGGTTGGGATCAAATTCCAGCAAGTCCAAAAATATGAAACCGGGATGAACCGGGTCTCTGCCTCGCGTCTTTGGGATATTGCTGACACGCTGGGTGTGTCGATCAGCTTCTTCTTCGAAGGCCTCGCAGGTGGGGAAGCCCCGGCCAGCGCCGACATGATGGGCGACAAGGAAGCCGCGGAACTCGTGCGCTCCTATTACGCCATTCCCGAAGCGCAGCGCCGTCGCCTGTTCGATCTGGCCCGGGTTCTGTCCGAGGCTGCTTGACCAAAGCCCGGCCCCCCTGTAGCGCCAGAGGCGTCAGACAGGAGGGCTCCATGGCCGAGATCAGCCGCGCACTTGCAACCGAACTGATGGACGTGGCCGATGCGCTGGCCGATGCGGCGCGTGCGGCCACGCTGCTGCATTTTCGCAGCGAGGGTCTGGCGGCCGATAACAAGGAAGCCAGCCATTTCGACCCGGTGACGGTGGCCGATCGCCTGTCCGAACAGAAGATGCGCGAGATCCTGGCGCAGCGCCGCCCGGATGACGGCATCCTGGGCGAGGAATATGGCACCTCGGCCGGCACCTCGGGGCTGACCTGGGTGCTTGACCCGATCGACGGCACCCGCAGCTACCTGTCGGGCACCCCGACCTGGGGCGTGCTGATCGCGGTCTCCGACGCCAGGGGGCCGATCTATGGCCTGATCGATCAGCCCTTCATCGGCGAACGCTTCCGCGGCGGCTTTGGCCGCGCCGAGGTGGATGGGCCGCAGGGCCACCGGCTGCTCAAGACCCGCCCGGCCCGCCCCCTGTCGCAGGCCATCCTCTTCACCACCTTTCCCGAAGTCGGCACGCCCGCCGAAGGGGCGGCCTTCAACCGCGTCAAGGCTCAGGCGAGGCTGACCCGCTATGGCACCGACTGCTACGCCTATGCCCTGATCGCCGCCGGCCAGATCGACCTGGTGATCGAGGCGGGCCTCAAGGCCTATGACGTGCAGGGCCCGATCGCGGTGATCGAGGCGGCGGGCGGCATCGTCACCGACTGGCAGGGCAATCCCTGCCCGATGGGCGGCCAGATCCTCGCCGCCGCCAATGCCGGGATTCACGCCGAGGCGATGGCGCTCCTCAACAGCTGAGGCTTTTTCCCAATCAAGGGCTTGATTCGCGCACGGTTTCGGATAAATCACCCCTGCGCGAGTCCTTGCCCCTTCTGTCGCGCCCCGGACCCAGCACCGAAGGGGGTGAAGGGGTCCGCATGTCCAGAATTTCCGCCGAAGTCCTGATCCGTCAGGCCGATACCATCGTGACGATGGACGAAACCCGCCGCGAATTGCACGGCGCGGATATCCTGTTGCGCGATGGCAGGGTGGTGGCGCTGGGGCAGGGCCTGACGACCGCGGGCCGCGTGGTCGAGGCAAAGGGCTGCATCGTCACCCCCGGCCTCGTGAACACCCACCACCATCTCTACCAAAGCCTGACCCGCGCCGTCCCGGGCGGTCAGGATGCGCTGCTGTTCGGCTGGCTGAAGACGCTCTACCCGATCTGGGCGCGCTTCGGCCCGGAGGAGATCTTCACCTCCACCCAGGTCGGGCTGGCCGAACTCGCGCTGTCGGGCTGCACCCTGACTTCGGACCACCTTTACCTCTTTCCCAACGGGGCGCGGCTGGACGATTCCATCGCCGCCGCGGCCGAGGTCGGCCTGCGCTTCCACCCGACCCGAGGTGCTATGAGCATCGGCGAAAGCCTGGGCGGCTTGCCGCCGGATGCGCTGGTGGAAACCGAGGCCGCGATCCTCGAAGACATGATCCGCCTCGTCGACCGCCACCACGATGCCGCCGAAGGCGCGCTGCTGCGGGTTGGCCTCGCCCCCTGTTCGCCCTTCTCGGTCAGCCGGGATCTGATGCGCGACACTGCCCTGCTCGCCCGCGACAAGGGGGTGATGCTGCACACCCATCTGGCCGAAAATGACGAGGATATCGCCTATTCGCTGGCCAAGTTCGGCTGCCGCCCCGGGCAATATGCCGAAGAGCTCGGCTGGACCGGCCCCGATGTCTGGCATGCGCATTGCGTCAAGCTCGACCCCTCCGAGATCGCGCTCTTCGCCCGCAGCGGCACCGGCGTCGCCCATTGCCCCTGTTCCAACTGCCGCCTCGGCTCGGGCATAGCGCCGGTTCGTGCGATGCGCGATGCCGGGGTCAAGGTCGGCCTCGGCGTCGATGGCTCCGCCAGCAATGACGCGGGCAACCTCGTGGCCGAGGCGCGGCAGGCGATGCTTCTGCAACGCGTGATGCGCGGCGCCGACGCGATGAGCGCGCGCGAGGCGCTGGAGATTGCCACCCTCGGCGGCGCCAGGGTGCTCGGCCGCCCGGATTGCGGCGCGCTGGCGCCGGGGATGCGGGCGGATCTGGCGATCTGGGACGTCTCGGGCGTTGAAAGCGCCGGCTCCTGGGACCCCGCGGCACTCCTCCTCGCCGGGCCGACCCGGGTGCGCGATCTCTTCGTCGAAGGTCGGCAGATCGTCGGCTCCGGCCAGATGCTCACCCTCGATCTGCCCCGGGTGATCGAAAGGCAAAACCATCTGGCCCGCCGCCTGATGGCATGATAAGCCGCCCCATGCGCCATAATTTCGAAGCCCAACGCCGCGAGACCTTCAACACCTTTCGGGACATGCCCAAGGGTATGAAGAAGCTGCCCGAACGGGCCGATGTCGATTTCCTCTTCTACCCCGAGGAACACGACGCCAATTACCCCGCCGTGATGAAGGCGCTTGCCGCCAAGGGCTTCCGCTGCAGCCGGGATGAGGAGCTTGTCGTGGCCACCGTTTCGCAGATCCCGATCACGCCCGAGGCGATCTGGACCCATGAACGCGTCGCCACCGAAGTCGCCCTCGCCTTCGACTTCTACCCCGACGGCTGGGACCTCGGCCTCGACGCCTGACCCCGCGCGCGACCGGCTGAACCTTCCCCCCCGCACCCCCCTTCATCGGTCCCCAAATATCCCACGGGAGGTCCGGAGGGTGTGAAACCCTCCGGCGCCGGCCTCAGGCGCGCGGCTTGCCCGCGATCCAGACCGCCCGCACCGCGCGGTCATCCCCCATCATGATGGTCGGGAAGACCGCCTGCCAGAGATCCTCCGCCCGCCGCGTGGCTTGTGCGATGGCCGGGGTCGAGGCGAGGTCGATCACCACGAGGTCAGCCTCCATACCCGGTGCTATATTGCCGATCTGATGCTCCGCCCGCAAAGCCCGGGCCGAGCCTTGCGTCGCCAGCCACCACAGTTGCGACGGGTGCAGCGCCTGGCCGCGCAGTTGCGCCACCTCATAGGCCGCAGCCATCGTCCGCAGCATCGAAAACGACGATCCCCCGCCGGTGTCGGTGGCCAGCCCCACCCGCAAAGCCTTGGCCAGGCCCATGTCGAAGAGGCCCGATCCGATGAAGGTGTTCGAGGTCGGGCAATGCACGAGGCTCGCCCCCGCCTCGGCCAGCCGCGCCTTCTCGCGCGCGGTCAGGTGGATCGCATGGCCATAGACCGCGCCTTCGCGCAGAAGGCCCTGCGCCTCGTAGGTGTCGAGGTAGTCGCGCGATTGCGGGAACAGTTCCTTGACCCAGGCAATCTCGTCGGTCTGTTCGGAAAGATGCGTCTGCATCAGGCAATCGGGATATTCCCGCCAGAGCGCGCCCATCGCCGCCAGCTGTTCCGGCGTCGAGGTCGGCGAGAATCGCGGCGTGATCACATAGGACAGCCGCTCCACCCCGTGCCACTTCTGCAAAAGCCGCTTGCTGTCGTCATAGGCGCTTTGCGCCGTGTCGCGCAGCCCCTCGGGCGCGTTGCGGTCCATGCAGGTCTTGCCGGTATAGGCCCGCAATCCCCGCGCCTTTGCCCCTTCGAAGAAGGCATCGACCGAACCGGGATGGATCGTCGCATAGGAACACATCGAGGTCGTGCCATGCGCCAGCGCCAGGTCGAAGTAACGCTCGGCCACCTCCGTCGCATAGGAGGGATCGGCAAAGCGCATCTCCTCGGGGAAGGTGTAGAGGTTCAGCCAGTCGATCAGCCTTTTGCCCCAGGAGGCGATCATCGCCGTCTGCGGGTAATGCACATGGGCGTCGATGAACCCGGCCGAGATGAGGCAGGTGCCATAATCGGTGACCTGCGCCTGCGGATGCGCCGCCCGCAGCGCGGCGGCAGAGCCGAGCGCGCGGATCTTGCCGCCCTCGACCAGCACGGCCTCATGCAGGCGGACCACATCCTCCGCCACAAAGGGGTCGCCCGAATAGGACAGCACCCGCCCCAACAGCAAATCGGCCATATCTCACCTCTTTTTCCGCCATTGAGACTAATCCCTTCCGCCTGCGGGGTAAATTTCGCATCGCCTCTGTTTTGCTGAAACAGCTTTCGCTAAGGTCGGCGCAATCACGGCGGGGGCGGAATGGCGGATATAGAGGCAGAGCAGGACGAAGAAGGCCTCGACCCGCGCCGCGTTGCCGCCGTGCTCGATGCGCTGCGCGAGGAAAACCCCGAGGCGCTGCTGGCCCTTCTGGGCGAAATGCACCCCGCCGATGTCGCCGACCTGCTGGAGCAGATCGATGCCGCCCCGCGCGAGGCGTTGCTGCACCTGGTGCCGCAGGTCATCGACGGCGAGGTTCTGTCCGAGCTGGACGAAAGCATCCGCGAAGAGGTCATCGCCGCCCTGCCGGAAAAGACCCTCACCGACGCGGTGCGCGAGCTCGATTCCGACGATGTGGTCGATATCATCGAGGATCTGGATGCGCCGGGGCGCGGCGTCGTCCTTGCGGCGCTGGATGCGGTGGACCGGGTCGCGGTCGAAAGATCGCTGTCCTACCCGGAATATTCCGCCGGCCGCTTGATGCAGCGCGAGGTGGTGGCGGTGCCCGAACATTGGACCGTGGGCGACGCCATCGACCATCTGCGCAGCGCCGCGAGCCTGCCCGACCAGTTCTACCACGTCCTTCTGACCGATCCGCGGATGCGCCCGACCGGCTATGTCACCTTGGGGCGGCTCTTGTCCTCCAACCGCGCGGTGCGGCTGAAGGACATTCTCGAGGACAGTTTCCGCACCATCGAACCCACGATGCCCGAGGGCGACGTGGCCTATCTGTTCAACCAGTATCACCTGATCTCCTGCCCGGTGGTCGATGAGGGCGGGCGGCTGATCGGGGTGATCACCATCGACGACGCCATGGCCGTGCTGGACGAGGAACATGGCGAGGACATGCTGCGCCTTGCCGGGGTGGGCGAGGACAGTGCCATGTCCGACGGCCCCCTCGCCACGGTCCGGCAAAGGCTGCCCTGGCTGGTGGTCAATCTTTTCACCGCCTCGATCTCGGCCTTCGTGATCTCGCGGTTCGAAGGGACGATCGCGGCGATTGTCAGCCTGGCGGCGGTGATGCCGATCGTCGCCTCCACCGGCGGGATCGGCGGCACGCAGTCGCTGGCGGTCTCGGTGCGGGCGCTGGCGACTCGCGACCTCACCTCGGCCAATGCGGCGCGGGTGGTGCGGCGCGAGCTGATGGCGGGCTTGCTCAACGGGTTGGGACTGGCGCTGATCCTCGGGCTCGGCGGCGCGCTGGTCTATGGCGAGCCGCGGCTGGGCTTCGTTCTGGGGCTGGCGATGATCGTCAACCAGATCGTGGCCGCGCTGGGCGGGGTTCTGGTGCCCCTGACGCTGGAACGGGCCGGGCTGGACCCGGCGCTCGCCTCGGGCACCTTTGTCACGACCTTGACGGATGTGATGGGATATCTGGCCTTTCTGGGCCTAGCCACGGTGTTGATGACATGAACGACATGAATGACATGAAGGCGCTGGCCCGCAAGATGGCCTTTGCCAGCCGCAAATCCGCCTTCGCCGCGGGGCAGGGCCAGGCGGCAGAGATCCTCGCCGATCTGCTGGCTGCCCATGCCGGCAAGACGCTGTCGGGCTATATGCCGATGCGGACCGAGATCGACCCCTTGCCCGCCATGGCGCGGCATCAGGGGCCGGTGGGGGTGCCGGTCATCCTCGCCAAGGCCACGCCGCTGAAGTTCCGCGAATGGGGGCCCGGGGTGGCGATGGTCGAGGGCGAGTTCGGCGCCTTCATCCCCGCCGAAGGCGCCTGGGTGGAGCCTGAGGTGGTGATCGTGCCGCTGCTGGCCTTTGACGCGCGGGGCTATCGCCTCGGCTATGGCGGCGGCTTTTACGACCGCACCCTGCAGGGCCTGCGGTCGCGCCGCCCGACGCTCGCCATCGGCTATGCCTTTGCCGCGCAAGAGGTGGACGAGGTGCCGATCGACGATTTCGACCAGCGCCTTGACGCCGTGGTGACGGAAGAGGGGGTCAGGTTCTTTGCCTGACCCCGCATCCTAGCGCGCGATTTCCTCGTCGCGCACGAACATGTTGGCCCAGGCGCGGTCGATCAGGTCGGGCGTCATCTGATAGGGGATATTCTCGAACTCGCAGATCGCGATCATCTGGTCGATCAGGAAGACCGGCTGATAATTGGCGAAATTGTTGTCGATGGTCGGGTATTTCACCTTCAGCAGATGCAGCAGCGCGCCCTCGTCCAAGGGCATCTTCTTCTTGCGCGCGACCATGGCGAAGATCTTCAGGAAATTGTCCTGGTTCGGGCCTTCCACCTTGATCTTGAAGAAGATCCGGCGGAGCGCCGCGCCGTCGAAGATCGCGTTCGGGTGGAAGTTGGTGGAGAAGATCACCAGCGTGTCGAAGGGCACGGTGAACTTCTCGCCCGATTGCAGCGCCAGGATGTCGCGGTTTTCTTCCAGCGGCACGATCCAGCGGTTGACCAGCTTTTGCGGCGGTTCCGACTGGCGGCCAAGGTCGTCGACGATGAAGATGCCGCCCGAGGATTTCAGCTGCAGGGGCGCCTGATAGGTCCGCGCCACCGGGTTGTACTTCAGGTCCAACATGTCGAGCGTCAATTCGCCCCCGGTCACCACCGAGGGCCGCTCGCAATAGACATAGCGGTTGTCAAAACGGTTGGCGGTGCGGCGGAGTGCTGTCGGATCCTCCACCACCTCTTCGGCCTTGGAATGCACGATCGGGTCATAGACGGTAATCACCTGGCCGGAATATTCGATGGCGCGGGGGATATAGATCCGGTCGCCCAGGGCGGCCCGGATGCCGTTCGAGATTGAGGATTTGCCGTTGCCGGGCGGGCCATACATCAGGATCGACCGGCCCGAGGTCACGGCAGGCCCGAGGTTGCCGATCAGGTCATCGGGCAGGATCAGATGGCCCATGCCCCGCATCAGCTCGGTCCGGGTCAGCTTCATGTTGCGGACCGACTGGCGCTTCATCTGCTCGCCGTAAGAGGCCAGCGGCACCGGCATGGCGCCGTAATATTCCGACTGGCTGAGGGCATCCAGCGCCCGCGACTTGCCGGCATCGGTCAGCTGATAGCCCATCTCGTTGCCCGAGGTGGCGTGCAGCGTCCCTGTCGCCTCCAGCAGGCGCTGACTGCGGGCCTGATCGACCAGTTCCTGGGTCAGCTGCACCGGCAGGCAGATCACGCGGGCCAGCACCGTCACCAGGTCCAGGTTCATCCGGAACATGGTTTTCAAGAGGATATCCCGCATCATCACCGGCGAGATCCCGACCTCGACCAGCGATTTCGGCGGCAGGGGGGGCAGAACACCGGGCGGGGTGACTTGAAGGTTCATCGCGGGGCCTCGTTTGTCAGAGTCTCGGTGGCCTGCGCAAACAGGCCGGGTCAAACGATCAGATGAACCGGAAAAGGGGCAAAATTAGGGGGAGGATCAGGTAGAAGTTCAGCATTCCCGCCAAAGCGAGGCCCATCGGGAATTTCTGATGCGTCCAGCTTTGCCAATCGGGGGTGGCGCGGCGCATGGCGGGCAGCATCCGCATCACGCGGTGGGTGGCAAAGGCGCCAAGAAGGCAGCCCGCCAGCAGCCCCATGACCAGCCGGTAATCGGCCAGCACGAAGAAGGGCGCCATGGCGGCGCCGAATTTGGAATCACCCGCCCCCATCAACCCGGCGGCATTGGCGATGAACAGGACCACCAGCGCCGCCACCCCGACGCCGAGGCCAAGGGCCCAGATCTTGAAAGGCAGGACCAGGATGCCCAGCACGACATAGACCGCGACGAGGCTCAGCACCGCCTTGTTCGGGATCTTCATCGACTTCATGTCGCTCCAGGCGACCCAGATCCCGATGGCCAGCGTGAAGGGCAGAAAGACCAGCGTTGCAAGCAGCGGCAGCATCAGCCCCCCAATGCGGCAAGGCTGCGCGCGGCTTCTTCGAAATAGACCGGAGAGGTGTCGATGGCGGCGTGCAACAGGCTCTTGCCCTGGGCGGTGTCGCCCTGTTTCACCGCGGCGAGGCCGGCGGTGTAAAGCAGCTTGGCACGCTCCTCCTGGGTCATCTGGACCACGGGCATGTCGTACTTGTGCTGAGCCGCGCGGGCGAGGACGAGGTTGTTCTTGGCGGTGAACATGGTCGGGTCATAGGTCAGGGCCTGGATGAACAGCTTCTCCGCCCCCGGGCCATCGCCGCGCGTCAGCTTGGAGAAGCCCCAGTTGTTGAGCACGCCCTGCGGCTTGGTCGTCATGCCGACCGCGATCGAATAGAAACTGTCGGCCTTCTTCCAGTCTTTCTTGCTGTCGGCCACCAGCGCCTCCAGCCGGTAGCGTTCGAAGGTCTCCACCGTCGGCGGGACCGTGTTCAGCATGGCGGCCGCCTTGTCCCATTCGTTGGACCGGATCAGCACATCGGCCAGCGCCAGCCGGTCGTCATTGGTGCCTTCGGGGCTGGCGATGATCTCGGTCAGAACGCCGGAGGCTTCGGCATAAAGCCCGGCCCGCGCCTCGGACCTTGCGAGGTTGCGCTTGAGGTCAACCCGGTTCGGGGTGACGGCGAGGGCGTTCTTGAAATAGGTCACCGCCTCGGTCGGGTCGGCGACGGTCAGCATGATGTCACTGAGGTTGTTCTGGTCAACCGCCTGCGCCTCGGCCACCGCTTTTGCGGCTTGGCTGCGCGACACGCCGTGCTGGCATGCACTCAAGGCCGCCATGCCCAGAAGGCACAGCACATAAACTCCCGGGTGGCGCATTTTGCGTCCTTTTTGCTGCTCGAACCGAAGCGAGCCCAGGTCTTTCCCCTACAGCTGCGACAGAAGGACGTATTCCCCCTCGCCACGCCGCACCAGATTGAACTTTGGCGGGTCTTCGGCAACGGGGTCAGCATACACGGTGTTCTGGGTCCGGGCGATAGCCATGCGCAGATTCTCGCGGATTTCATCCGATTTGCCACTGTCGAGCTCGAAGGCGGTCTGGAAGATGGCCCGCGCCTCGCCGAAACGGTTCTGCTCCATCAGGACCACGCCCAGATTGTTGATGGCGGGCACGAAGGTCGGCTCGGCCTCGATGGCGCGGCGCAGGATATGTTCGGCTTGGTTGAGGCGCCCGAGCTTCAGATCGGCGCTGCCGACAGCCGAAAGCACGTCCGAGGTCATGCCCTGTTGCGCTGCGGCCCGGTAATAGGCGCTCAGCGCCAGTTCATATTCGCCGGCGGCCATC
Organism: Rhodobacter sp. P1_C2; assembly: GCF_056406375.1. Taxonomy (NCBI): domain Bacteria; kingdom Pseudomonadati; phylum Pseudomonadota; class Alphaproteobacteria; order Rhodobacterales; genus Rhodobacter; species Rhodobacter sp. P1_C2. The sequence continues at coordinate 340,572 of NZ_JBFUAG010000004.1, forward strand.
AGGCGGTGGCCGACCTCCAGCCCATCGACGCCCCGCTTGCTGCCATCCACGGCGGGCGGCGTCGATCCGGTGGAGGACAGCTCGCCCGACAGGTTGCACCCGGCCAGAAAGGGCACGAGCAGAAGTGAGAGGAACCAGCGCAGCGCGACACCCAATGACCCGTCCGGCCAGCGGGGAGGGCGCTGAACTAGCCTCTCCCCATGGTCAGAACCTTTGTGATGCCCATCACCGAAGGACCGATCAGAATGATCATGAGCGGCGGCACCGTGAACATCATTGTGCCAAGGGTCAGCTTCGTGGGCAAGGTGTTCGCTTTCTCTTCCGCCCGCATCACGCGCTTGTCACGCATTTCGGCCGAGTAAACCCGAAGCGCCTCGGCGATCGAGGTGCCGTAGGTGGCCGACTGCACCAGGGTGGTGACGAAGGACGACACATCGGGGATGTTGATCCGCTCGGACATGTCCTTCAGAACCTGCACACGCTCCTTGCCGGCCTTGACCTCGTGGCTGACGATTTCCAGCTCGTCGGCAAGGGCGGGATAGCCGGCGCGGGTTTCCTTGGCCATCCGGTTGATCGACTGGTCAAGCGACTGGCCGGCCTCGACGCAGACCAGCATCAGGTCCAGCGCATCGGGAAAGCCCTGGACGATCTGCTGCTGGCGGGTCTGCAGGCGGCGCTGCACCCAGTATTGCGGCAGGTAATAGCCCGCAGCGCCCGGGAAGATAGTCGCCAGCAGCTTGAACTGGGTCGAAACCTCGGAATGTTGCGAGACGATGATCGTGTAGATCACGCCGCAGACCAGCAGGCCGATCCCCAGCGCGAACTGCGCGAAGTGGAACATCCGCACCGCGTTCTTGTTGGTGTAACCGGCGCGCACCATCTTCAGCCGCGAGGCCGACATCGTCTCGGCATCCTGCGGTTCGAGGAAGGTCGCGAACTTTTCCAGCTTGTCGATCTTGTCGCCCTTGCGCAGGTTCTGACCCTTTTTCTTCGGATCGGACGTGGGGGCGCGCATCGCTTTCAGCTTGTCGAAGGGCTCGGGCTTCTTGCGCAGCATGGTGGGCAGCACCGAGAGGATCAGGATCATCCCCAGAAGCCCGACCAGATAGAGCGGGCCGAGCGGTCCGAACTTGGCCACCAAAGTGTCATTGAGAGAGGAGAGCATCTGCTTAGACCTTGATGTTGACCATGATTTTCATGAAGACGACGTTGACCACCAGGAACACGCCGACGATCAGACAGGCGGGAATGAAGGCGGCGGTGGTTTTCACGTCATCGTAATAATGCGGCTGGATCACGTTGATCATGATCAGGGCGCCGATCGGGAAGGCCGAAAGGAACATGCCCGACCATTTGGCCTCGGCGGTGATCGCCTTGACCCGGCGGAACAGCTTGAAGCGGGCGCGGATCACCTTGGCCAGACCATCGAGGATCTCGGCCAGGTTGCCGCCCGATTGCTGCTGGATGGTGACGGCCACGGCCAGAAAGCGCAGATCCTGGCTGTCGAGCCGTTCGGCAAAGGCTTTCAGGCTTTCGGCCACGTCGCGGCCATAAGAGGCCTCGTCGGCGATGACGCCGAATTCGGTGCCGAGCGGGTCGGCGATTTCCTTGGCCACGTTGCCGATGGCCGAAGAGAAGGGGTGGCCGACGCGCAAGCTGCGCACCATCAGCTCCACCGCGTCGGGCAGCTGTTCCTCCAAGAGGGCCATCCGCTTCTTGGCCTTGTTGTTGATCCAGACATAGACGCCGCCAAAACCCATGGCGAGGGCCACGACGATGCGCACCGGGGCCGCGGCTTCGGTGCCGATGGTCAGGCCCAGGTAGGAAAACACCGACAGGCCGAACATGATGCCGACCAGCGCCTTGGGCGTGAAGGCGATATTGGCGCGCTGCGCCTTGTTGGCCAGGATCGAATATAGCGGGATGCCGCGCGCGTTGACGTGCTGGCTCATCTCCTTGCGGAGCTGTTCCAGCACCTTCTCGCGGTCATGGGTCTTTTCCAGAAGCGCCAGCCGGCGCGACAGGCGGTTGTTCAGGCTGATGCTTTTGCCGAAGACGGTGAGGTACAGGCCCTCGACGAGGAAGACCACCGCGACAAAAATCAGGATGTAGATAAGGGGCGCTGCGCTGATCTGCATGATCTTGCCTTACACGATGGGTTCATAAAGCGAGGCCGGAAGATCGAAGCCCCACTGGCGGAAGCGTTCGGAATAATGGCTGCGCACCCCGGTCGCGTTGAAGCGGCCGATGATCTTGCCATTCGGCTCCACGCCCAGACGTTCGTAACGGAAGACCTCCTGCATCGAGATGACCTCGCCCTCCATGCCGGTGATCTCGGTGATCGAGACCATGCGGCGCGAGCCGTCCTGCAGGCGGCTGGCCTGCACGATCAGGTTGACGGCGGCGGCGATCTGGCTGCGGACGGCCTTCAGCGGCATTTCGATCCCGGCCATGGCGACCATGTTTTCCAGACGGCTGATCCCGTCGCGGGCCGAGTTCGCGTGGATCGTGGTCATCGAGCCATCGTGGCCGGTGTTCATCGCCTGCAGCATGTCGATGACCTCTTCGCCGCGGGTTTCGCCCACGATGATCCGGTCCGGCCGCATCCGCAGCGCGTTCCTCAGGCAATCGCGCTGGGTGACGGCGCCCTTGCCCTCGACGTTCGGCGGTCGGCTTTCCATCCTTCCGACATGGACCTGTTGCAGCTGAAGTTCGGCGGTGTCTTCGATGGTCAGCACGCGTTCGTCATTGTCGATGAAGGAGGACAAAGCGTTCAGCGTCGTGGTCTTCCCCGACCCCGTACCGCCCGACACGATGATGTTCAGACGGCAGGACACGGCGGCCTGCAGATAGGCGGCCATCTCTTCGGTGAAGGCGCCGAACTTGATCAGGTCGTCGATCCGCAGCTTCTCCTTCTTGAATTTCCGGATCGAGACGAGCGAGCCATCCACCGCGACCGGCGGCACCATGCAGTTGAATCGGCTGCCATCGGCCAGACGCGCGTCGCAATAGGGGTTCGATTCGTCGACCCGGCGGCCCACGGCGGACACGATCTTGTCGATGATCCGCAAAAGGTGGCGTTCATCCTTGAAGGTGATGTCGGTCAGTTCCAGCTTGCCCTTGCGTTCGACAAAGATCCGGCGCGGGCCGTTGACCAGAATGTCGTTGACGCTTTCGTCCTTGAGCAGGGGCTCCAGCGGGCCAAGGCCCATGACCTCGTCGTAAAGCTCCTGGTTCAGCTGGGCACGGTCGGCGGCGTTCAGCGACACCGACATCTCGTTCAGCGCTTCGGAGGCGATATCGGCGATCTCGGTCTTGAGGCTGCCTTCGCTGGCGGTTTCCAGCGCGGCAAGGTTGAGGCTGTCCAGAAGCCGCTTGTGCAGCTCGACCTTCAGCTCGCTGATCTTTTCCTTGCGCTTGCGTTCCTTGTCCATCGCGGCCACTTCGGCCGGGTTGGCCGCCGCGATCGACGGGCGCTGGGCATGGGCCGGCTTGGGGGCTGCAACCGGGGCGGGGGCGGCCGCACGGGCCGTGGGCGCACCGGAGCCCACCGCCGCGGTGGCGGGCTTGGCAGCAGCGGAATCAGGTTTCTTGAAGCGCGAGAACATTCATACCCCCCGGGGGATTTCTATTTGCGAGCGGATTCGACGGCCTTGTTCAGCTCGAACAAGGATTTGGCGAGTTTCTGGATTTCCTTGCGCAGCGGATTCTTCGCCGCACTTTCCGACAGCGGCAGGCCGTGGTCATTGGCCTGCGTGACCGGGTTGCCGCCATCGGGCAGTTGCACCTCGATCGCGATGTCCAGGCTTTCTGCCATGCGCTTGACCCGGGACTTCGCCCCGAGATCGGTGAATTTCGGCGCGCGGTTCAGGACATAGCGCAGCTTTTCATGCGGCAGCCCCTCGGCCCGCAGGGCGCGGACAAAGCGCAGCACGTTCTGGGCCGAGCGCAGGTCAAGATCCATCAGCGCGAAATAGACATGCGCCCGGCTCAGCACGGTTTCCGTCCAGGAGACCACGGTTTTCGGCATGTCGATGATGACGAAATCGAAATTCGCCCGGGCCATGTCGATGATGCGGCCGATGTCCTCCGGCCCGATGATGTCCAGGGGCAGCATGTCGGCCGGGGCGGTCAGGACGTGAAGCTTGTCGTTGAAGGTCAGCATGGCCTGCAACAGGGCATCGCTGTCGACCGATTGCGCATCCGACAAAAGCTCGAAGACTGATTCTTTGCGCGGCAGGTCCAGGTAGGTGGCCGCCGAGCCGAACTGGAAATCGAAATCGATCAGGCAGACGCGCGGGGCATCCTTGCCGATCGTGGCCAGTTCCCAGGCGAGGTTGGTGGCAAAGGTCGAGGCGCCAGAGCCGCCGCACATGCCATGCACCGGCAGCACCACGGCGTCGCGGTCGCCCTTGGCCTTGAAGCCGGGCGTCGGCATCTTGGTCTCGGGCGGGGCATCGTGGCCCATCGCCTCGGCCACCAGAACCGGGGTGGAAGAGGGCTTGCGCAGCCGCTCGATCGTCTCGTGCAGCGCGCCTTCCGGCAGCGGATAGGGCACGAAATCATCCGCACCCAGCCGCAACAGCTGATGCAGCGCCATCGGCCCGATCTGGTCGGCGATCAGCACGACCTTGATTCCATGCGATTTTGCTTGTTTGAGGATATCGGCGATGCGGGTCAGATCGGACTCATCCTCGCCATTGACCGCGATCGCCACGAATTCCAGCGACCTGGCATCAGGTTGGTCGAGAAAGACCTGCGCGTCGTCAAAGGACAGATCGCCCCAGCTTTCGCCAAGCTCCACTTCCATGTCTTCGATCAGCACTTCGAAATTCTGCACGTCGCGTGAAATGGTGCACGCAAGGATCGGTGCCGGTTCCGGCTGAAGGTTCGCTACGCTCGTCATTGCCCAGTCCTTCCAAGGTCGCCCCAACTCGAGTGGACCCCCCTTACCCAAAGGACCCCTCCGGAATCGTCGGCGACTCTTGCGGTCGGCACTCGGATCCCATGCTGATGAAGGTGCTGTCAGATGGTGGCGAGATTGGGGCTAAAAAATCGTCAATCTGGGGTATTTCGGGGCCAATCCTGCTTTTGCGGAAGCTTTGGCAACAATCGTGATCGGGGGCGCGGGGCAGGGGCGGCAAGGAAAAGGGCCCCGCGTTGGGGGCCCTGATGCAAGGATGGAGTAAGGGCGCGCGGTCAGTTGCCGCCGCTGCCGCTTCCGCTGCTGCCACCGCCCCCGGTGGCAGAGCCTGCCGAGGTGCCGACCTGGATCTGGGTCGCGCTGGCCACATATTCGCGCATGATGACGGCGGCATATTTGCCGTTCAGCAGGCCCGAATGGCCGCGGGTAAAGCCTGCGACCGTGGTGATGGCGCGGCGGTTGCGCTGTTCGGGGGCCTGGGTCTGCACGACGGGCCGCGTCTCGCCGTAAGAGACCAGCGCCTGCAGGCGGCTGCGCGAGACGCCCTGGCTGACCAGATAGTTGACGACGGTCTGGGCGCGGCGCAGGCCCAGCCCCTTGTTGTAATGCTCCGACCCCACGAGGTCGGTATAGCCATAGACGCTGAAGCGGATCTCGGGGAACTGGCGGATCCAGCCGGCTTGACGGGCCAGGGTGGCGGCGGCCTGTGGCGACAGGTCATAGCGGTTGAAGGCGAAGGTGACGGTGGTGTCGACCTCGTTGGCGAAGCGCTGGCTCAGCAGCTGGCGCGCATCGCCTTCGCCCATCATCGCGGCGGCGTTCATCGTCGTGGCATTGCCATAGCCGCCCTCGCTTGCCCCGGCGGTGCCGGCCTCGCGGTAGAAGGCGGTGGTGTCGCAGGCGGCCAGCGGCAGAAGGGCGAGCGCTGACAGGATCAGCGATTTCTGGATGTTTTTCATCGCCTCACTCCATCGAATAGCCGTAAGAGCCGCTGAAGTCCTGCCGGGCCACTTCGCCCGCACCTCCGCGCTGCTTGCCTGCGGTCTTGCCGAAGAGGAACAGCTCCTGCTCGGTCGGGATCCGGATGCGGTCGGTGGGCAGGGCCAGGGCATCGCCGCGGACCGGGGTCACCAGATGCGGCGTCACGATGATCACCAGTTCAGACTGGTTGCGCTGATAATCGGCGCTGCGGAACAGGGTGCCAAGGATCGGCACATCGCCCAGCCACGGCACCTGACCGTTGAGGTCACGGAAGTCATCCTGCAACAGGCCCGCGATGGCAAAGCTTTCACCGTCGCGCATCTCGACCGTGGTCGAGGTCTCGCGCCGCTTGAAGGCGTTGACCGACAGGCCGTTGGTGGTGATCGAGGTCGTGGTGTCGATCGAGGACACTGCCGCATTGATCTGCAGGTTGATCGTGTCGCCATCCACCACGGTCGGGGTGAAGTTCAGCTCCACACCGAAGGGCTTGTACTCGATCGTGATGGCGCCATTGTCCGATGACACCGGGATCGGATATTCGCCACCCGCGAGGAACTTGGCCTGCTGGCCCGACAGCGCGGTCAGGTTCGGTTCGGCCAGCGTCCGCACGACGCCCTTGGATTCCAGCGCCTCCAGCAGCACGCCGAACTCCAGCGAGCCTGCGGTGAAGCCAAGCCCCAGCGCGCCCTTGGTGCCGGCGCCGACCTGATAGGACCCGTTCGAATTGTTCGCATTGTCCAGCACCGTGCCGGTCGCGCCGATCACGCTGGCATTCTTGCCGCCGCGCACGCCAAGCGAGGAGGACAGGCTTTTGGAGACCGAGCGCTGCATTTCGGCAAAGCGGACCTTCAGCATCACCTGCTGGGTGCCCGAGACCATCATCAGGTTCGACACCTTGTCGGGCGCATAGCGGGTGGCCAGATCCAGCGCGCGGTCCAGCTTGGCGGTGGAGGAGACGGTGCCCGACAGCACGATTCCGTCATTGGCGGTGCGCACCTCGATCGGCTCGCCCGGCAGGATCTGCTGCAGGCGTTCCTTGAATTCCTCGATGTCCGGCGTGACATGCACTTCGACGTTCGAGATGAGCTTGCCGTCCTGGGTCAGCAGCGTCATCGTCGTGCGGCCGGGCGTCTTGCCCAGAACATAGATCGTCTTGTCCGACAGGGTCGAGATATCGGCGATGCCCGGGTTGGCCACCGAAAGCTCGGCAAAGGAGGTGTCGCTTTCGATCACCACCGCGCGGTTCATCGGCACAGAGAGTGGCGCGTTGGCGGAACCCTTCATGATCGTCAGGTTCTGTGCCCGCGCAGGAGCAGGCGCCATTGCCGTACCGGCCAGCGCCAGCCCCAGCAAGCCTGCCATCAAAAGGCCTCGCAACTTCATCGACCTGCCCTCTCAAAATGCCCACGACCGGGTCTTTTTTGCCCGTTTTCTCTTAGCAAAATGCCTCAACTGGCATTTTTAAGCAAGAATCAAAAGCTTGGAGGCCATTCCTTATGTGGATAACCTGCAACAGGGTCGATTTCTTGCCACACTGGCCCTGTGCCTTGCGTAAAAAGCATTGCGGCCCCACGAGATATGGGGCCGCACGCCGATGTTTTAATTTCAGTTGGTGCAGGGGATCGGGGTTTCGACCACGTCGGCGCCCTTGCGCATCTTGATGGTGCAGACTTTCGGCGCCTGCGGGGCGGCTGCGGCCTGTTCGGGCGTGATGCCCAGAAGGCGGTTGCTGTCGACCTCGATCTTGCCGGCCACTGAAGTGTCGGTGGTGCCGACCAGCGCCAGGTTCAGACGGCCGGTCGCCTGGGCCTGGGTCAGGCGGGCGACATCCTCGCGCAGGGCGGCCAGGGTGACGGTGCGCGCCACGGTGTTGGAAGAGCTGGAATTGTCGGATTGCTGATCGACACCGACGACGCGGACGCCGTTTTCGATCAGGCGGGTCATCTCGCCATCGGTGCCGGCTACTGAGCCGGTCCAGTAGACATCGACCCGGTCGCCGACCTGCACGAAGCCCGCAACCCCCGAGGCCACGTCAACCCGCACCGCAAAGGCGGTCTCGCCCTTGCCCAGCATCGAGGTCAGGCCCGCAGGCTTGCCCGGTTCGGTCACATTCTCGGCCAGGATCGGCTCGAATTTCTCGATTTGGCGGCTGATGTAGCGCGGGTCCTTGCCGTCTTCGGGGAAAAGATCCTCGATCTTGGTGAAGACATGCTCGGGCATGGCGCTCTTTTGCCAGTAGATCTGCTGGACGTCGTCCTTTTCCAGGACCTCGCCGTATTTCTTGACCTTGTTGACCACGAAGACCTGAACCAGCGGCCCGGTCTTGGCGCGCAGCTCGCGCTCGTAGTTCAGTTCGGCCTGTGACTGACTGAAGTATTTCTGGGTCATGTAGACCGCAAATCCCGCCAGGGCGAGACCCACGACCAGAACCAGACTGAAAACTGCTCTCATGACTTCACCCCATACGCCCGTTACGCGCCGGGCAGAACGTCAATTTCCAGGATAGCCGACCTGGAAGTTCTCGATATCATCTGCGATCTTGTTCGAGGTTCCGCTGGCACTGAAGACCACGGGCTCCAGAACCAGCATGCCCATCCCGATGAGCGCCGCCGACAACACCACCCAATCCACCGTGACCGCCCCGGATTCCGTCGTGGCGAAGTTGCAGGCAGATCCGTGACCCTCGGTCTTGTCTTCGGGAATGTCGGTCGGATCTTCTGCCATCTTGCGTCCTTTGCCTCATCGAGTTGGTCAATCGAACCCAAGTTGATCACGAGCTGACACTTTTTACGGTACTGCAGGGTCGCGGCAAGAATGGGGCATTTTTCAGGCTGCAATGGGAAGGCGGCTTTGCCATGCCGTCTTGTGCAAGGGGCCGCACCCGCAGGGCGGGTGCGGCCCGGTCAACAGGTCAGATGACCGCGTTGTCCCGGATCACTGGTTGGTGTAGCCCGAGGAACGGCCGTCGAGGTCTTCGACGATCTTGTTGCCGAGGCCGGTGATGCCGCCGCCGACGGTGGTCATGACGACCATGCCCAGGCCGACGATGGCGGCGGTCAGCACGACCCAGTCAACGGTCACGGCGCCGGATTCGTCGTTCTTGAAGCCCTTGAAGATGTTCAGCAGTTTCATGGTTTGCATCCTTTGATGTTGGTTCGGTTTCTACCGTTCGGCGTCTGTGGCTTCGGCCTCTGTTCCGTTGCCCCGTTCGGATAAGTTCGTTTTGATCCAGGTTCAGGGCAGGGATAGGGCGCGATTGGTCACAGTTTCGCTTCTTTTCGCGGTTTTTTTGCGGCAGGGCGCGGGGCCGGCTGGCGCGGCAAAAAAATAAAAGGCCGCATCCGAAGATGCGGCCGTGTACTCGTTGAAGGCGACAGATCGCGCGCGGCGATTACTGGTTGGTGTAGCCCGACGAACGGCCGTCGAGGTCTTCGACGATCTTGTTGCCGAGGCCGGTGATGCCGCCGCCAACGGTGGTCATGACCACCATGCCCAGGCCGACGATGGCCGCGGTCAGAACGACCCAGTCCACGGTCACGGCGCCGGATTCGTCGTTCTTGAAGCCCTTGAAAATGTTCAGCAGTTTCATGTCTTGTTCCCTTGATGTTGGTTCGGTTTCTACCGTTCGGTTTCGCTGGCGCCGGCCTCTGTTCCGTCGCCCCGTCCGGATGACTTGGTTTTGACGCCAGTTCGGGGCGGGGATAGGGCGCGATTGGTGTCTGTTTCGCGTCTTTTCGCGGTTTTTTTGGGGCAGGGCCTTTGCGCCCCGATTCAGCCCGCTGGTCTTGCGCCTCGCAATTTGCGCCGCAGCTGGCGCGCCAGGGCGTCCGGCGCAACGAAAAAGGCCGCATCCGAAGATGCGGCCTTGAAATTCGTGGTACCGTCAGATCGCTTGCGGCGATTACTGGTTGGTGTAGCCCGAGGAGCGGCCGTCGAGGTCTTCGACGATCTTGTTGCCGAGGCCGGTGATGCCGCCGCCAACGGTGGTCATGACGACCATGCCGAGGCCGACGATGGCTGCGGTCAGCACGACCCAGTCCACGGTCACAGCGCCGGATTCGTCGTTCTTGAAGCCCTTGAAGATGTTCAGCAGTTTCATGGTGTGCATCCTATGATGATGGTTGGTCCGGGTTCGCCTACCGCTTCGGTCCCTTGGCTTCGGTCGCTGCGACCTTCGCTGTCTGTCCCTCGGTATGACCTTAATAAAACCTTGCAAGGCGGCGCTCGTGGGACCGGATTGCGGAATTGTCGCAGTCATTTGATGGCGGGATTGTGGCCGAGGCCCGGGTTTGCGTGTCCTTTCGGTCGCGTTTTCAGGCGCTAAGGCACGGGCGGTGCTGCAAAGCTTGGCGCTTTGCCGCGAATCTGGCAGGCTTCGGCCTATAAAAACAATCGGGCAGGCACCCGTCATGGCAGGTTACAGGTTCTGGCGCGCGCCCCGTCGCGCGCTTCTGACGATGGGCGGGTTGGCACTTCTGGCCAGCGCGGACCTCGTGCATGGCGAATCGGCGCCCCCCGCGCCGAGCTTCACCTTCAAGATGGTGAAAGTCTCCGACATCCAGGCCGGCAAGCGCATCAAGGTGCAGATCGACCCGGTCGAGCAGGCGGCACTGCTCGCCGCCGGCCGCAAGATCGACCCGCGCCCCGAACATCACGAGGACCCGGGGCCCGCAGCCCCCTTGGCGCCCGCGGGGCCGGTCGCGCCTTCGGGCGCGCATTACGACTGGTTCTGGAACACGGTGCCGGTGGCGCTCGATGCGGCCGACGGGCGATTCCCCCTGGCGATGGCCACGCTCTCCTCGGGGCCGGATGGCGCCAGCGTCACGGCGCCGCGGTTGCAGGCGATGCAGACCATGGCGCAGAACTGGGGAACCGAGATTCTGAAGGATACCGTGGGCACCAGGGTCTCGCCCGCGCTGGTGCTTGCGGTGATGGCGGTCGAAAGCGCCGGCAATGCGGCGGCGGCCAGCGGGGCCGGGGCGCAGGGGCTGATGCAGCTGATCCCGGACACCGCCAAGCGATTCGGCGTGACCGATGCGCTGGACCCGTCGCAGAACATCAAGGGCGGGGTCGCCTATCTCGACTGGCTGATGGGCAATTTCAACCGCGACCCCCTGATGGTGATCGCGGCCTATAACGCGGGCGAGGGGGCGGTCACCGCCAATGGCGGCGTCCCCCCCTATGCCGAGACGCGGGATTATGTGCCCAAGGTCCTCGCCGCCTGGCAGGTGGCGCAGGGACTTTGCCTTTCGCCGCCCGAGCTTGTCAGCGACCCCTGCGTCTTCAAGGTCATCTCGGCCAGCAACTGAACCGGGTCAGCCCGCGACGGCGTGAGCCGCTTCAGACCGCGAAGACATCCGCCCATTCGGGATGTTTCAGGCGCTGGGCGTTCACGAAGGGGCATTGCGGCACGATCTTGAAGCCTTCGGCCCGCGCATCGGCGACCAGACGCGTCACCAGCGCCATCCCGGCCCCGGTGCCCTTGAAACTGTCGGGCACGCCGGTGTGGACGGCCACGATCAGTTCGGGGCTGGTGATCGTATAGACCAGCTCCGCCTCTTCGCCGTTCTGGGCGATGACATAGCGGCCGTGGTGGCCACGGACCTCGCGGGTGATGATATGGTCAGCCAACGATCGTCGCCTCGGTCGCGGCGCGCAGTTCGGCGTCCGAGACGCCATCGGCCAGTTGCACGATCTTCAGCCCGCCCGGCACCACATCCATCACGCCGAGGTTGGTGATGATCCGGTTGACCACGGCCTTGCCGGTCAGGGGCAGGGTGCAGTCCTTCAGGACCTTCGATTCGCCGTGCTTGGAGGTGTGGTCCATCACCACGACGACGCGGCCGACGCCCGCCACCAGATCCATCGCCCCGCCCATGCCCTTGACGAGCTTGCCCGGGATCATCCAGTTCGCAAGGTCACCCTGTTCGGAGACCTCCATCGCGCCGAGGATCGCCATCGCGATCTTGCCGCCGCGGATCATCGCGAAGGACTGGGCAGAGTCGAAATAGGCGGTCTGCGGCAGTTCGGTGATGGTCTGCTTGCCGGCGTTGATCAGATCGGGGTCCTCGTCGCCCTCGTAAGGGAAGGGCCCCATGCCGAGCATGCCGTTTTCCGATTGCAGCGTCACGCTGACGCCGGCGGGAATGTAGTTCGACACCAGGGTCGGAATCCCGATCCCGAGGTTCACATAAGTGCCGTCCTGCAGTTCCTGTGCCGCGCGGGCGGCGATCTGGTTGCGGTCCCAAGCCATGTCGAGGTCCTCCTTCAGGTAGATGCGGCCGCGGCTTCTTGCGGGGCGCGGTCATCGGATGTGGGTAAAGTCGCGGCAAAGGCCTGAAAGGCCAGAAAGCCGTAATCGGCGTTCATGTGCAGCGCGTCGGCGGAAGCGGGGTCGATGAAGCGGTCGTCGGTGACCCAGGGCGCGGCGCGGCTGGCCTCGGGCTGCGGCACGAAGGCGAGGCCTTGGGCCAGATGGGCGGCGGCCAGCTCGGCTTCATAAAGCGCCATCAGCGCCGCGGCCTGCGGCAACTGGCTGACGCGGGCCGCATCGGGGCTGTGGCCGCGCGCGGGATCATGGCTTGCCCGTGTCGCATAGGGCACCGGGGTGGCGGCAAAGCGGGGGTCAAAGGGGATGCGGGCCTTTTGGGCCACCAGCGTCGCCTCGACCACGCCACGCAGGGCGGCACGCAGGAAATCGAGCGAGACACCCCGCGCCCCGTCACGCGCGCCCCAGTCGAGCGGTTGCAGCCTGGCCGTCAGGTGCAGCACCCGGTCGATCCCCTGATCCAGCCCCGCCATCAGGATATGGTCGAAGGGGGAAAGGTCGATGCTGTCGGCGCCGTTCCAGCGCAGGGCCTGCTTGCGCACGCCCGGGCGTTTGGGATCGGGCGTCAGGATGCCGTCCGGCCCGACCACCGCCGCATTGAAACAGCGCGCCGTCAGGGTCCAGCAGCTGACCTGATGCTGGGGATAGGCCTCGGCGATGCGGGGCAGGGCGCGGCGCTGCGCCGCCGCATGGGAGGAGCCGATGACGAGGATCCGGCTCATGCCGCACCTCCGGCATCGTTGAGCGCCTCTTCGCATTGGGCTTCGGCGGCCTCGTCCCCGGCATCGGCTGCAACCTCGGCTGCGGGTTTCTCGGCCTTCGGCACCGGCTTGCCCGCGGCCTGCATCGCCGACAGGAACTGCCCCATCACGGTCGCCACGCCCTTCACCGTCGGTTGGCGCAGGTTGTCGGCGTAATAGGCGCTGCGGGCGGCGGGGTTGGTGATGATCTCGTAAGAGGGGAAATAGTCGATGCCGCTGTCCTCGGCCATCAGCGTGGCCACCGCCGCGCGCAGGATGGCCTTGGACGCGGTTGAAGCCACCAGCACATGGCCCCCGGTCGCCGTGGCGGTCAGGGGCACCGGGCTGACCGTCAGAAGCGCCTTCAGCCCCGGATTGACCCCGCGCAGATGCGCCAGAACCGCGCGCAGATCGCGCACCACATCGTCATGGCCGAGGTTCAGAAAGCCGATCTCGGCCCCCTCGGGCGGTTCGGCGATGACCCCGGGGGCCGAAGGATAGACCGTGCCGGTCGCCCGGTCGGCCCAGGTCTCGGTCAGGCCCAGGGTGAAGATCAGCACCTCGGCCGCGCGCAGGGCATGGGCCACGCGCTCCAGATGGGCGGCGCGGGCCAGCAGAACCGCCTCTGGCGAGGTGAAGCCCTGGGGTTCGACATTGGGGCGCAGGGCATCGACGAAGAAATCGCCCTTGCGCCAGACCGGATGGGCGGGGGCGTAGTGACCCTCGGCCTCCTGCAACAGCTGAAGCAGCTGGCGCGTCGTGTAGACATTGCCGTAGCGCGCCGAAAAACTGCCGTAGGCATAGCGCGCGGCGAGGGCGGGGTCGACGTGATCGGGCGCCGGTTCGGCGTCGATCACGTCATAGCCGGCCTCGGTCATCGCGCGGTGGACATGCTGGGCAAAGCAGCTGCCCGCCGTCATCACCCTGGTGCCCGGCCCGATCAGAAAGCGCGGATCGTAAATCCCCTTCAGCTTGTGCGGCTTGCGCGTGGCCACGCCGCTGCGCCAATAGGCGCGCTCCTCGAGGCCATCGTAGGGGGATTTCGGCATCGGGCGGCTCCTAGGCCCGGGGGCGGACGGTACGGTTCTCGATGCGCTTTTCGTGTTGGCCCTGGATCAGACGGTGCACATAGATGCCCGGCAGATGGATCGCGTCAGGGTCGAGGCTGCCCAGCGGCACGATCTCTTCGACCTCGGCGATGCAGATCTTGCCGGCGGTGGCGGCGGGCGGGTTGAAGTTGCGCGCCGTCTTGCGGAAGACGAGGTTGCCCGAAGGGTCGGCCTTCCAGGCCTTGACGATCGAGATATCGGCCACGATCCCGGTTTCCAGGATATAGGTCTGGCCGTTGAACTCCTTGTGGTCTTTGCCCTCGGCGATCACGGTGCCCACGCCGGTCTTGGTGTAAAAGCCCGGGATGCCCGCCCCCCCGGCGCGCAGACGCTCGGCCAGGGTGCCCTGCGGGTTGAACTCCAGCTCCAGCTCGCCGCTGAGGTATTGCCGCATGAATTCGGCATTTTCCCCGACATAGGAGGAGATCATCTTCTTGATCTGCCGCGTGGCCAGCAGGATGCCGAGGCCAAAGCCATCGACGCCGGCGTTGTTGGAGGCGACGGTCAGATCCTTGGTCCCGGCGTCCTTGATCGCCGCGATCAGAAGCTCGGGGATGCCGCAGAGGCCGAAACCGCCGCTGGCAATCGTCATCCCGTCAAACAACACCCCGTCCAGCGCCGCCGCAGCACTGGGATATTCCTTGTTCATGTCGAACCTCCCGCCAACTCTTGGCCCACACCAAAGCTTGACGCGCAGCTCAAGTCAATGCCGCGATGCGGCAAAGCGGGCGCCGAATGCGTCGCGGTGACTTTACCCTGTCGGGCAGGTCAGGATAGGGTGCGCCCGGACCCCGCCTGCCCGCGTGGTGAAATGGTAGACACAGAAGACTTAAAATCTTCAGGCCTCACGGCCGTGCCGGTTCGAGCCCGGCCGCGGGCACCAGACCCCGGGTTCAGCTTTCGTAATGCGCTTCCAGCAGGTCAAGCTCGCGCACCATCCGCCGCGCCACCGTGGCGCTGATCAGGCGCTGGCGGCGCGATTGCACAACTGATTTGCGCTCGGCCCGCACGGCGGCCAGCTGCACCTCGCGCAAGACGCGGGTCCGGGCCTCGGCCCCGGCAAGGTCGGCGGGGGCCGCCTCATAGCTTTCCAGCCGCAGAAGATAGGGCTGCGCGACCTCGGCCGCTGCGGCGATGTAAAGCTCGGCCTCGGCATCGGGGGCAGGGTGCAGCGTGCGGATGCGGTCGATCTCGGTCAGGGCCGCGGTGGCCGCCGCCGCCCGCCCGGCGATCTCGCCCGAACGGTCCTGCGGCGACAGCGCCGCACCGGAGCGGAGCAGCAGCGGCAGGCCGATGGCCGCGACCGCCAGCGACAGGATGATGACCCCCATCGCGATCAGGATGACCAGCTCGCGCTCGGCAAAGGTGTCGCCCGAGGTGAGGGCGACCGGCAGCGTCAGGATGCCGGCAAAGCTGACCGCCCCCCGGGTGCCCGCCAGCCCGGTGGCAAGGATCAGCCGCGTGGCCGGGGTCGCATCCAGCCGCCGCCCGCGCCGCGCCAGCGTCACGCTGACCCAGACCCAGACCAGCCGCACCGCCAGCATCGCCGCATAGACCGCCACGATCAGCATCAAAAGCCACATGAGGCTGTGGTGCCCGGTCTCCAGCACCGTGGCCCGCGCCCGGGTCAGCAGCACCGGCAGCTGCGCGCCGAGCAGGACGAAGACGATGCCATTGGCGATGAACTGGACCGAATCCCAGACCGCGCTGCGCTGGATCCGCGTGGCCCCGAGCGCCGCCCCGGTGGATTCCGCCCGCGCCATCGTCACCCCCGCCGCCACCGCCGCAAAGAAGCCCGAGGCCGACAGAAGCTCGGCCGCCTGATAGGCGACGAAGGGCAGAAGCAGGCTGATCGCGATCTGCGCCCCCGGCTCCTCGCCGGTGCGCTGCACGACCAGGTTCTTCACGCGCACCACGGCCCAGGTGACGCCAAAGCCGGTCGCGAGCCCGGCGCAGGCCACCCAGAGAAAGGTGGTGGAGGCGGTGAAGAGCGAGAAGCTGCCGGTCGCCAGAAAGAGCAGCGCAAAGCGCAGGCAGATCAGCCCGGTCGCATCGTTCAGCAGCGATTCCGCTTCCAGGATGTTCATCATCCGGCGCGGCACCGGCAGGCGCTTGGCGATGGCGGTCACCGCGATCGGGTCGGTCGGGGCCAGCGCCGCGGCCAGCGCGAAGGCCGCCCCGACCGGCAGGCCCGGCACCAGCCAGACGGTGAAGCTGCCCACCACCACGACCGTGGCCACCACCAACGCCAGCGCCATGTGCAGGATGGTCCAGCGGTCATCCACCAGCTCGTCCGCCGGAATGTGCCAGCCGTCGATGAACAGCAGGGGCGGCACCAGCAGCAGAAAGAAGATGTCGGGGTTGAGGTTGATCCGCAGGTCCGGCAGCAGGCAGGCCAGCGCCCCGCAGGCGATCTGCACCAGCGGCCGCGGCACGTCGCGGGCCAGTACCCCGCCGACCATGCTGCTCAGCACGACGATGACCATGAGGGTGAGAGAGATGATGATCGCGTGCACCTGGCATCCCCGGGTCGATGGTTGCGGCCCGGGGCCGGCGCCGCAGCGAAAAACGCTGCGGCATCGGCGCGGGGCCCGGCTTGCGGTAAAGCACAGCTTCATGGCTGCCGCCAATCGGGATCGGCGCGGGATGTGCCTTGGCGCAGGGCTCGGGCCCCCGGGCGCGCAGATTTTCATCCCCCGCCCGCCGCTCTGCCCGGGTCAAAACCCGCCAGCGGACCTTTCCCATCCGCCCAAGTCATGCCAGACATGCAGCAGCCTATTCCCGCGAACCCGACAGAGGACCGCATCATGACCAGCAAACTTGACCAGCTCCGCCAGATGACCGTCGTCGTGGCCGACACCGGCGACATCGAGGCCGTCCGCCGCCTGGCGCCGCAAGACTGCACCACCAACCCGAGCCTCGTGCTGAAGGCCGTGCAGGGCGCCGCCATGCAGGAGAAATTCGCCGCCAGCGTCGCGCGCCTCAAGGGCACGCCCGATGCCGTCTCCGCCATCGTGCAGGACCTGACCGTCGGCCTCGGCGCCGAACTGGCCGGGATCGTGCCGGGCCGCGTGTCGACCGAGGTCGACGCCCGCCTCTCCTTCGACAAGGCCGGCTCGATCGCCAAGGCCCATGCCATCATCGACGCTTACGCCAAACTGGGCGTGCCGAAAGACCGCATCCTGATCAAGCTCGCCTCGACCTGGGAAGGCATCCAGGCCGCGCGCGAGCTGGAAAAGGCCGGCATCCAGTGCAACCTGACGCTGCTCTTCTCGATGGCCCAGGCCAAGGCCTGCGCCGATGCCGGCGTCTTCCTGATCTCGCCCTTCGTCGGCCGGATCACCGACTGGTTCAGCAAATCCACCGGCAAGACCTACACGGCCGAGGAAGACCCCGGCGTCCTCTCGGTCCGCCGCATCTATGACCATTACAAGAGCCATGGCATCAAGACCGTGGTGATGGGCGCCTCCTTCCGCAACCCCGGCCAGATCGAGGCCTTGGCCGGCTGCGACCGTCTGACCATCTCGCCCGACCTGATGGGCAAGCTGTCCGAGGACATGGGCGATCTGCCGCGCAAGCTGACCGCCGGGGCCAGCGTCGGCACCGCCGCCGCGATCTCCGAGGCCGATTTCCGCTGGGAGCATAACGAGGACGCGATGGCGACCGAAAAGCTCGCCGAAGGCATCCGCAACTTCCACGCCGACACGCTGAAGCTCGAGGCGATGGTCGCAGCCAAGCTCTGACCGCCGCGCCGGGCGCCGCCAACCCGGCGCCCGGCGTCTTTCCCGATTTTTCGCCGAAAAATCGTTGCCCCCCGGCGTCCTTGCGATTTTTCGCAGAAAAATCGAGGATTCCCCCGCCGGGTTTCAGGGCCTACACTACCCCCACACTGCGCCATGAGTCGCGCAGACGCGCCAGCAGGAGAGTGACATGGCCAAGGGCATGAACAAACGCAAAGAAGTGAAGAAACCGAAGAAAGAGGCCGCCAAGGCCGTGACCACGATTGCCGTGGCCAGCTCCAAGGGCGGGCTCAACGTCAACAAGACCAAGGAGTGATCCTTGCGGCGGCGGAGGGTCACGCGCCCTCCTTCACCGCCTCCATCGCCACATAGGTCGAGGTGCCCGCCACATGCGGCAGGGCTGAAATCCGTTCGGCCAGAACCCGGCGATAGGCCTGGATATCGGCCGTGCGCACCTTCAGAAGATAGTCGAAGCGGCTGGCGATCATGTGGCATTCCTCGATCTCGGCCACGCCCTGCACCGCCCGGTTGAAGGCCTGCAAGGCCGCCTCCCGCGTGTCCGACAGCCGCACTTCCACGAAGGCCACATGGGCCTGCCCCATCTTCACCCGGTCCAG
The DNA here is from genome assembly GCF_056406375.1 of Rhodobacter sp. P1_C2. Classification (NCBI taxonomy): domain Bacteria; kingdom Pseudomonadati; phylum Pseudomonadota; class Alphaproteobacteria; order Rhodobacterales; genus Rhodobacter; species Rhodobacter sp. P1_C2. The sequence goes on from NZ_JBFUAG010000004.1 coordinate 359,011, forward strand.
CCGCGCGCCATAGCCGCGGATCACCCCCTGCGCCTCCAGCCGCTTCATCCGCGCCTGGGTTGGCGACTTCGACAGGCCGATCCTTTGGCTGAGTTCGGTGGCGCTGATCCGCCCCTCGGCCTCCAGCACCTCGAGGATCGCAAGGTCATAGCTGTCCAGCAGGTCGTTCGGCATGTGCCACCCCAAAATTTCAGGCGATCCGCCCGCGCTTTGCCCCATCTTCAGGACAAATCCCTTTGAAACCCCTGATATGATGGCGGAAAGCATAGGGGAAGCAAGATGCAAGCAGCCTGGGACATCATCCAGCACGGATCTTTGGCCGATGAGGCGACGCTGGTCGCGCAGAACCTCGCCGCCGCCCGACTCGGGCCAGAGGCGCGGGCCGCCATCTCCTCGCGCGCGGCCCGCCTGGTCAGCGCCATCCGTGGTTCCGCCAAGCCCGGGCTGATGGAGGTTTTCCTCGCCGAATACGGGCTTTCCACCGATGAGGGCGTGGCGCTGATGTGCCTCGCCGAGGCGCTCCTTCGCGTGCCGGATGCTCCCACGATGGACGCCCTGATCGAGGACAAGATCGCCCCCGCCGACTGGGGCCGCCACCTCGGCAAATCCTCCTCCAGCCTGGTCAATGCCTCGACCTGGGCCCTGATGCTCACCGGCAAGGTGCTGGAAGAACGCGAGCCCGGCGTGGTCGGCCACCTGCGCGCCGCGATGAAACGTCTGGGCGAGCCGGTGATCCGCACCGCCGTGACCCGGGCGATGAAGGAAATGGGCCGCGCCTTCGTTCTGGGTGAAACCATCGACGCCGCGATGGAGCGCGCCCGCGAGCTGGAAGCCAAGGGCTATACCTACAGCTACGACATGCTCGGCGAGGCCGCCCGGACCGAAGCCGATGCCCAGCACTACCACCTCGCCTATAGCCGCGCGATCACCGCCATCGCCCGCGCCGCCACCACCGGCGACATCCGCACCAATCCCGGCATCTCGATCAAGCTTTCCGCCCTGCATCCGCGCTACGAGGTCGCCCGCCGCGCCCAGGTGATGGACGAACTCGTCCCCCGCGTCCGCGCTCTGGCCGGTCTCGCCCGCGCCGCTGGCCTTGGCCTGAACATCGACGCCGAAGAGGCCGACCGTCTGGCCCTCTCGCTCGAGGTGATCGAGGCGGTCCTGTCCGATGCCAGCCTCAAGGGCTGGGACGGTTTTGGCGTCGTCGTGCAAGCCTATGGCCGCCGCTCGGGTGCCGTGATCGACTGGCTCCATGCGCTGGCCGCGAAATACGACCGGCGGATCATGGTCCGTCTGGTCAAGGGCGCCTATTGGGATTCGGAGATCAAGCGCGCCCAGACCCTTGGCCTCGCCTCCTTCCCGGTCTTCACCCGCAAGCAGGGCACCGATGCGAGCTATCTCGCCAATGCCCGCAAGCTTTTGTCGATGACCGACCGGATCTATCCGCAATTCGCCACCCATAACGCCCATACCGTCGCCGCCGTCCTGCATCTGGCTTTGGAAGCAGGCGTCACCCCGGAAGCCTTCGAATTCCAGCGCCTGCACGGCATGGGCGAACGCCTGCATGACATCGTGCTGGCGGAAAACGCCACTCGTTGCCGGATCTATGCCCCGGTCGGCGCCCACCGCGACCTTCTGGCCTATCTCGTCCGCCGCCTCCTCGAAAACGGCGCCAATTCCAGCTTCGTCCACCAGATCGTCAACGAAGAGCTTTCCCCCGAACGCGTCGCCGCCTGCCCGCTGACCCAGTTGGAGGCGATGGAACCGGTAAGCCCCGGCCTGCGCCCCGGCACCGACCTCTTCCTGCCGCGCCAGAACTCGCATGGGTTTGACCTGACCGACGCCGGAGACCTCGCCGCGATCGAAGCCGGGCGCGCGCCGCATCTCACCACCATCTTCGAGGCCGCCCCCCGCCTCGCCGGTCGCGTGGCCGGTGGCCTGCAGCTCGAGGTGCGCAACCCCGCCGATGGCAGCCTGACCGGCCATGTCACCACCGCCTGCCAGCCCGATGTCGACACCGCCCTGCGTCTGGCCGAGCCCTGGATCGCCAGCGCCGAGATCCGCGCCACCATCCTGCGCCGCGCCGCCGACCTCTACGAGGCTGAATTTGGCCCGATCTTCGCGCTTCTGGCGCGCGAGGCGGGCAAGACCCTCGCCGATGCCGTGGCCGAACTGCGCGAGGCGGTGGATTTCCTGCGCTATTACGCCGATGGGGCAGGGGCGCTGACCGCGCCGGCGCGCGGCGTCTTCGCCTGCATCAGCCCGTGGAACTTCCCCCTCGCCATCTTCACCGGCCAGATCGCCGCCGCGCTTGCTGCGGGCAATGCCGTCCTCGCCAAACCCGCCGAACAGACGCCGCTGATTGCGACGCTGGCGGTGGACCTGATGCTGAAAGCCGGGGTTCCGGCCAGTGCTTTGCAACTGCTGCCCGGTGATGGCAGCATCGGCGCGGCCCTGACCCGGGATGCGCGGGTGAAAGGCGTGGCCTTCACCGGCTCGACCGAGACGGCGCTTCTGATCCGGCGCAGCATGGCCGACCATCTGGACCCCAATGCGCCGCTGATCGCCGAAACCGGCGGCCTGAATGCGATGATCGTCGATTCCACCGCCCTGCCCGAACAGGCGGTGCGCGATATCGTCGCCTCCAGCTTCCAGTCGGCCGGCCAGCGCTGCTCGGCCCTGCGCTGCCTTTATGTGCAGGAGGATATCGCCCAAAGTGTGCTGACCATGCTGGAAGGGGCGATGGAGACGCTGACCATTGCCAACCCCTGGGTCCTGTCGACCGACCTCGGCCCGGTGATCGACGCCGAGGCGCAGAGCGGCATCGCAGACTACATCGCTCAGGCGAAGAAGGAGGGCCGCGTGATGAAGGCCCTTGCCCTGCCGACCGAGGCCAAGGGCCATTTCATCGCCCCGACCGTGATCCGCGTCAAAGGCATCGCCCAGATGCCGAAGGAAATTTTCGGCCCGGTCCTTCATGTCGCGACCTTCCCGAGCGGGGGCGTCGAGGCGGTGGTCAAGGCGGTCAATGACACGGGCTATGGTCTGACCTTCGGCCTGCACAGCCGGATCGACGACCGGGTGCAAAGTGTGGTCGCGGGCGTCCATGCCGGCAATATATACGTCAACCGCAACCAGATCGGCGCGGTGGTGGGCAGCCAGCCCTTCGGGGGCGAGGGGCTGTCGGGCACCGGCCCCAAGGCGGGCGGGCCGCATTACCTGACCCGCTTCACGCAAGGTGCCGCCCCTGCCGCAGGAACCGAAGACCGCGCCACGCCCGAGGGCGAGACCGCCGCCGCCCTGACCCTCGCGCGCCCGATGCCGGGCGGCGAGGCGCTGGTTCTGCCCGGTCCCACCGGCGAATCGAACCGGCTGACCAGCCATCCGCGCCTGCCGGTGCTGTGCCTTGGCCCTTCGGCGGCCACCGCCTTGGCCCAGGCCGATGCGATCCGCGCGCTGGGCGGCCAGGCGATCGAGGCGCCGGGGCTGGATATCGCGGCCCTGACGCGGCTGCAGGGCTTCTCCGGCGCGCTCTGGTGGGGCGATGCGATGGGGGCGCGGCTGCGGGTGCAGGCCCTCGCCGCCCGCAAGGGGCCGATCCTGCCCCTGATCTGCGATGCGCCCGACGCCGCCCATGCGGTGATGGAGCGGCACATCTGCATCGACACCACCGCCTCGGGCGGCAATGCCCAGCTTCTGGCCGAGGCAGGCGCCTGAGGAAACACCACGGCCAAACACCACGGCGGGGCAGCTTTGCCCCGTCACCACCTTGACCCGCCCCGACCCTGCGCCGATGCTGCGGCAAACGGGGAAGGAGAGGGCCGATGCGCGGAACCTGTCATTGCGGCGCGGTGGAGATCGAGGTCAGCCTGAGCGACGGTCTGGCCACCGCCCGGCGCTGCGATTGTTCCTTCTGCCGCAGGCGTGGGGCGATCGTCGTCTCGGCGCCGCTGTCGGGGCTGACGATCCTGAAGGGGGCAGAGAACCTGACGCTTTACCAATGGGGCACCAGGACCGCCAAGCATTACTTCTGCAAGACCTGCGGCATCTATACCCACCACCAGCGGCGGTCCAACCCCAATGAATATGGCATCAATGTCGCGATCCTCGCGGGGGTGAACCCGCGCGATCTGGGCGCGGTGCCGTGGTCGGACGGGGTCAACCATCCGTCGGACCGCGCATGAGCGGCGGGCAGCGGTCACGGCCGCGCGCGCGGCCCTTGACCTGGCGGGCAGAGGGCCCAAGTTGACCCCATGATCCCGATCCGCGACCATAACCCCTCGACGGTCAAGCCGCGGATGACGCAGGCGCTGATTGCCGTGAATGTGGTGCTGTTCCTTTACAGCCACGTCATGCTGCAGGGCACCGATCAGATGCTGTTCCAGTTCAACTGGGCCTTCATCCCGTTCCGCCTGCATTTCGGCGCGCGTTATGACACGCTGATCACCGCGATGTTCCTGCATGGCAGCTGGCTGCATCTGGGGGGGAACATGCTGTTCCTCTGGATCTTCGGCGACAATATCGAGGCGCGGCTTGGCCGCTGGCGCTATATTCTGTTCTATCTCGCCTGCGGGGTGGCGGCGGCCTGGGCGCAATACCTGCACGACCCCTACAGCCGCGCGCCGGTTCTGGGCGCCTCGGGGGCGATTGCCGGGGTGCTGGGCGCCTACCTTAGGCTTTACCCCCGCGCCAAGGTCGATGTGTTCTTCTTCTTCGTGGTCTTCTGGCGCACGATTGCGATTCCCGCCTGGGGGGTGCTCGGCTTCTGGATCGGGTTGCAGGTCTGGTCGGGCCTGGCCGATCCGGGCCTGACGGATGGCGTGGCCTATTGGGAACATATCGGCGGCTTTGCCGCAGGCTTCGCCCTGTCGCTTCTGCTCCGCCGCCCGCCGCCGCAGGTCGCGGTGCCGGAAACCACCGCGGTGCCGGAGCTGCAGGTCAGCCCCAGCGCCCTGCCATCGGTGCCCCGCCGCCGGTGAGGGCGGCGGAAAGGCGCTGTCTCAGGTGTTGCGGATGATCTTGGCGAAGGGCGCGAAAAGCGCGTCATTGGCGCAGAGGATCGAGCCGGAATCGAGGATATCGTCACCCTCGCGCACGGCTTCGGCAAAACCGCCCGCCTCGCGTACCAGAAGCAGGCCCGCGGCCATGTCCCAGGCGCTCAGCTCGCGCTCCCAATAGCCGTCGAAGCGGCCGGCGGCGACATAGGCGAAGTCGAGCGAGGCCGCACCCCAGCGCCGCACCCCGGCACAGCCCGGCATCAGGCGGGCCAGATCGGCGACCGTGGCGGGCAGGGTCTTCTTGGCGCCGAAGGGCACGCCGGTGGCAAAGATCGCCTCATGCATGTGGCGGCGCCCCGAGACGCGCAGGCGGCGGTCGTTCATCCAGGCGCCGGCGCCCTTCTCGGCCCAGTACATCTCGTCCTTGGCGGCATCGAAGACCACGGCCGAGACGATCTCGCCCTTGTGCTCCAGCGCGATCGAGACGGCCCAATGCGGCAGCCCGTGCAGGAAGTTGGTGGTGCCGTCCAAGGGATCGACGATCCAGCGACGGGTCGGGTCGGCCCCGGGGGTGGAGCCTGTCTCTTCGCCGATCCAGCCATAGCTGGGGCGGCCTTCCATCAGGTCTTCCTTGATCAGCCTTTCGGCCTCGCGGTCGGCCTTGGAGACGAAATCGCCGGGGCCCTTGGCCGAGACCTGAAGGTTCTCCACCTCGCGGAAGTCTTTGACCAAGGCACGGCCCGCCTTGCGCGCGGCTTTGATCATCAGGTTGAGGTTGGCACTGCCTTGCATGGGGCACTCCGAGAGGATGGATCATAAGGTCTGGAACGGCGAGCGCATACACGTCCCGGCCCATGAAGGAAAGGGCGAATGCGGCGCGGGCACCGGCAATGCGGCGGCGGGGGCGGAAGTTTCGCCGAATTGCCGGCGCCGGAAGATGGGCAGATTGCCCATCCTACCGTTCAGGCGTCGAGCTCGTCGCGGAAGAAGGCCTCGGGATCGGCGACCTCGACCAGGGCTTTCTTCTCGATCCGCCAGAAGCGGTTGCCGACATTGCGCACGAAGCTGCGGTCGTGGCTGACCAGAAGGCAGGTGGCGCCCTGGGCCAGAAGCTCGCCCTCCAGCGCCTCCTGGCCTTCGATGTCCAGATGGTTGGTCGGCTCGTCGAGGAGGTAGAAGTTGGGCTTGGCCAGCCGCAGAAGCAGCATGGCAAGCCGCGCCTTCTGCCCGCCCGACAAAGGCGCGAGGGGCTTGGTCTGCATGTCCAGCCTGATCCCCGCTTCGGCCAACATGCTGCGCGCCGGGCCATCCCCCGTCTTGTACCCCGTCACCAGATCAAACGGCGTGGCCTTGGGCGGCAACTGCGCCAGACCCTGGTCGGAATGCCCCAGGACCAGCGAGGGCGTGACCCGGATCGCCGCATCCCCCTCCAGGATCGCCCGCAGGACCGCCCCCACCATCTGCGTCTTGCCGGCACCATTGCGGCCCAGAAGCACGACCCGATCGCCGCGCTCGATCCACTTTTGCCCGGTGCGGAACAGGGGTCGCCCATCCGGCGTCGCAACCGCCGCATCGTTCAGGGTGACCAGCGCCTTGGCATGGGTGCCCGAATGGGCCAGCCGGATCTCCCCGGCCGAGACCTCCTTGAACGCCGCCTTGGCCTGGGCCTCGATCTTGCCGGCGCGCTCCTTCAGCTGCTTGGTCTTGATGACCAGCAGGTCCGATCCGCTGTTGATCCCGATGTTCTTCAGCTTGGCCGCCTGCCGGCGCAGCTGATCGGCCCTGGCGAGGTCATTCTCGAACTGCCGCCCCTGCGCGGCATCCGCCTCCGCCAAGGCCGCCCGGGCCCGCGTATAGGGCAGGGCAAAGGCGCGCGAGCCCGTGTCGCGCAAAAACAGGCTGCGCGTCGTCACCGCGTCCAGAAAGGCGCGGTCATGGCTCGCCGCAATCACAGCCACATCGCGTGGCAGGGCCTTGAGCCAGGCCTGCAACAGGCCGATCCGCGCCAGGTCCAGATGGTTGGTCGGCTCGTCCAGCAGCAGGATATCCGGCTCGGCCACCGCCGCGCGAGCCAGCAGCGCCGTCCGCTGCCAGCCACCCGAAAGCCCGCCCAAAGCCTGATCGCGCAAAGCCTCCGGCACCGCCAGATCGTCCAGCGCCACATCGACCCGCCAGCCCTCGCCCTCCGGATCGCCCAGCACCTGCAGCACCGCTTCCCGCAGGCCCAACCCCAACAGCGCCCCCGGCACCTCCTGCTCGACCAGCCGCAAGGTCGCCCCGCGCGCCCTGGTGATATCCCCGCCCGTAGGCTCCAGCTGCCCCGCAAGGCAGCGCAACAGCGAGGATTTCCCCCGCCCGTTGCAGGCAATCAGCCCCAGCCTTTCGCCGGGTTCGACAGAAAAGGACAGATCCGCAAACAGCGGCAGACCAAGGGTCAGGGACAGGGATTTGACAGCAAGAAGGCTCATGGGAAGGCTCCGAAACCAGACATGCGCAAAAGCGCCTCGGGGCGAGCCTTGGGACCGGAAAGGGAACCGAAAGCCGCCCTGCTACACCAGCAGGGCAGGGACAGGGCCGGACTTGTTGATCCTGACAAAATGAAGTTCCATGCTCCCATCCTTCCCGCGCAACCCGCCCGCCGTCAACCCCTTTCACACTGGTCCAAATATCCCCGCCGGAGGCCCTTGATTTTTCGCAGAAAAATCGTGGCCCCCTCAGCCGCGCTGCAGCTTGACCGGCTCGCTGCGCCCTAGGCGCAGGAAATGCGCCATGAAGGGGCGGGCGGAATCCTCTTCGCGGGTGGCGGCGTAAAGCCGCTTGGTGATCACCCCCGGCCCCAAGGGGCGCGTGACATAATCGGCATGGCTTTTCACATCGCGGATCACCCAGTCGGGCAGCACCGCCACGCCGCGGTCCGACCCCACCAGCATCAGGATCACCGCCGTCAGCTCCACCGCCCTTTGCGCGCGCGGCTCCACCCGGGCCTCGGTCAGAAGCTCGGTGAAGATGTCCAGCTTGTCGCGCCCGACCGGATAGGTAATCAGCACCTGGTCGCGGAAATCCTCCGCCTCGATCACCGCCTTGGCCGCCAGCGGGTTCTTGGAAGAGGCGATGAAGGTCGGGTGATAATCGAAGAGCGGATGAAAGGTGATCCCCGGCAAGGGCTCGGGGTTGGAAGAGATCACCAGATCCACCTCTTCCCGCAACAGCGCCGGAAAGCTGTCGAAGGCAAGGCCGGCGCGGATATCCACATCGACTTCCGGCCAGGCATGGCGGAACAGCTCCAAGACCGGAAACAGCCAGTCGAAACAGGCGTGGCACTGGATCGCGATATGCAGCCGCCCGGTCTTGCCCGACAGAAGGCCGCGGAACTCCTCCTCCAGCGCCGCAATCTCGGGCAGGATGCGTTCGGCCACCTTCAGCATCCGCGTCCCTGCCGCCGACAGGCGCATCGGCTTCGACCGTCGCACGAAAAGCTCCATCCCCACCTGATCCTCCAGCCCGGCCACCTGATGGCTCAGGGCCGATTGCGTCGTGTTCAGGATCTCGGCCGCCTTGGCCAGACCCCCGGCCTCCTGAATGGCGCGCAGGGTGCGGAAGTGGCGAAGCTCCAGGTACATGCGATGAACCTCATGATCATCGTGAATTATATGAATTGGATTCAGTTTCACCGATCTGGCACAAAGGGGCAAGAGTTAAGGAGTACCCAGATGACCCTCGTGACCCGCCGTGCCCGCATTTCCTTTGAATTTTTCCCGCCGCAGACGCTGGATGCGTCCTTCCGGCTGTGGGAAACCGTTCAGGCACTGGCACCGATGGAGCCGGATTTCGTCTCGGTCACCTATGGCGCGGGCGGGACGACCCGCAAGCTGACCCATGACGCCGTGGGCGCGATCCACCGCAACTACGGCCTGAACGTCGCGGCCCACCTGACCTGCGTCGATGCGACAAGGGCCGAGACGCTGGAGATTGCCGAAAGCTATGCCGCTCTCGGCGTGACCGAGATCGTCGCCCTGCGCGGCGATGCGCCCAAGGGTGCCGACCGTTTCACCCCGCATCCGGACGGTTTCGCCAATACGGTCGAACTGGTCGAGGCTCTGGCCCAGACCGGCAAGTTCAAGATCCGCGTCGGCGCCTATCCCGAACGCCACCCCGATGCCGCCGATGACAAGGCCGATATCCGCTTCCTGAAACGCAAGCTCGATGCCGGAGCCACCTCCGCCATCACCCAGTTCTTCTTCGAGGCTGAAACCTTCCTGCGCTTCCGCGATGCCTGCGTGGCCGAAGGCATCACCGCGCCGATCATCCCGGGCATCCTGCCGATCCAGTCTTGGGAGGGCGCCAAGCGCTTCGCCGCCCGCTGCGGCACCAAGGTGCCCCAGCGTCTGGACGAGGCCTTTGCCTTCGCCGCCCGCGATGGCCGCGAGGAGCTTCTGGCCCTGACCCAATGCACCACGCTCTGCGACCGCCTGATCAGCGAGGGCGTCGAGGATCTGCATTTCTACACCCTGAACCGCCCGCATCTGACCCGCGAGGTCGTGCGCGCCTTGGGCCTCGTGCCCGAGCTGGCGCTGGAAAAGGTGGCCTGAGGCCTCTCAGTCCGCCCCCCACTCCCTGTTGGGCGCGCTTCGCGCTCAATACACCTGACCGGCCCGGACCCGTCCGGGCCGGCTTTTTCTTGCCCTGCCTCCCGGTCCCGCGCCTCCTTCCCTTGACAAGCAGAAACACCCGGCGCGCGCCATCCCATTGAAAGGCACGCCATCAGTCCTACCCGTCATGCCTGCGGGCTTCCGTGCGCCTTTGGGGGGCGTTAATGGGGACGGAGCGGACGTTCATGTGCGATTGTATAATTTGGGTCATGACATATGCTGACGTCGTGCAAATTGAACGGACGCCATGCCCACTATTCTTTGCCGGCAAGCTTTGACCAAGAGTGAACTGCGCGCTCAATGCTTGGAAAGTCTTGCCTTGCCGCGCCCCGCCGCGCGGTCACCTGCGTCCGTGACGGCTCGGTGATGCGGGGTCTAGCTCACGTGTCTGCAACTTTTTTGGCAGCGGTGGTCATCGTGTCCGGTACCGAAGTTATTTTGCAGGGGCCATCTGGAATAGGTGATGGACTGGGCAAATCAATCGGCGGGTTTCTCATATGGCTGGTCCTCGGCGTAGGAACTATGCCAATCGGTTTGGCTCTGCGTCATATTTTGGGTGGATTACCGCTTCGCCCTTTTCCTGTGGCTGTCGGTTCCGGTGTCTGCGTCGCTTTGGCCCTGATCCCTGTGTTGAACCCTGCAATGTACCCGGGGTTAACACTCGCCAGCCACCCGTTCGCGCTGATAAGCGTTTACTCTCTGGCGGGAGGGTTAGGGGGATCGGTATGGTATGCCATAGAGTTTAATTTGGCAGCACGCTCGAAACAGTAACTTGGTCGCTTTAGGCTCATTCCGACCTCTGCATCGCCGGGTGCAAGCCCCAGTGCCTCCCCCAAAGCGCCCGGTTCTTCCCTGGCTCTGCCCAGTGGAGAAGAGACCCAAGCCAGCCTCCCTCTTCTCCTGTCGCCTTCCGCGCGGGACCGCGCCGGTTAACAAAAGGTGAAGAAACTTCAGGATACATAACGATTTCAGAAACTTACCGTACATTGCACGCGTGCAATCCCCGCCTTTCACACCCTCCATCCCCCGTTGCCGCCCCCGACCCGACAGGCTAACCTTCCCGCGAGCGGAGAATGACATGAAACCCATCTATATCCTGAACGGCCCCAACCTGAACCTTCTGGGCCAGCGCCAGCCCGAGATCTACGGCCGCGAAACCCTCGCCGACGTGGTCCAGGCCTGCGCCGACCTGGCCGAGGAGCTGCGCCTGCCGATCAAGGCGCTGCAATCCAACCACGAGGGCCAGCTCGTCGACTGGATCCAGGAGGCCCGCCTGCAAGGTGCGGCCATCGTGATCAACCCCGGGGCCTATTCCCACACCTCGGTCGCGATCCTCGACGCGCTCAATGCCTTCGAAGGCCCGGTGATCGAGGTCCATATCTCCAACATCCACAAGCGCGAGGAATTCCGGCACCATTCCTACGTCAGCCTGCGGGCCGATGGGGTGATCGCGGGCTGCGGGACGGAAGGCTATCTTCTGGCCCTGCGCCGGATCAGCACCCTTCTGGGCAAGCGGAGCGCGGGGTGAGGCCTGAGCCTCCGGCGGGAGTATTTGGCAAGGAGCAAGCGGCAGGCTTTGCCTGGCATCCCGCCGCGCGGCTGTTCGACGGGGCAGGGGAAGAGGTTCCCCGCGCGGCGCCGGTCGCTGGGGTCATCCACGACCGCCCCGCCGGGGCGGCGCTGGCCGGGCTCGGGGTCGGGGCCTTCCGGATCGGCGGGGCGGGCCCCGCGCCCGCGCCGGGGCCCGCACCGGTGTTCGAAACCCTCACCGGCGGCTCCAGCGGCGCGCCACGTCGGATCAGGCGCAGTCAGGCCAGCTGGATCGCCAGTTTCGCGGTGAATGCGGGGCTTTTCGGCATCGGCCCGGGCCTGCGGGTCGCGGTTCTGGGGCGGCTTATACATTCGCTGGCGCTGTATGGCGCGGTCGAGGCGCTGCATCTGGGGGCAGAACTGCATCTTCTGGACACGCTCCGCCCCGATCGGCAGCGCGCGGCGCTGGCCCAGCGGCGGATCGGGTTGATCTATGCCACGCCCGCACAACTGCGCCTGTTGGTGGAGGCGGGCGGGCCCATCCTGCCCGACCTGGGCTTCGTCCTCGTCGGAGGATCGAAGCTCGACAGCGGCCTCAGGGCGCAGATGCGGCTTCTGGCGCCGGGGGCGCAGGTTCGTGAGTTCTATGGCGCCGCGGAAGCAAGTTTCATCACCCTGGCCGGACCTGACACCCCTCCGGATGCGGTCGGCGCGCCCTATCCGGGGGTCCAGCTGCGGGTCGAGGCGGGCGAGGTCTGGGTGAAAAGCCCCTATCTCTTTGACGCTTACGAAGGCGACCCCGGCTCGGCCCGCTGGCAGGACGGCTGGCTTTCGGTGGGCGAGCGGGGCGAGATCCGCGACGGCAACCTCTACCTTCTGGGCCGGACCGGGCGGATGGTGAAAGTGGCCGATCAGGCGGTCTATCCCGAGGCGATCGAGGCCTTCCTTCTGGCGCAGCCCGGGGTGGCCCGCGCCGCCGTCCTGCCGCGCCTGGATGCCCTGCGCGGGCTGCATCTGGTGGCCGTCTTGATGGGTGACCCAGGGCAGGAGCCGGCGCTTCTCGCCGCGCTTCGGGCGGAGTTCGGGCCGCTCAGGGCGCCCAAGGCGCTGATCTGGCGGCAGAGCTGGCCGGTGCTCGCCTCGGGCAAGACTGATCTCGCCGCCCTGGCCGGGGGGCTCGGATGAGCTGGATCGTCGCGGCACGGCGAACGGCGGTGGCGCCTTTGGGCGGGGCCTTCCGCAGGCTTATGCCGCATGATCTGGCCGCGCCGGTGATCAGCGCCTGTCTCGCCGATGCCGGGATCGGCGCGGAGGAGGTGGACGAGGTGATCCTCGCCAATGCGCTGGGCGCCGGCGGCAATCCGGCGCGGCTCGCGGCGCTGGCGGCGGGCCTGCCCGAGGCTGTGGCGGGCCTCAGCATCGACCGGCAATGCGTGGGCGGGCTAGATGCGATCCTGCTGGCCAAGGCGATGGTGGAAAGCGGTGCGGCGCGGATCGTGGTGGCGGGCGGGGCGGAAAGCTACTCGCGCCGGCCCCTGCGGCTGGCGACCGATCCCGACGGCGGCCCGCCCGTCCCCTACGACCGCCCGCCCTTCACGCCCTTCGGGGACCGCGACCCCGAGATGCACGCGGCCGCGGCGCAGCTGGCGCAAGACCTCGGCCTCGGCCGGGCGATCCTTGACGCCTGGGCGGTTCAAAGCCACGCCAAGGCCCGCGCCGCAAAGGACAGGCTGGCGGCAGAGATCGTGCCCCTCGCTGGCCTGGCGCAAGACGCCTTCACCCGCAACCTGACCGAGGCGCTGGTCGCCCGTGCCCGGGCTCTGACCGGCCCGATCAGCGCCGCCAATGCCGCCGTGGCGGCGGATGCGGCGGCTTTCGTCGTGGTTTCCGCCATGCCCCTCGGGCCGCGGCCGCTGCGCCTTCTGGCCGGGGCGACGCGGGGGGCGGCGCCGGATCAGCCCGGCAAAGCGCCCCTGCGCGCCATGGCCGAGGTCCTGCGCAGCACCGGAACCGACCCGCGGGACCTCGCCATGGCCGAGGTGATGGAGGCCTATGCCGCGCAAGCCATCGCCTGCGTGGCGGGGGCGGGGCTCGATCCCGCCATCGTCAACCCAGAAGGCGGTGCCCTGGCGCGCGGCCACCCGATCGGCGCCTCGGGCGCCATCCTCGCGGTGCGGCTGTTTCACGGGCTGGACGCGGGCCGGGGGCTGGCTGCGATCGCGGCGGCCGGCGGGATCGGGTCAGCCCTGCTGGTGGCGCGTTAGGCGCGCGACAGAAGGGCGCCGGGGCGGGCCTGGGCCACGGCCCGGGTGATCAGCGCGGCCAGCACTGCCTTGACGAGGTCGCCCGGCAGGAAGACCATCGCACCGAAGAAGGCCTCACCCAAGGGCTTGCCCGACATCAGCGCGATGCCCGGGATGCCGAAGGCGTAAAGCACCAGGATGCCGCCAACCACCGCCCCGGCAAAGGCGGCGGGCAGGATGCCGGTCTTCCAGCGCTCCACCACCAGGCCCGCGACGAAAGCCGCGATCGGGTAGCCGATCAGATAGCCCACCGAAGGCGTCGCCAGCGCCGCCATCACGGTGCGCCCGCCCGACAGGACCGGCAGGCCGATCAGCCCGAGGCCGAGGAACAGCAGCACCGCTAGCCCGCCGCGCCAGGCGCCCAGCACCGTCCCGCACAGCATGATGCCCAGCGATTGCGCGGTGATCGGCACGCCGATGCCAAGGTCGATCTTGGGGATCAGGCCCAAGACCACGATCATCGCGGCAAACAGGGCGATGTGGGTCAGATTGCGTTCCATGCGGCTCTCCTCGTTGCGCCCGCGTTTCTAGCCCGCGCCGCCGCGCGCCCGCAAGGCCTCTGCCACGCGGTCCGCGTCGTCAAGGGCGGCGAGCACCGAAGGGGCGATCAGACGCCAGCCCGGCCTGCGCGCCGATCGGGCGCGGAAGGCCTCGGCCAGAAGCTCCCAGCGCAGCAGCATGACCGGGACGAAGCGGATGACCAAAGCGATGGCCAGGGCCACCACCCGGGGCGGCAAGAGCGGCGCCAGAGGCCGGGCGAGCCAGAGCACCACCTCCTGCATCGCGGAAAGCCGGGTCGTCATGGTGACCAGCGTGGCCGCCCCCACCGCCGCGATCATGCGCAGGATGACCACGCCGCCCTCCGCCGCCGTGCCGGTGGCAAGGTGCCAGAGGAAGAGCACAAGCGCGATCGGCCAGAGCCGCCAGATCTGCCCGGCCCATTCCGCCCCAAGCCGCAGCGCAAGGGCGACTGCGGTGACCAGCCCCACCGCCACCGCAGGCCAGACCAGCCCCGGCAGATGGAACAGACCCAGCGTCCAGACCACCAGCGCCGCAAGCTTGCCCCCCGCCGGCAAGCCATGCGCCCAGGTCCTACGCGAGGAGGTCAGTGTCAGCATCGCGCGCTCCGATCGCTTCCATCTCGGCCTCGAACGCCGCCAGCACCGGCGCCGCCGCACCATCGGCCCGTACGCGCCCGGCTTCCAGCCAGATCACCCGGTCGCAGTCGGATACGGCGGCAGGCTCATGGCTGATCGTGATCACCTGCTGGGGCAGGGAAGCCAGCCTGCGCCGCAAGCGCAACTGCGCCGGCAGGTCAAGCGCCGCAAAGGGCTCGTCCAACAGCAGGGTCGCCGGCGCCATGGCCAGCACCGCCAGAAGACACAGATACTGGCGCTGGCCCTGGCTCAAGGTATGGGTCGCGGCCTCCGCCCAATGGCTGCGGCCATCGGCGGCCAGCAGCTCTCGCACCACATCCCGCGCCTCGGCCTTGCTCCGGCCCATCTGCAACAGGCCGAAGGCCAGCTCCTCTTCCACCGTCGGAAACAGGATCTGGTGATCGGGGTTCTGGAACAGGATGCCGACCTGGCGCAGCATCGCCTTGCGGTCCTTCGCCGGGTCGATCCCCGCCACCCGGACCGCGCCCGCGGTCGGCACCACCAGCCCCGCCATCAACCGCAGAAGCGAGGTCTTGCCCGAGCCGTTGCGCCCGACGATACCGATCCGCGCCTCGCCCAGCCGCAGGTCGATCCCCGCCAGAATCACCTTTCCGGCCACGGCAAAACCCGCGCCCTGCAGAATGATCCCGGCTTGCGTCATCGTCATGCCCCATTGCCACTGCCGCGCTTTAGCCCCGCCTCCGCCCGACCGCAAAGCAAAAAGGCGAACCCTGCGGCCCGCCCCTTCATTGGTCCCCAAATATCCTCGGGGGGTCTGGGGGGCAGACAGCCCCCCAGCCGGGTCCGCCGAGCGAACTCAGCCCTGCTGGGCCGCCGCGACCGAGGCTTCGAGGATGCCCATCGCTTCGGTGAAATGCGCGTCCGGAATGGTGATGGGCGCGAGGAAACGCACCACATTGCCGTAAACCCCGCAGGTCAGCAGGATCAGGCCGCGCTTCTGCGCCTCGTTCTTCACCCGGTTGGTGAAGTTGGCATCGGGCTCGTGGTTGGCGGGGTTGGCAAACTCGACCGCGACCATGAAGCCCGGGCCGCGGATGTCGGAGATCTCCGGCGTGGTGGCGCGGATCGATTCCAGCTTCTGCTTCAGGCGCGAGCCGAGTTCATTGGCGCGGGCGCAAAGCTTTTCCTCCTCGATCACGTCCAGCACGGCATGGGCCGCCGCAATCCCGATCGGGTTGCCGCCATAGGTGCCGCCGAGGCCACCGGGATTGGCCGCATCCATCAGGCTCGCCTTGCCGGTCAGCGCCGCGATCGGGAAGCCGCCGCCAAGGCCCTTGGCCATGGTGGTGATATCGGCGGCCACGCCGTAACCTTCCATCGCGAACATCGTGCCGGTGCGGGCGAAACCGGTCTGCACCTCATCGGCGATCATCACGATGCCATTGTCATCGCAGAGCTTGCGGATCGCCTTCACCAGATCGGCCGGGGCCGGGTAGAAGCCGCCCTCGCCCTGCACCGGTTCGAAGATGATCGCGGCAACGCGGGCCGGGTCGAGGTCGGCCTTGAAGAGCTTGGTGATCCCGGCCATCGCATCGGCGGTGGAGATATTGTGGACCTCCTGCGGGAAGGGGACGTGATAGACATCGGGCATCATCGCGCCGAAGCCTTTCTTGTAGGGCTCGACCTTGCCGGTCAGGGTCATGCCCATGAAGGTCCGGCCATGGAAGGCGCCGCCAAAGGCGATGACCGCCGAACGCCCGGTGGCAAAGCGCGCCACCTTGATCGCGTTTTCCACCGCTTCGGCGCCGGTCGTCACGAAGACCGTCTTCTTGGCGAAGTCGCCGGGCACGGCGGCGTTCAGACGCTCGGCCAGATGGATGTAGTTCTCATAGGGCAGGACCTGGTGGCAGGTATGGGTGAAACGCTCCAGCTGCTTTTGCACCGCCTCGATCACCTTGGGGTGACGGTGGCCGGTGTTGACCACGGCGATGCCGGCGGCGAAGTCGATGTAGCGGTTGCCTTCGATATCCCAGACCTCGGCGTTCAGCGCCTTGTCGACGTAGATCTGGGTTTGCATGCCCACGCCACGGGCGATGGAATCAGTCCGGCGAAGGGCGACATCTGCGTTTTTCATGGGTCTCTCCAATGCGCCGCAGGGCCTTGCGCGGCTTTGGCGCCATTTGATCAAACTTTTGCCCCTGCTTCAATCCCGCCTGCGCCATATTTCGGCCGGCTGCGACACAAGGCCCGTCGATTCCCAGGCCATCGCCGCAGGAAGCTCCGTGCGATTCACCCTTCGTTAACCTTCTGGCGGACAAGCTGGCCGGGAAAGGAATCTCCATGAACCCGCGCCAAGAAGATCCTGCCCTCTGGCTGCAACTGATCCGCTCGCGCCGGATCGGTCCGGTGACCTTCCACCGGATCGTTGCCGAACAGGGTGGGGTGGAGGCGGCGCTGAAAGCCTTGCCCGGGATTGCCAGCGCGGCAGGGGTTACGGATTACGAGGTCTGCCCGCTGGGCGTGGTCCGGCACGAACTGGCGCAGGGCAGGGCGGCGGGGGCGCGGCTTTTGCTGCATGGTCAGGCGGCCTATCCGCAAGCTTTGATGGATCTGGAGGATGCGCCGCCGGTCCTTTGGGCGCAGGGGGATCTGGCGCTGCTGGAACGGCCGATGGTGGCCTTGGTGGGCGCGCGCAACGCCTCCTCGCTGGGGCTGCGGATGGCGCGGCGGCTGGCGGAGGGTTTGGGGGCTGCGGGACAGGTCGTCGTCTCGGGCCTCGCCCGCGGGGTCGATGCCGAGGCGCATCAGGCCACACTTTCGACCGGCACCGTCGCCGTGCAGGCGGGCGGGGTCGATGTGATCTACCCGGCGGAGAATGCCGATCTTGCGGCGCAGATCCTTGCCCGCGGTTGCCGTCTGTCGGAACAGCCGATGGGGATGGAGCCGCAAAGCCGCCACTTCCCGCTGCGCAACCGAATCATCGCGGGCCTCGCGCGGGGTGTGGTGGTGGTCGAGGCTGCGGCGAAATCCGGCTCGCTCATCACCGCCGAGGCCGCGCTGGAACAGGGGCGCGAGGTCTTTGCCGTGCCCGGCCACCCGTTCGACGCCCGCGCCGCCGGCTGCAACCGGCTGATCCGCGATGGCGCGACCTTGGTGCGCGGCGTGCAGGATATTTTCGAGGTGCTGGGCATCGAGGCCAAGCCCACCGCCCCGCAGACCGTGGTCCGACCCGAGCCCGTGGTGGAACCCGAGGTTGCCGCCTTGCCCGACCCGCTGCCCGGGCCAGTGCCGCCCCGGCGCAGGCTTGGCGACATCGCGGCGATCCACAGCCTGATCCTCGCCCGGCTTGGCCCGGCGCCCCTGGCCGAGGATCAGCTGATCCGCGATCTGGCCCTGCCGGCGGCGGCGCTGTCGCCCGAGCTCCTCTCGCTGGAGCTTGAGGGCAAGATCGAACGCCAGTCCGGCGGGCTGATTTCGCGCCGCTGACGCCCGCTTCACAGCCCCGGTTGACATTCCCCGCCAATGACACACATCTTGCCGCGCTGCGCGGATCGCTGTTCCTGCGGTCTTGGTGAAAGGAATTCCATGCCTGTCGTCGTTGTCGAATCCCCTGCTAAAGCCAAGACCATCAACAAATATCTCGGCTCCAACTACACGGTTCTGGCCTCGTACGGCCATGTCCGCGACCTGCCGCCCAAGGATGGTTCGGTCAACCCCGAGGACAATTTCGCCATGACCTGGGAGGTTGCGGCCGATAGCCGCAAGCATATCAAGGCCATCACCGATGCGCTGAAAAGCGATGACGAACTGATCCTCGCAACCGACCCCGACCGCGAAGGCGAGGCGATTTCCTGGCACCTGGCCGAGGCCTTGGCCCCGGTGATCGCCAAGGGCAAGAAGAAGGTCAGCCGCGTGACCTTCAACGCGATCACCAAGGCCGCGGTGACCGATGCCATGGCGCATCCGCGGCAGGTCGACCAGCCCCTGGTCGAGGCCTATCTCGCCCGCCGCGCGCTGGACTATCTGGTGGGCTTCACCCTCTCGCCAGTTCTGTGGCGCAAGCTGCCGGGGGCCAAGTCGGCCGGGCGCGTCCAGTCGGTCTGCCTGCGCCTGATCGTCGAGCGCGAGATGGAGATCGAGGCCTTCAACGCCCAGGAATTCTGGAGCGTGACCGCCGTGATGGCCACCCCGCGGGGCCAGGAATTCGAGGCGCGGCTGGTCCTGCTCGGCGGCAAGAAGTTGGACAAATTCGACATTCCGACCGCCGAGGCGGCCGAATTGGCGGTGTCGGCTATCGATCATCGAACCTTCAGCGTCAAAGGGGTGGAAAAGAAGCCCGCCACCCGCAACCCCTATCCGCCCTTCATGACCTCGACCCTGCAGCAGGAGGCGTCCCGCAAATATGGCATGGGCGCCAAGGCCTGCATGTCGGCGGCGCAGCGGCTTTATGAGGCGGGCTATATCACCTATATGCGGACCGACGGCATCGACATGGCGCCCGAGGCCGTGATGTCGGCGCGCGATGTGATCAAGGCGACCTTCGGGCCGACTTACGTTCCAGACTCCCCCCGCATGTACAAGAACAAGGCCAAGAACGCGCAGGAAGCCCACGAATGTATCCGCCCGACGGATATGTCGGCGGCCCCGGAAAAGCTGCGTCTGGCCGAGGCCGATCAGCGCAAGCTTTACGATCTGATCTGGAAGCGCACCATCGCCAGCCAGATGTCGGCGGCGCGGATGGAGCGGACCGTGGTCGATATAATCTCGCCCGATGGCCAGGTCGGCCTGCGCGCCAATGGCCAGGTCGTGCTGTTTGACGGCTTCCTGAAGGTCTATGACGAGGGCCGCGACGACGACGGCGACGAAGAGGGTCGCCTGCCGCAGATCATGGAAGGCGAGGCGGCTGAGAAGCGCAAGGTCACGCCCGAACAGCATTTCACCCAGCCGCCGCCGCGTTACAGCGAAGCGACCTTGGTCAAGCGGATGGAAGAACTGGGCATCGGTCGGCCTTCGACCTATGCTTCGGTGATCACGACGATCCAGGACCGCGAATATGTCCGCAAGGACAAGAACCGCCTGATTCCCGAGGACAAGGGCCGTCTCGTCACCGCCTTTTTGACCAACTATTTCCGCCGCTATGTCGAATATGACTTCACCGCCGATCTGGAGACCGAGCTTGACGATGTCTCCGCCGGGTCGCGCACCTATACCGAAGTCCTGAGCCGCTTCTGGCGCGATTTTTCGGCGGCGATTGCCGAGACGGCGGACCTGCGCATCAGCGAAGTGCTGGACAAGATTGACGAATTCCTGGCGCCCCACCTCTACCCGCCGCGCGCCGATGGGTCCGATCCGCGGATCTGCCCGACCTGTGGCACCGGCCGTTTGCATCTAAAAACCGCCCGCTCGGGTGGTGCCTTCATAGGCTGCGGCAATTATCCCGAATGCCGCTACACCCGCCCGATCGCCGGGGGGGAGGAGGCCTCGACCGTCGATGGCAAGGTGCTGGGGCAGGAGGACGGGCTCGATATCTCGATCCGGACCGGGCGCTTTGGCCCCTACGTCCAGAAGGGCGAGGCCACGACCGAGGCACCGAAACCGCCGCGCGCCAGCCTGCCCAAGGGCTGGCCGCCCGAGGATCTGACGCTGGAACGCGCGCTGCAACTCCTCCACCTGCCGCGGATCGTGGGCAACCACCCCGAGGATGGCGCGGTGGTCGAGGCGGCGATCGGCCGTTTCGGGCCTTACGTGAAGCACAATTCGACCTATGCGAACCTGCCCGAGGTCGAAGAGGTCTTCACCATCGGCATGAACCGCGCGGTCGAGGTTCTGGCGCAGAAGCTGGCCGGGCGTCCGGGGCGCGGGGCGGCGCCGGCGGGGCCGCTCAAGGAATTGGGCGAACATCCCGAGGGCGGGGCGATCTCGGTCATGCCGGGGCGCTATGGGCCTTACGTCAAATGGGGCAAGGTCAATGCGACGATCCCCAAGGCCGGCGATCCGATGGAACTGACCATGGAAGAGGCGGTGGCGCTCTTGACCGAAAAGGCCGGCAAGACCCCGGTGAAGAAGACCCGCGCCAAAGCGGCGGCCAAGCCTGCCGCTGAAAAGAAGGCGACGACGGCGGTGAAGAAAGCGGCGCCGAAGGCTGCAACCAAAACCGCCGCCGCCAAGACCACGGCGGCAAAAAAGCCTGCGGTCAAAAAGGCGGCGGTGAAGAAAGTGGCGGGGGCGGCCGAGGGGTGACCTCGGCCGATGACTTCATCGCTTGGCTTTAGCCGTTACGCGGGTTGATCAGCCGCGCCATCAGCGAGGCCGCCTTGATCACCCCGATTCGCGCGCCGTCGAGGGTGACGGCAAGCTCGGTGACGCCCTTGGACAGAAGCTCCATCACGGCCTTTACCGGCACTTCGGCATCGACGGCGGCGGCGGCCGTGGTCTCGCCCGGCTCCATCACGTCCTGGGCGGTCAGCACGGCCATCGGGTTCATATGGGCGACGAAATCCGCCACATAATCCGACACCGGATTGGCGATGATCTCGCGCGCGGTGCCGATCTGGACGATGCGGCCCCCCTCCATCAGCGCGATGCGGTCGCCGAGCTTGAAGGCTTCATCCAGGTCGTGGCTGACAAAGATGATCGTGCGTTTCAGCTTGGCCTGCAGGTCGAGGAGTTCATCCTGCAACCGCGCCCGGATCAGCGGGTCGAGGGCCGAGAAGGGCTCGTCCATCAGCAAGATCGGCGCTTCGGTGGCAAAAGCGCGGGCGAGGCCGACGCGCTGCTGCATGCCGCCCGAAAGCTCGCCCACCTTGCGTTCGGCCCATTGGGTCAGGTTCACCAGGGCCAGCTGTTCATCCACCTTGGGCTTGCGCGCGGCGGCATCAAGTCCTGCCAGTTCCAGCCCGAGGCCGACATTCTCGCGCACTGTCCGCCAGGGAAGCAGGCCAAACTGTTGAAAAACCATCGCAACCCGGGTCAGGCGCAGGTGGCGCAGCGTGTCCTTGTCGGCCTTGGTGACCGAGACCATCTTGGAGCCGTCGCTGATCCGTACCTCGCCCCGCACCACCGGGTTCAAACCGTTGACGCCACGCAGCAGGGTGGATTTGCCAGAGCCGGACAGGCCCATCAGCACCAGGATCTCGCCCTCGGCCACGGTCAGGGTGCAGTCGTGCACACCAAGGATCTGCCCGGTCTGGGTCTGGATATCGGTCCGCGAATGGCCCTTGTCCATCAGGGGCAGGGCCTGGTCGGGGTTCTCGCCAAAGACGATCGAAACGCAGTCGAATTCTACGGCGGTCATCACTTCACCTCACGCTGGAAGATGCTGCGCAAGGCGATGGCGACGACGACGATGACGAAGCCGGATTCGAACCCTTTGGCGGCATTGACGGAAGCCAGGGCGCGCATCACCGGCACGCCAAGGCCATTGGCGCCCACCATCGAGGCGATGACCACCATCGACAGCGACAGCATGATGGTCTGGTTCAGGCCGACCATGATCTGCGGCAGGGCCCAGGGCAATTCCACCTTCCACAGACGCTGCGACGGGGTGGCGCCGAAGGCGGTGGCGGCCTCCAAGAGGGCGGTGGGGGTCGAGGCCACGCCGAGTTCGGTCAGGCGGATCGGCGCGGGAAGGACGAAGATCACCGTGGCGATCAGGCCGGGCACCATGCCGATGCCGAAGAAGATGATGGCGGGGATCAGGTAGACGAAGGTCGGCAGGGTCTGCATCAGGTCGAGGATCGGCGAGATGGCGGCGTTGAGCCGCGGCTTGTGGGCGCAGGCGATGCCGATCGGCACGCCGATGGCCATGCAGACCGCGCAGGAGGAGAGGATCAGCGTCAGACTCTCGGTCGTTTCCTTCCAGTAGCCCTGGTTGACGACGAAGAGAAAGCCCAGGCCCACGCCGACGCAGATCTTCCAGTTGCGTTGCAGAAACCAGGCCAGGGCCACGAAAACCGCGATCAGAACCAAGGGGTTGGGCGCTTGCAGAAGCCACAGGAACCCGGCGATCAGCGATTCCAGCACCATCGATATGGTGTCGAAGATCGCCGTCATATGGGTCTTCATCCAGACGAAGATCACATTCGCCCCGGGTCCGACCGGAATCTTGTTTGCCGTCAGCCAATCCATCCTGCGCGCGCCTACCTTTGGATAAGAGAAGGCCCCGGAACCGCTCCGGGGCCTTGAGGTTTCACTTCAGCGCGGCTTCGACCGCAGCCACGGCATCGCCGCCATCCTTGGTGGTCACGCCGTCGAGCCAGGGCTTCCAGACCGCTTCATTGGCGGCGGCCCAGGTCTTGGCGGCCACGGCCGGATCGGTGCCGTCATCGAGGATCGCACCCATCAGGGCGTTTTCCATGTCGAGCGAGAAGACCAGGTTGGACAGGAACTTGCCGGTGTTCGGGCATTCCTTGGTATAGCCGGCGCGGATGTTGGTGTAGACGGTAGCACCGCCAAGGTTCGGACCGAAGAAGTCGTCGCCGCCGGTCAGATAGGTCATCTTGAAGTTCTTGTTCATCGGATGCGGCTCCCAGCCGAGGAAGATGATCGGCTTCTTGGCCTGATCCTCCTTGGCGACCTGCGCCAGCATCCCCTGTTCCGAGCTTTCGACCAGCTCGACCTTGGCATCCTTCAACCCGAAGGCGTTCTTGTCGATCATGTCGAGGATCAGCTTGTTGCCGTCATTGCCGGCCTCGATTCCGTAGATCTTGCCGTCCAGATCGGCGGCATGGGCGGCGATATCCTTGAAATCCTTGATGCCGAGGGCGGCGCCGGCCTCGTTGGTGGCCAGGGTGTATTTCGCCCCTTCGAGGTTGGCGCGCAGCGATTCGACGGTCTTGGCATCGAGGTAGGGCTGGATGTTCGACGCCATGGTCGGCATCCAGTTGCCGAGGAAGACATCGACATCGCCCTTGGCCAGACCCTCATAGGTCACCGGCACCGACAGGACCTGCGTTTCGGTCTGATAGCCCAAAGCCTGCAGGATCAGGGAGGAGACCGCCGTGGTCGAGGTGATGTCGGTCCAGCCGACATCCGAGAAGGTCACTTTGTCGCAGCCAGCGGCAAAGGCAGAACCCGCGAGGGCGAAAGTCACCGCAGAAGCGAGCAAGGTGGACTTGAAGGTCATCTGAGACTCCCTGTTTTTTGTTGATTGACGAGTCAATAAACTTCAGACTAGCTGCAAAAAGCAAGTCCTTTTAGCAGCAGGAACACATGCCGAAGCTTGGAATGGAGCCTATACGGAAAGAGGCGCTCGTCAAAGCCACGATCACCGAGATCGGGCGGGCGGGCTCTCTGGATGTGACGGTGAGCCAGATTGCCAAAAGGGCGGGCATGTCGAGTGCGCTGGCGCATCACTATTTTGGCGGCAAGGAAGAGATGTTCCTGGCCGCGATGCGCCATGTGATGACGATCTACGGCGCCGAGGTGCGGGGTGCCCTTTGTGTGGCGCAGTCGCCGACCGAACGGCTGGAGGCGATTCTGCGCGCCTCTTTCGGGCCGGCGAACTTCCGGCGCGAGGCGGTGGGGGCCTGGCTCAACTTCTGGGTTCTGGCGCAGACCGTGCCCGAGGCGCGGCGCTTGCTGGCGGTCTATCAGCGCCGCTTGCGTTCGAACCTGCTGGTGGGCTTGCGGCCCTTGGCGGGGGCGCGGGCCGAGGCGATTGCCGACGGCATCGGCGCGCTGATCGACGGGCTTTACCTGCGCGAAGTGCTGAAATCCGGCCCGCCGGATGGGGCGGCGGCGGTGGCGATGGGCCTTGAATATCTGCGGGCGCAGTTGGCCAATTTGAAGTGAAGGGCGCGGTGCGTCAGGGGTTTAGACCAGAAAGAGGCGCACCTTGGGGTGCGGAAGCAGGATGCAGGCGGAATATGTGATCATCGGTTCGGGCTCGGCGGGATCGGCTTTGGCCTACCGCCTGGGCGAGGCCGGCCACCGGGTCGTGGTCATCGAAGCGGGTGGCACCGATATCGGCCCCTTCATCCAGATGCCCGCCGCCTTGTCCTATCCGATGAACATGGCGCGCTATGACTGGGGCTTTCATTCCGAACCCGAACCGCATCTGGGCGGGCGGGTGCTGGCCACGCCGCGGGGCAGGGTGATCGGCGGCTCGTCCAGCATCAACGGCATGGTCTATGTCCGCGGCCACGCCCGCGACTTCGACACCTGGGAAGAGATGGGCGCGCAGGGCTGGTCCTATGCCGATGTGCTGCCCTATTTCAAACGGATGGAAAACTGGCACGGGGCCGATACCCCGTCCGAGTTCCGTGGCACCGACGGGCCTTTGCACATCACCCGTGGCCCCCGGAAGAACCCGCTCTTCAACGCCTTCATCGAATCGGGGCGGCAGGCGGGCTACAACATCACCGAGGATTATAACGGCCAGGCCCAGGAAGGCTTTGGCGCGATGGAGGCGACGATCTGGAAGGGGCGGCGCTGGTCCACCGCCAATGCCTATCTCAAACCTGCGCTGAAGACCGGCAAGGTCCAGGTCTTTTACGGTCTGGCCCGCAAGGTGGTGATCGAGAACGGCCGCGCCACCGGGGTCGAGGTCTCGCGCGGCGACAAGATCGAGGTGATCTCGGCCAGCCGCGAGGTGATCGTTGCCGCCTCCACCATCAACACGCCGAAGATCCTGATGCATTCCGGCATCGGCCCTGCCGCACACCTGACCGAGATGGGGATTCCCGTCGTGGCCGACCGTCCCGGCGTCGGCGCCAACCTGCAGGACCATCTGGAACTGTACCTGCAATTCGCGGCCGCCCAGCCGATCACGCTTTACAAATACTGGAACCTCTGGGGCAAGGCGCTGATCGGGGCGCAATGGCTGTTCACCGGCAAGGGGCTGGGGGCTTCGAACCAGTTCGAAAGCTGCGGCTTCATCCGGTCCAAGGCCGGGGTGGAATATCCGGATATCCAGTACCATTTCCTGCCCATCGCCGTGCGCTACGATGGCAAGGCCTCGGCCCACGGTCACGGCTTTCAGGTCCATACCGGGCCGATGCGGTCAAAATCGCGCGGTGCGGTCACGCTCCGCTCGCCCGATCCCAAGGCGCCGCCGAAGATCCTGTTCAACTACATGTCCGAGCCTTCGGACTGGGAGGATTTCCGCACCACGATCCGCCTGACCCGCGAGATTTTCGAACAGGAGGCGATGCGCCCCTTCGTGAAATCGGAAATCCAGCCCGGCGCCGCCGTGCAATCGGATGCCGAACTCGACGGCTTCATCCGCGAACATGTCGAAAGCGCCTATCACCCCTGCGGCACGGCCCGCATGGGGCGGCGCGATGACCGGATGGCGGTGGTGGACCCGGAACTGCGGGTGATCGGGGTCGAGGGCCTGCGTGTCGCCGACAGCTCGATCTTCCCGCAGGTGACCAATGGCAACCTCAACGGCCCCTCGATCATGACCGGCGAGAAGGCCGCCGATCATATCCTGGGCAAGGGCATGCTGGCGCGGTCGAACCTGGAGCCCTGGATCAACCCGAACTGGCGCGTGTCGCAGCGCTGACCGCCGCGCGCCTTCAGGAGGTGGCTGCGGCGGGTCTGCGGCCTTCGGCCTGCTGGCGCAGCCGCTGGAACAGGGTCTTGATACCCACCTGCACCGACCCGGCGCGATCCTCGATCAGCCGGGCGGCAAGGCCGTGCGATTCCAGCATGCCGCCCCATTTCACCATGTTCTCGGCCCCCGGCGCATGCAGGGCGTTGATGTCGAGCAACAGTTTGACCCTGCCGCCGATCAGGTGCGAGGCGTCGATCTGCAGGGTATAGGCCCCGGCCTCGGGCCTTTTGTGCAGGATCAGGTGGCCGTGCAGGTTGATCGAGATCGGGCCGATCTTGCGATGGATCACGAAGGCGATGCTTTCGCCGGTCTTGGCGCCCATCTCGCAGCCGGGCGGCACCACCTTGGCCAGCGCCGCCGGATCGGCCAGCAGGGCCACCACCCGTTCGGGCGGGCAGGTCGTCCGGATCATCCCATCAATCTGCATCATCGGCTCCTTGCATCGCGTCCTTCCCTGTTAGCCAAGCCCCCCGAACGGCGCAAGCCTTGCGCCCCTGCAGAGCGGCGGGGAAGGGGGCGTGCAGGCCTGATGTGCAAAGGAAGGGCAGATCAGGCCGGCCCTTTCAGAACTTGTGGAAGATGAAGAAGCCGCCCAGTGCGATGAAGGCAAAGCCGATGCCCTGGCTCCAGGTCACCGGTTCTTTCAGGTAAAGCGTCGAGAAGATTGCAAAGACGACCAGGGTGATGATCTCCTGGATGCTTTTCAGCTGCGCCGCATTGTAGACGCCGCTGCCGATGCGGTTGGCCGGGACCTGCAGCATATATTCGAACAGCGCGATACCCCAGCTGACCAGGATCACGGTGATCAGACCGGTGGTCTTGAATTTCAGGTGGCCATACCAGGCGAAGGTCATGAAAACATTGGAACCGATCAGAAGAAGGATCGTCAAAACCGGGGCGGGGATCAGGGACATGGGGCAAACCTTGGCTGGTTGGGCAGAATTGCCGCAGTGCGGCGCAAAGAGGCAGGCGTTTAGAGCCAAATCTACAAGTCCGAAAGGGGTTGGCGGTTCCTTCACCTGAATTTGCTTTCAGCAGGGGCGGGGCACTTCTATGCTGGATCAAAGCGCCGGACCAACCGGCGGATCGGCGGGGGGCATCATGGACATTCATGCAGAGCTGGAGAAGCGGCGGGCGGCGGCGCGGGCCGGGGGCGGCGAGCGCCGGGTGGCGGCCCAGCACGGCAAGGGCAAGCTGACCGCGCGGGAGCGGGTGGAACTGCTGCTCGACGAGGGCTCCTTCGAAGAATTCGACATGTTCGTGGCCCACCGCTGCACCGATTTCGGGATGGAGGCGGACCGGCCCGCAGGCGATGGCGTGGTCACCGGCTGGGGCACCGTCAATGGCCGGATGGTCTATGTGTTTTCGCAGGACTTCACGGTCTTCGGCGGGTCCCTGTCGGAGACCCATGCCGAAAAGATCTGCAAGATCATGGATATGGCGATCCAGAACGGCGCCCCGGTGATCGGCCTCAACGATTCCGGCGGGGCGCGGATTCAGGAAGGCGTGGCCTCGCTCGCAGGCTATGCCGAGGTGTTCCAGCGCAACATCATGGCAAGCGGCGTGGTGCCGCAGATCAGCCTGATCATGGGGCCTTGCGCGGGGGGCGCGGTCTATTCGCCCGCGATGACCGACTTCATCTTCATGGTGAAGGATTCGTCCTACATGTTCGTCACCGGTCCCGATGTGGTGAAAACCGTGACGAACGAGGTGGTGACGGCCGAGGAACTCGGCGGCGCCGGCACCCATACCAAGAAGTCCTCCGTCGCCGACGGCGCCTATGAGAACGATATCGAGATGCTGGCCGAGACGCGCCGCCTGATCGACTTCCTGCCGCTCAACAACCGCCAGAAGGCCCCGGTCCGCCCCTTCTTCGACGCGCCAGACCGGCTGGAGCCGAGCCTCGACACGCTGATCCCCGACAACCCCAACCAGCCCTACGACATGAAGGAACTGATCCTGAAGGTCGCGGATGAGGGGGATTTCTTCGAGATCCAGAAGGATTTCGCCGGCAACATCATCACCGGCTTCATCCGGTTGGAGGGCCAGACCGTCGGCGTCGTGGCCAATCAGCCGATGGTTCTGGCCGGCTGCCTCGACATCGATTCCAGCCGCAAGGCCGCCCGCTTCGTCCGCTTCTGCGATGCGTTTGAAATTCCGATCCTGACCTTCGTCGACGTGCCGGGCTTCCTGCCCGGGGTGGCGCAGGAGCTTGGTGGCGTGATCAAGCACGGCGCGAAGCTGCTCTTTGCTTACGGCGAGGCGACGGTGCCGAAGGTCACTGTGATCACAAGGAAAGCCTATGGCGGCGCCTATGACGTGATGGCCTCCAAACACTTGCGCGGCGATTTCAACTATGCCTGGCCCACGGCGGAAATCGCGGTGATGGGCGCCAAGGGCGCGGTGGAAATCCTTTACCGCTCCGAACTTGGCGACAGGGAGAAGATCGCCGCCCGCGTGGCGGACTACGAGACCCGCTTCGCCAACCCCTTCGTCGCGGCCGAAAAGGGCTTCATCGACGAGGTGATCCGCCCGCAATCGACCCGCAAAAGGGTCGCCCGCGCCTTCGCCTCCCTGCGCGGCAAGAAGCTGACCAACCCTTGGAAAAAACACGACAACATCCCGCTATGACCCGCCAGATCCCATTCCGCATTCTCCTTGGCCTTTGCCTTGCCCTGCCCGTGACCGCGCCCCTTGCGGCCTCGGCGGAAGATCCGATCGCGCTGCCCTCCGGCCAGAAGGTCACCCTGCTGGAGGTTCTGTCGAACATCCCCGGCAATGACGGACTGGCGGTGCGCTACCGCTTTCTCGCCCCCGAGATCGCCCGCGACGGCGGCACGCTGGATGCCGAGACGGCGGGCAAGGACATGGACTGGCTCTGCAACACCTATGCCCTGCCGCGGCTGAGCCAAGGCGGACCGATGCCCGCCGAGATCGTCATTTCGATGTCGGACCGCGATGTGCCCTTTGGCGAGGATCACCCGGAAGCCACGCAGTTTTTCAACTCTTACGCCATTGCGGATGGCGCCTGTGAGTGGGAGATGTTCTGAAAGTCTGATATGGCCAAGAACCACCCTCGCTGAGAAAGGCCCGCCCATGCTGAAGCATCGCGGATTCCCCGGACGTTTGCCCGGTACCGATTTTCAATTCACCATCCGTCGCGCGAACATGAAGGAAGGCCCGACCAAGATCACCAAGCGCGAACGCTTTCGCGACCGCAAGCACGCCGACCGGCTGGCGGACGAGGCTTTCATGGCCGCGCTCTGGCAGTATTTCGGCGAAGAGCCTTTCGAGCGAGGCAATCTGGATGCCGGCCGCCTGTCCTGGCTTTTCGGGCGCGAGGTGGTGCCGGCGGAAGATCCCTTCAACCCGGCCGATTACGAGGCGATGCTGAAGATCGACGTGGCGCGCGCCCGTTCGGCCTTTCCGGCGATCTTCGCCGAGGATGCGCCGGATGCGCTTGGCGACAGCGACGACGACTGGGACGAATAGGCGCCCATCCGCGCAAGGCTTTGGCAAAACGGCAGAAAGCAGCGTAGCGGCGATCTGTCGGGGTTTTGGGGTTTGAAACCGGCGCTGCGATACCCCACCTTCCATAGAGGCAAGCAGATCGCAGACTGCCTGCCGTTCTTCGCTTAGACTGTTACCCTTCCCTTTACTTCGGGCTCGATCCCTTCCGGATCGAGCCTCTTTTCTCCGGATGTGCGAAACATTGCCCAAAGGTAAAAACAGCCTTTGCCTATTCCTGCGAAAAGTACGATTCTGACGTCACAACATCCCTTCAAAGAGGCAGTTCTACATGTACAAATCCCTTGCACTTCTCACCCTTCTTTCCACCGTCGCGCTTTCGGGCTGCATGGAAAACGGTGTCAATTCGAATTGCGCGGCGCTTGGCGCTGTTGGCGGCGCGGCTCTGGGTGCAGCAACGAGCAACAACCTCGCACAAAGCGCCCTGATCGGCGGCGTGGCTGGTGCGGTCGCTGGTGACCAGGGCTATTGCCGGTAATCAGCGGACGCTGCCGCGCCTAAAGCGCGGCATGGTCGAGACTAAAGAACCACCCGGGCCTCGCGCCCGGGTGGTTTTTTCTTGTCCGGCGCCCGTAGCCCGCGGGCGCAAATGCAAAAAGCCCGCAGGGGCTGCGGGCCGTGTCGATCGTCTGGAAGGGGAGGTGCGGCGATCCCAGGGAGGAGGTTGGGATCGCCGCTGGTCCGTGAGCCCGAGGGAGGAGGAGAGGGCCCGCGTACATCGGTGGACCCGAGGGTCCGAATTCCGCGGCGGCAGCCCGGGAGGAGGTGGGCGCCGCCGCAATCACCTTGCCCAGGGAGGAGGTTGGGCATCGGCTATCACTGGGACTTAAGGTCCCGAATTTGGTGCGGCAACCCCAGGGAGGAGGTTGGGGTTGCCGCTGGTCCGTGAGCCCGAGGGAGGAGGAGAGGGCCCGCGTACACCGTCCGGGCTTGCGCCCGTATTTCGCAGCGACACCGGGAGGAGGTGATGTCGCCGCTGTTGTCTGCGCCCAGGGAGGAGGAGCGGCACA
The DNA here is from genome assembly GCF_056406375.1 of Rhodobacter sp. P1_C2. NCBI lineage: Bacteria > Pseudomonadati > Pseudomonadota > Alphaproteobacteria > Rhodobacterales > Rhodobacter > Rhodobacter sp. P1_C2. The sequence goes on from NZ_JBFUAG010000004.1 coordinate 389,706, forward strand.
GACAAATCTCGTGGGGCATATGGCCCCGGATCAGAGTGGCGGCAACCCCAGGGAGGAGGTTGGGGTTGCCGCCGGTCCGAAAGGCCCATGGGAGGAGGAGAGGGCCTTCGAAGTCTTCAGCAGGATCTGCCTGCCGTTGTAGAAAAGCGACGACACCAGGGAGGAGGACAGTGTCGCCGCACTTGACCAAGGACCTGCAGGGAGGAGGTTGCAGGCCAGGGCAAGATTAATCTCAAGCGCCGTAAGCCGCCTCGCGTGCCACGCTCACCAGCGAGGTCCGGTCCATCCCCAGGTCGGAGAGGTCACGGTCGGACAGGTTGCGCAGTTCGTACAGGGTCTGGTTGAACACGCGGCGACGTTCGATCTGGTCCTTCACCACTTTCACGATCGCGGCAAAGCGGTCCGAAAAGGTGACTTGCACAGAGCGGGTCGAATTCACATATGCCATCTTCAGCCTCACATTCTTTCTCTTGGCGTCCGGTCCGTCGCGATTTCGTTTTCGTTCGGTCCGTTGCTGTTAGGGCAAACATGGGGCAAATGCTGCGGCTGCACAATAGCCCCTTGCTTCAATGCCGCCATGCAGCATGTGCATGGCTAAACTTCATAAAATCTTTAACTTTTTCAGCATGATCGCTGATTTTTTGAGCATTTGGTCAACGGCGACTTGCCCTTTGCCCTATTCCGGAACACCTTGCGAAGGCTCAAGCACAGGAGAAGCACATGTCCCTCACTCGCGAAGCGGTCATCGCGGTGCTGGCGCGGATTGCCACACCCACCGGAGGTACTCTGGTGAGCGACGATTTGATTCGTGCACTAACGGTAGAAGAGGGCGGATCGGGCAGCACGATCCGCTTTGTCATCGAGGCGGCGAGCCCGGATCTGGCGCGCGCCCTCGCCGGGGCGCATCAGGCGGCCGAATCTGCCCTGAAGGCGCTTCCCGGCGTGGCGAGCGTTCAGGCGGTGATGACGGCGCATGGCCCGGCGGCGCGCCCTGCGCCTGCGCCCGCCGGGGCGCCGCCGCCCTCGCTCAAAATCGGCGGCCATCCGACGCCGCATCAGGGCGGGCCGGCGCGGGTCAGCGGTATCGACCGGATCGTCGCGGTGGCCTCGGGCAAGGGCGGGGTCGGCAAGTCGACCGTCGCCTCGAACCTCGCGGTGGCGCTGGCGCGGCAGGGGCGGCGGGTCGGCCTGCTGGATGCCGATATATACGGTCCGAGCCAGCCGCGGATGATGGGTGTGTCCAAGCGCCCGGCCTCGCCCGATGGCAAGACGATCGAGCCTCTGGTGGCGCATGGCGTCACCATGATGTCGATCGGGCTGATGCTTAAGGAAGACGAGGCGGTGATCTGGCGCGGGCCGATGCTGATGGGCGCGCTGCAGCAGCTGATCAACCAGGTGGCCTGGGGCGCGCTCGACGTCCTCGTCATCGACCTGCCGCCCGGTACGGGCGATGTGCAGCTGACGCTGGCGCAGCGTACCCATCTGACCGGGGCCATCGTCGTCTCCACCCCGCAGGACGTGGCGCTGCTGGATGCACGCAAGGCGCTCGACATGTTCGCCAAGCTGAAGGTGCCGGTTCTGGGCCTGATCGAGAACATGTCCACCTATATCTGCCCGAACTGCGGCCATGAGGCGCATATCTTCGGCCATGGCGGCGTGGCGGCCGAGGCGCTGAAGCTGGATCTGCCCTTCCTCGGCGAATTGCCCCTGAACCTGGAAGTGCGGCTGGCCGGTGACGCGGGCACGCCGATCGCCGCAACGGACGGCCCGCTGGCCGAACCCTATCTGCGGCTCGCCCGCCGGCTGATCGACGGCGGGATGGGCTGAGACCAGAGATTGCGCAAGGCCGGGGGGAGAACCTTCCGGCCTTGTCCTTATATCGACCCTTTCATGGATATTTGGATCTGGATGAAGGGGAGGGGGCGCATTCGAGGCCCTCATCGGCCTTCCGAGCGCCCTCTGGCGGTTCTGACCGGGAAATCGCCCCACCAAAGACCGCGAGCCCGGGGCGGATTCGGGAAAATGCCCCCGTCGGCGCCATCACGGCCGATCACGCGCGGGTGATTCGGCGTGACTCCTCCGGGAAATCGGCCCACTTCGCGGTTTCGGCCACCAAACACCAAAGTTGAGTGTGATTTTCCGGCAACAGGGCGCGGTTTCTGTGCGGCCGCGACCCCGCTAAATCTGGGGAGGCTCTGCGGCCCTCCCACTAGCTGTGGATTTTTCCCGACAAGATCTTGCTTCAGGCGCGTCCCTGGAACAACAAGTGGGGCGATTTCCCGAAATTTCCCTTGAAGTGGGGCATCCTCCCGGGCATAAACATCCCAAGAGACGGGCAGTACTTACAGGGCGGACGACAAGCCCAAAATAAAAGAGCCAGAGGCAGGTTCATACAGGCTACCCCCTCTAAAAAAGACAATCGAATCCGGCGCGTGGCGCGAGCAGACATCTCCCCCAAGATGGCGCGCGAAGCCGGACGCCCAGCGATGGGACAGGCGGCGGACCCTGCAGTGGCAGCAGCAAGGTCCGCCGTATTTTTTTACGCCCTGTGACAGGGGCTTACAAGGAGGCCGCAAGGCCGTGGCGATAGCGACGTTCAGGGGCGAACACTACCTGAAGGTAGATTCCAAGGGCCGCGTCATGCTGCCCGCGCCCTTTCGACATGTCTTCGATGCCAACGACAAACCCGCCTCCGGTGCCGGCTTTCAGATCCTCCTCGTCTATGGCGGCACGGACCGCGCCTTTGTCGAAGGCTTCACCCAGGCCGGGGTCGAGGATCTGGACCGCCGGATCAGCCAACTGCCGATGGGCTCGGAGGAATACGAGCTGGCCAACGCGATTTTCTATGAACAATCCGTGAGCATCGAGACCGACAAGGACGGCCGCTTCAGCCCGCCGCCGCAGGTCCGCGAAAAGCTCGACCTGCCGAAGGAAGAGGTCGAACTGGCCTTCATCGGCTCCAAGCATTCTTTCCGCATCTGGCGCGCCGACACCTACCGTCTGCGCCGCAAGCCTGTCATTCAGGCGCTGGAATCCAAAATTCTCGCCGGTGCCGACCCGTCGTCGCTGTTCCAGACAACTGTTTAGGGGGACGAAGTGCAGACAAGCGATCCGCTGCCCGATCGCAAACCACATATCCCGGTTTTGCTGCGGCCCCTGCTGGCCGCGGTGGCGCCGGTCGGCGGCGTCTGGCTTGATGGCACCTTCGGGGCAGGGGGCTATGCCCGTGGTCTGTTGGAGGCCGGGGCTGCCAAGGTGATCGGCATCGACCGCGACCCGCTCGCGCATCAGATGGCTGCCCCCTGGGCCGGCGCCTATGGAGACCGGCTGAAGCTGGTCGAGGGCACCTTCTCACAGCTGGACACCCTCGCCGGCGAGCCGCTGGACGGGGTTGTTCTCGATCTCGGCATCTCCTCGATGCAGATCGACCAGGCCGAGCGCGGCTTTTCCTTCCAGAAGGACGGCCCCCTCGACATGCGGATGAGCCAGGAGGGCCCCTCTGCCGCCGATCTCGTCAACACGGCGGGTGAGGGCGAGATTGCCGATATCCTTTATGTTTACGGTGAAGAGCGCGCCTCGCGCCGGATCGCACGTGCCATCGTCGAGGCGCGCGCCAAGGCGCCTTTCGAGACGACCCTGCAGCTGGCCGAAGTGATCTCGCGCTGTCTGCCGCGGCCGAAGCCCGGACAGAGCCATCCGGCCACCCGCAGCTTTCAGGCCCTGCGCATCGCGGTCAATGCCGAGTTTTCCGAACTTGCCGAGGGGCTTGCCGCCGCCGAACGCGCGCTGAAGCCCGGCGGGCTTTTCGCCGTCGTCACCTTCCACAGCCTGGAAGACCGCATCGTCAAACGCTTTTTCCAGCAGGCCTCGGGCAACGAGGCCAATGCCAACCGCTATGCCCCCGTCAAGGCCACCAGCACGGCCCGCTTCGATCTGGTCAACAAGCGCGCCATCGAGCCGGACGAGGAAGAGCTGCTCGACAACCCGCGCGCCCGTTCGGCCAAGCTGCGGGTGGCCCGGCGGACCGCCGCTCCCGCCATGGCGGTCAATCCGGCGGATATTGATGTGCCCCAGACCTCCAAATTACAGACCCAGAAATCGCATCCTTCCCGTTCCCGCACCCAAGCATCCCATAAAGGAAGCCGCTGAATGCGCCCCGTGCTTTACATCCTGTCCTTTCTTGCCGTCCTGGGCCTGGCCTTCTGGGCCTACCGCGAGAATTACGCGACCCAGCACCAGTTGAAGAAAATGGCCGCGGTGCAGGATGAAATCGCCTCGTTGCGCGACGAGATCGCGATGCAGAAGGCGGAATGGGCCTATCTCAACCGGCCGGCGCGGCTGCGCGATCTGGCGGCGATGAATTTCGACCGGCTGGGCCTGATGCCGATCGACCCGGATCAGCTGAGCAGCGCCAACCAGATCCAGATGCCCGCGCCGCCCGCGCTGGTCATCACCGGGACCGTGGCGACCGAAGGCTCGCTGGATGCGCCCGACCTTGGCGCCGGGGCGCAGCCGGAACCCGCAACCGCGAAGATCGCGGCGCCGAAGCTGACGGTGGCCAAGGCCGCGGCCCCGACCTCGCCCGCGCCGAAAGTCGCGGCAGCGGTGGCGCCGACGGCGGCGGCCACGATCGTGGTGGCCTCGGCTGCCAAGCCTGCGGCGAAGGCCGCCCCGAAACCTGCCGCCAAACCTGCCGCGAAGCCCGAGGTCAAAGCCGCGGTCGAGCCGGTTCCGGTCAAGGCCGAGGTCAAGCCGACCGTGAAGCCCGCCGCCCGCCCGGCGCAGACCGCTTCCGCGCCGGTGGCGGAGAAGACCGCCGCCAAGGCCGCGAGCCAATCCGCCGTCGATGCGGCCGTCGCCTCTGCCGTGGTTCCTGCGGCGAAAACCACGACGAAACCCCCGGTCAAGGCCGCCGCTGCCGCTGCCGAGAAAACCACCGCCAAGCCTGCGGCGACGAAAGCGGCAACGCCCGTCGTCAAGAAGATCATCAAGCCCGTCACCAAACCTGTGGCAACTGCCGCCGTCATCGGGGAGCAAAATCCATGATCCGCACGCCGCTCCGTCCGCTGGCCCGCATCCTGGAAGCGCGGGCCAAGGGGGAAAACCCCGATACGATCGAAAAGGAAAACATCGCGATCCGCCACGAGGCGATGCGCGACAAGTCCCGCGCCCGGGCCGAGCGCCGGCTGATGATCCTGGCCTTCGGCTTCTTCATCGCCTTCAGCGTGATCGGGGCGCGGATGGGGACCCTGGCGGCCTCGGAACCCTCCGAGCCGAGGACGGCGGCGGGCGGGTCGGAGATCACGGCGCAAAGGTCTGACATCCTCGACCGCAATGGCCGGATCCTGGCCACCAACATGCTGACCCATTCGCTTTACGCCCAGCCGCGCGACATGGTGGACCCGGTGCATGCCGCCACCGAGCTTGCCGCGATCTTCCCCGAGATGGATGCCAAGGCGCTGGAACGTCGCTTCACCGACGGCCGCAGCTTCCTTTGGGTGCGCAAGGTGCTGAGCCCCGAGCAGATGCAGAAGGTGCATGAGATCGGCGACCCCGGCCTTTATTTCGGCCCGCGCGAGATGCGGCTTTACCCCAATGGCAATCTTGCGGCCCATATCCTCGGCGGCGCGGCCTTTGGCGCCGAGGGCGTGGATTCGGCCGAGGTGATCGGCACCGCCGGGATCGAGAAGGCGCTGGATGCGCGCCTGCACGATCCGGCGCAATCGGCCAATCCGCTCTCCCTTTCCATCGACCTGACGCTGCAGGCCAATGTCGAAGAGGTGCTCTCCACCGGCATGCACACGCTGCAGGCCAAGGGCGCGGCGGCGATCCTGATGGATGTGCATACCGGCGAGATCCTCGCCATGTCGAGCCTGCCCGATTTCGACCCCAACGACCGGCCCGGCATTCCGCCCTCGGTCGACCCGTCGGACAATCCCCTGTTCAATCGGGCGGTGCAGGGGGTCTACGAGCTTGGCTCGACCTTCAAGATCTTTGCGGTGGCCCAGGCGATGGACCTTGGCCTCGTCGGCCCCGACACCCAGGTCGATACCAAGCAGCCCTTCATCTATGACGGGTTCCGGATCAACGAATTCGATAACCACAATTATGGCCCGACGAAATCGGTGGCCGATATCATCGCGGTCTCGTCCAACATCGGGGCGGCGCATATCGGCCTGATGATCGGGGCCGAGCGGCAACAGGCCTTCCTGAAAACCATGGGCCTGCTGGACCCGCCCCAGGTCGAGCTGATCGAGGCGCCTTCGGCCCGGGCCCTGGTGCCGAAGAACTGGTCGGGGATCGTCACGGTGACCGCCTCCTATGGTCATGGGGTCTCGACCAGCCTGCTCAACCTCGCGGCGGCCTATTCGACCATCGCCAATGGCGGGTTGAAGGTGACGCCGACGCTCTTGCATTCGGAAACCCATACGCCGGGGCCGCGGGTGATCACCCAGCCCACCGCCTATGCTTGCGTGCAGATGATGCGTCGCGTGGTGACCGAGGGAACGGCGACCTTCGCCGATGTGCCGGGCTATGAAGTGGCGGGCAAGACTGGGACGGCGGAAAAGCCCAAGAAGAACGGTGCGGGCTATGACCATGACAAGGTGATCAACACCTTCGCCTCGGTCTTCCCGGCCAGCGACCCGAAATATGTGCTGATCGTGACGCTGGACGAGCCGGTGGAAACCGCCGGGTTGAAGCCGCGCCGGACGGCGGGCTATACGGCCGTGCCGGTGGCGGGCGAGATCATCCGCCGCGTCGCCCCCCTGCTGGGCCTGCGCCCGAAGATCGCGGCGAGCGATCTTGCGACGATGGCGTCCTTCAATGCCCCGGCCAAGGACCCGGTGGCCCAGGAGTAAAGACGATGAGCCCCGCTGCCAAAACCCTGTCCCATCTCGGCCTGTCCGCAAGGGCGGGCCGTGATCCTCTGGTGACCGGCCTGACCGCCGACAGCCGCGCCGTGCGGCCCGGTTTCCTGTTCGCCGCCTTGCCCGGGTCTGCCGCCCATGGCGCCAGCTTCATCGGCGCGGCGGTGGGTGCCGGCGCCTCGGCCATCCTGACGGATGTCCTCGGCGCCGGCCTCGCGCAAGAGGCGCTCGAAGCGGCGCCGGGCGGCCAGGCCGTGGCGCTGGTGGTGGCCGAGGATGCGCGCGAGGCGCTGGCCCGTGCGGCGGCCCTCTGGTTTGGCGCCCAGCCCGCGACGATGGTCGCGGTGACCGGGACCAATGGCAAGACCTCCACCGCGACCTTCTGCCGGCAGATCTGGATGCTGCTGGGCCATGCCGCCATCAACATCGGCACCACCGGTGTCGAGGGCGCCTGGGCGGCGCCTTCGGCCCATACCACGCCCGACCCGATCACCTTGCACAAGATGCTGGCCGAGGCGGCGGCGGCCGGGGTGACCCATGCGGCGATGGAGGCCTCCTCCCACGGGCTGGACCAGCGCCGGCTGGACGGGGTGAAGCTGAAGGCGGCGGGGTTCAGCAATTTCACGCAAGATCACCTCGACTATCACAAGACCTTCGAGGCCTATTTCGCCGCCAAGGCCGGGCTTTTCACCCGGGTTCTGCCGCCCGAGGGCGTGGCAGTGATCAACCTCAGCGACCCCAAGGGGGCCGAACTGGCCGCCATGGCCCGCGACCGGGGCGAGGGTGTGATCACGCTCGGCCACGGGGCGGAGGCCGACCTGCGCCTGCTGGGCCAGCGCTTCGATGCCACCGGGCAGGATCTGCGCCTGTCCTTCCGCGGTGTGAGCTACCAATCGCGGCTCAACCTGATTGGCGGGTTCCAGGCCGAGAACGTGGCCCTTGCCGCAGCCCTGGTGATTGCGGCGGGCGAGGCGCCGGGCGATGTCTTTGCCACGCTGCCGCAGCTGACCGGCGTGCGCGGGCGGATGCAGCTCGCCGCCACCCGCAAGAACGGCGCCTCGGTCTTTGTCGACTATGCCCATACGCCCGATGCCATCGCCACCGCCCTGACCGCGCTGCGCCCGCATGTGATGGGCCGCATCGTCGTGGTCTTCGGCGCCGGTGGCGACCGCGACCGCGGCAAGCGGCCCCTGATGGGGCAGGCGGCGCGCGAAAATGCCGATGTGCTTTTCGTGACCGACGACAACCCGCGCTCGGAAGACCCGGCCACGATCCGCGCCGCCATCCTGCAGGCCTGCCCCGAGGCGAACGAGGTCGGCGACCGCGCCGAGGCCATCCTGCGCGGGGTCGATGCGCTTGGCCCGGGCGATGCGCTGCTGGTCGCGGGCAAGGGGCATGAGACGGGGCAGGTGATCAAGGGCGACATCTACCCCTTTGACGATGTGGAACAGGCGAGTATCGCCGTGGCGGCGCTGGATGGTGTGATATGACGGATATCCTCTGGACCTCGGACGATGCGGCCGCGGCCACGGGCGGGAAAGTGACCGCCCCCTGGGCCGCGAAAGGCGTGTCGATCGACACAAGGACGCTGCAGCCGGGCGATCTGTTCGTGGCGCTGAAGGACATCCGCGACGGCCATGACTTCGTCGTGACGGCCCTTGCCAGGGGGGCGGCGGCCGCCCTCGTCTCGCGCATCCCCGAGGGGGTCAGCCCCGACGCGCCCCTGCTGATCGTCGATGACGTTCTGGCGGCCCTGACCCTCCTGGGCGAGGCTGGCCGCGCCCGCACCAAGGCGCGGGTGGTGGGCGTGACGGGCTCGGTCGGCAAAACCTCGACCAAGGAGATGCTGCGCGCCATCCTTTCCGGGCAGGGCAGCGTCCATGCCGCCGAGGCGAGCTACAACAACCATTGGGGCGTGCCCCTGACCTTGGCGCGGATGCCGCAGGCCAGCGACTTCGCCGTGATCGAGATCGGGATGAACCACCCGGGCGAGATTGCGCCCCTGTCCCGCATGGCCCGGCCGCATGTCGCCCTCATCACCATCATCGCCGCCGCCCATCTGGAGGCGTTCGGCGGGCTGGACGGTATCGCCCGCGAAAAGGCCGCGATCTTCGAAGGGCTGGAGCCGGGCGGCACCGCCGTCGTGCCGGCGGGGCAGGAGACCTCTCCCATCCTGATCGACGCCGCCCATGCGGCAGGGGCCAAGGTCGTGACCTTCGGCGCCGGGACCGAGGCGGATTACCGGATGACCTCGGCCACGCTCTGCGACCGCGCCACCATCGTGCGGGCCGAACATCAGGGGCAGCCCTTCCTCTTCAAGGTGCTCAGCCCCGGCCGCCACTTTGCCAACAACGGCCTCGGCGCCCTCGCCGTCGCGGCGGCGCTTGGCCTTGACCCGGTGATCTCTGCCACCGACCTTGGCCGCTGGACCCCGCCGCCCGGCCGCGGCATGCGCGAACGCATCCTTCTGGACGCGGTCGAGAACCACGGCTTCGACCTGATCGACGACGCCTATAACGCCAACCCGACCTCGATGGCCGCCGCCCTCGACGTGCTGATCGCCGCCGTGCCCGAGGACGGGCCGGGGCGGATCTCGCAAGGGCGCCGGATCGCCATCCTGGGCGACATGCTGGAACTGGGGCCGACCGAGATCGAACTCCACCAGGCCATCTCCCGCCATCCGGGGCTGGAAAAGATCACCCAGATCCACTGCGTCGGGCCAAGGATGAAGGCGCTCTGGCAGCTTTTGCCGCGCGCCCAACGCGGCGAGTGGGTGGAAAACGCGAAAGACCTGCTGCCGCGCGTCCGCAGCCTCGCCGATGCCGGCGATGTGGTGCTGGTCAAAGGCTCGAAAGGCATAAAAGTGTCGCTCCTCGTTGACGCCCTCAAGAAATTAGGTCAATCCACCGCTTCCCATGGATTTGGAGGGGAATAATGCTCTACTGGATGACGCAATTCGCTGAGGGTGGCGGTGTATTCAATCTTTTCAAATACATCACCTTTCGGGCGGGCTGCGCCTTCCTGACGGCGCTGATCTTCGGATTCATCTTCGGCCGGCCGCTGATCGACCTCTTGCGCCGCAAGCAGGGCAAGGGCCAGCCGATCCGCGACGATGGCCCGCAAAGCCACCTCTCCAAGGCCGGCACGCCGACGATGGGCGGGCTTCTGATCCTGTCCTCGTTGATGTTCTCGACCCTGGTCTGGGCGCGGCTCGACAATCCCTATATCTGGATCGTGCTGCTGGTGACGCTCGCCTTCGGGATGATCGGCTTTGCCGATGACTATGCCAAGGTGACCAAGCAGAACACCAAGGGCGTCTCCAGCCGCATCCGGATGGGCCTTGGCCTGCTGATCGCGGCGCTGGCGACCTATGCCGCCGCCCGCTTCCACCCCGAGGGGCTGAGCAATACCCTCGCCCTGCCGGTCCTGAAGAACGCGCTCTTCAACCTCGGCTTTTTCTTCATCCCCTTCGGCATGCTGGTGATCGTGGGCTCGGCCAATGCGGTGAACCTGACCGACGGGCTCGACGGTCTGGCCATCATGCCGGTGATGATCGCCGGGGCGACGCTGGGCGTGATCTCCTATGTCGTCGGCAACTTCAACTTCGCCGAATACCTTGGCGTGCATTTCGTCCCCGGCACGGGTGAGATCCTGATCTTCTCCGCCGCCCTCTTCGGCGCGGGCCTCGGGTTCCTTTGGTACAACGCCCCGCCGGCCGCCGTCTTCATGGGCGACACCGGCTCCCTGGCCCTTGGCGGCGCGCTCGGCGCCATCGCCGTCTGCATCAAGCACGAGATCGTCCTCGCCGTGGTCGGCGGCCTCTTCGTGGTCGAGGCGCTCTCGGTCATCATCCAGGTCCTCTACTACAAGCGCACCAAGAAGCGCATCTTCCTGATGGCCCCGATCCACCACCATTTCGAAAAGCGCGGCTGGGCCGAACCGCAGATCGTGATCCGCTTCTGGATCATCAGCCTGATCCTCGCCATGGTCGGCCTCGCCACCCTGAAAGTGCGATAAGGGCACGCCCGGCGCCCCTGTCCCTTCACTCAGCCCAAATATCCCCGCCGGAGGCAAGCCCGAGCCGGTTGGCCGCAGGCCAGAGGCGAGACAAGGACTTGCGCGCCAGCGCTCCTTTGGTTTGGCCGCGGCAGAGCGGACCCCAAATGAAAAGGCGAGACCCCGGTGCAGGGGCCTCGCCTTTCGTCATCTCAGCCGCTTCAGACCTTCAGACCGTCGAGGATGGCTTGCGGCGTCATCGGCAGGTGGCGCAGGCGGACGCCGACCGCGTTGAAGATCGCGTTGCCGATGGCC